>JBILCM010000008.1:0-53782 GCA_044353165.1 Paenibacillus sp.
TAGCGCGCGGATTGGAGGCCATTGATGCAACATGGTTGGAAGAACCTTTTGCCCGAGAAGATTTGGCTTCGTATCGACGACTTAAAGATGAAGTAAACCTCCCAATTACGGGTGGGGAATTTTCGACCGAGTTTTCGATTTTTCGTGATTATTTGGTGCATAGAGCCGTTGATATTATTCAACCGGATGTGTTCATAAGCGGTGGCATATGGCCTACGAAGAAGGTGGCTGTGCTCGCGGAAGCATTCGATGTTCCTTGTATCTTGCATGGTACGAACGGTCCTGATCTCGCTGCATCCTTACAAGTGGCTTCCACGATACCGAGTTGCCGCATGATGGAATTCGCTTTGCTCTTCCCGCCGCTCACATTAGAGCAAATGTATGAACCGTTATTGCGGATTCTAAAACAGTCTGAACTCTATACATTCAAGAACGGGAATATTGAACTTTCGCAAGCACCGGGTCTCGGTGTAGCGTTAGACGAAGAAGCCATTGAACAACTTCGCAAGCTTTCTTAAATTGCAATATGAACCAAGAACGGAATGGGGAGGAATTTCATGTTACGCGTTCTGACGAACAGAGTTGCGATCGTGACGGGTGGCAGCCGCGGAA
This sequence comes from Paenibacillus sp., assembly GCA_044353165.1. Lineage (GTDB taxonomy): Bacteria > Bacillota > Bacilli > Paenibacillales > YIM-B00363 > JBILCM01. Next base: position 613 of record JBILCM010000008.1, read on the forward strand.
TTGGCAGTGGGATTTGTGTCGAGCTTGCCAAAGCTGGCGCCCGTATCGCCCTTAACTACACGAGTAATGAGAAAGAAGCAACTCGCGTAGCCCACGAAATTCAAGCATCGGGCGGTGAAGTGAAAATATATCAAGCGGATGTTGGGAACAAACAACAAGTGGATCAGATGGTGGATCAGGTTGCTAAGGACTTCGGAAGCATTGATATTTTGGTAAATAACGCCGGTATATGTCCATTTGAGGATTTCTTTCAAATTACAGAAGAAGTATGGGAGCGCACCTTGAAAGTGAATTTATCGGGGATGTTCTTTACTTGCCAGTCGGCAGGTCAATATATGCGGGATCAAGGGAAAGGCGCGATCATTAATATAAGCACGGTCACGACGATGCGCGGCGGTGTGCAGCAAGTTCACTATGCTTCCAGCAAGGGAGGGGTCAATTCGTTGACCATCTCTATGGCGAATGCCGTAAGGGAATATGGCATTCGTGTGAATGCGATTCTTTGCGGAGGTGTTCCCACAGATATTAATCTTGAACAACGCAGAGCCATATTAGCCAAAAATCCTGATGCGTTTTCGATACCAGAAAATTCAGTCGCTATTCGCAGTATGGGCAGGCCTGATGATTTAGGAAAAGCATGCGTATTTCTCGCTTCTGATGCGAGTGAATGGGTGACCGGCGCCTTAATTCCGATTGATGGAGGCGCATTAGCCCGTTAGTTTTTCATTTTATTGTAACCATAAGTGGAAGAGGGAAAGCATGAGTATCCATCAAGATGTATACAATTTATTTCAACAACCTACAGCAGCATACCGTGGCAAGCCGTTCTGGTCTTGGAACGGTGAATTGGATTTAGAAGAGCTTATTCGGCAAATTCATGTGTTTAAAGAGATGGGTTTTGGCGGTTTTTTTATGCATTCACGCACAGGCTTAATTACAGAATACCTTGGAGAAACGTGGTTTCAGCTTATTGAAGCATGCGCTAAGGAAGCGGAGAAACTCGGCATGGAAGCTTGGTTATATGATGAAGATCGATGGCCGAGCGGCACTGCGGGCGGATTGGTAACCAAGGATGCCCGGTACCGAAGTCGATACATCTATTTACAAATCGTAAGCGTCGATGATTTCACATGGACAGAATCGATGATTGCTGCCTTTACTTGCAAACTGGATGGTTTGGCATATACAGAGTTGTCACAACTGCAACGGGACGAACGGCCTGCATGTGCGGAGCCATACTCCGTCTTAACCTTTACGATTGTGGAGATGAACAAACAAAGTTTTTATAACGGGTATACATATGTTGATACGATGAATCGTGAGGCGACGCAATATTTCATCGAACTTACGCACGAGAAGTACAAAAAATCCGTCGGTCAACATTTTGGTAAGTCGATCAAAGGTATATTTACAGATGAACCGCATCGGGGCTCACTCATGGATGGGTTTGGCATTCAGAATGAACACGGTGAATGGCATGCGCCGTGGACCCCGCAATTGTTCGACGCTTTTCAACACAAGTTTGGATACGATCTCGTATCGAAACTTCCTGAATTGTTTCTCTGGCCGAATGGTCACAACGTTTCGCAAGTGAAATGGCATTACACGGAACTCTTACAAACTTTATTCATTGAAAACTTTGCTAAACCGATTCAAGCTTGGTGCAATGAAAATAATCTTATCCTCACAGGTCATGTGCTTCACGAAGATAACTTGACGGCACAAGTCGTGCCGCACGGTTCGGTGATGCGATTCTACGAACATATGGAATATCCGGGTGTCGATGTGTTAACGGAAGGTAATGTCAATTTTTGGATTGCCAAGCAGTTGTCATCCGCAGCGAGGCAACTGGGTAAGAAATGGTTGTTAAGCGAGTTGTACGGTTGTACAGGTTGGCAAATGTCGCTTGAAGGCCACAAAGCAGTCGGCATCTGGCAAACGTTGTTTGGGATCAACTTACGTTGTCATCATCTTTCTTGGTATACCATGGAAGGAGAATCCAAACGCGATTTTCCAGCCAGCATTTCTCATCAATCCGCATGGTGGAAAGATTACGATTACGTCGAGACGTTCTTCTCGCGGCTTGGTGTGATCATGACGCATGGGCAAGCACAATGTGAGATTCTTGTTTTGAATCCCGTTGAAAGTGTCTGGTGTCAAATTTATCCAGGATGGTCGAAGAAATTGGCTGTTCAATCACCGGAAGTGAAGCGATTGGAAAAAATATATGCTGATACGTTTCATTGGATCAGCGGCGCACAGATGGATTTTGATTATGGCGATGAAGAAATGCTGGGTAGATTGGCGTGTATCCAATATAATAAAGCAGGTCAGCCGATTCTAAAATTTGGGGAGGCAACCTATTCTACGGTAGTTATCACAGGTATGTTGACGATTCGCTCTACGACGCTTCAGTTGCTGCAACAATTTGTTGATGCAGGTGGGAAGGTGATTTTTGCAGGGGAACCGCCTGCTTATGTGGATGCGTTACCGAATCAACTTGCAGCAAACTTGGCCTCGCAAGCGAGCCAAATTCCAATGAATCCCTCAATACTCATTGATACATTACAACATTCTATACATCAATCCATCTCTGTCAGGGATTCACGGACAGGTGACACCATACATGATATTTATTGTCAGGTCCGAACCGATGAGCACCAGACGTATGTCGTATTGTTGAATGTAAATCGTAACGTAGGTTATGAACATGTATCCATCTCGATTCAAGCGCAAGGCGTCCTTGAAGAATGGCGCTGTGATACAGGCGAACGCTGGCGTATAAAGACGGAACACGATGGAAATGCGATGCAACTTTATGCTGATTTTCCGCCAAACGGAGAACATGTCTTTGTGATTGTTCATGAAACAGATACAACAATACCAGTCGTCTTTGCTGGTGAGAATCTCACTGAGATTGTGATGGATGGCCCGTATGCGTATTCTCTGCATGAACCGAATGTATGTGTGCTGGATTTTGCGTCATTTCAATTTCAAGATGGCGTGTGGCAAGCCGAACAAGAGATCTTAAAAGTAGATCAGGCCATTCGTCAACAATTGGGCTTGCCTTATCGTGGCGGTGAAATGATTCAACCTTGGTTTGCGAATCAATTCGCTCCGAATCACTTCGAACCGCTAGGGAAATTACGCTTGCGTTTTGGTTTTCATGTCCAAGCGTTGCCTGAAGAACCCATTCATCTTGTAATTGAACGGCCTGAACGATATGTGATTTCGCTCAATGGACACTTGATCCTCAAACCTGAAAAACCAGATTATTGGGTTGACCAAGTATTCAAGAAAATCGCGATACCCTTGGACGCTTTGAAAATGGGTGAGAACACCATTGAGCTCGAAACGCAGTTTCATCAAGGGGTCGATCTCGAGGCGATCTATCTGATTGGGTCATTCGGAGTTCGTTTGTCAGGAACACAAAAAATGATCGATCTTCTCCCGATGCATCTGTTCGCAGGAGACATTGCGGGTCAAGGATTGCCTTTTTACAGCGGCACTTTGTCATATCACATATCGGGTGAACAAATGAAAGCATACGATTCAGAGAATGTGTCCTATCACTTGTTATTTTCCGAGTTCGCTGGAGCGGCTGTGAAAGTGTCGTCTGCGAATTCACCTGCGAAGGTGATTGCGTGGCAACCTTATGAGGCAGATATTACCACTGAAGTCCTTGCCCAGAAGGACATCGAAGTTCAACTCGTCTTAACCCGCCGCAATACGTTCGGACCTTTACACCTTGTGCCAACACTTGTGCAAGCATATGGACCGGATCATTATATAACCGAGGGAGAACATTATTCGGATTCGTATGCGCTTGTGCAGGCAGGCCTGATGACACAACCCCGCATGGTCATTCGGACGTTAACGAATTTATGAATGAAATAGGAGGCTACCTGATGTATAGGTAGCCTCCTATTTCATAAATTATAGTTGTACCGTTTGTCCATTCCGATTGGACTCGAACGCAGCTAAGATCACGGCTAGTGATTTGCGTCCTTCTTCGCCCGTAATGCTTGGAGGCGTCTTCGTCACGATGCTGTTTACGAACGCATCGATAACCCCGCTAATGGTTTGTTTTGTATTGGTGGCCATAGCTCCCACTTTATGTTTCTCTACATTCCCACTTCGAAGTTCTACAATGACCTGATCCGCTGGATCGGTGCCGATCTTCATGACACCATTCTCACACCACAGGATCGTACTGTTGTCTCCGCCACGATAGTATGTCCAACTGGCTGTCAACGTACCGATGGCACCAGATTTCATGCGCAATAACACCACAGCATTGTCGTCCACGTCCGTATTCTTCTTATGCTGTGTATCGATGAAACTGGACACTTGTGCAACTTCATCGTCTAATAACCAACGAATCAAGTCTGACTTATGTACGCCCAAATCACCCATGGCACCCATAGCCGCTTCCGGTTTGCGGAAAAACCAACTGCCTGCGCCATCGACGCTCCACCCTTCAGGTCCAGGATGCCCGAATGAAGTGCGGAAAGTTAATACTTTGCCCAGATCACCGCGCTGCAATAATTCTTTCGCTTTCACATGAGGAGGCATAAAACGCTGATTGTGTCCTACCATGAGATGTACGCCTTTATTACGCGCAGCTTCAATCATCGCTGCCGCATCCGCATCACTCGTTGCCATCGGTTTTTCTACCAATACGTGTGCGCCAGCATTCGCTGCATCAATCGATACAGGTGCGTGCAAGGCATTCGGCGTACAAACACTTACGGCATCTGGCTTGATGTCCGCTAACATTTTTTTGTAATCCGTGAAAGCCACTCCACCATGTTGATCTGCATATGCCTGTGCACGTCCGGGAACAGGATCACAGAAGGCAACAAGCTCAACGTGTGGATTCGCTGCATATTCAGGAATATGGCGATGTTTCGAGATGGCTCCGCATCCGATCACGGCGACTCTGATTTTATCCAATGCTAACAACTCCTTCTAGTCAATTTCAAAATGTAAAAATAAACTAATCTTATTTTAAGAAAAAGGTTTTCCTATGCCAATGAAGAATATGAAAGTACATGTACAATTTTGCTATGGTTGTCGGAGGGAAGGTCGATGCACCAACTTCAGCAAAGTGAAAATCGTCTTGATAGTGTTGTGTTGACTTGCGGTTATTCATTCCACAATAAGCCGTTTCGCCTCTCACACACCAGTGGGATCAAACATTATTTATTTCGGTTGCAAACCGAAGGAAAGTGTAAGGCGCTCACCGAAGGGCGAATGCAATCAATTGAGCCAGGAGATTTGTTATTATACAAACCTGGTGACCCGTATGCATTGGAAGTGGGGGACGGACACCCTATTGCTAGCGGTGATTATTTCATCATAAGCAAAGGGGACTGGATTCATGAATGGTGGCAACGCCAACCGCGGAAACAGAAAGTGAATATTATGCTGGATGAACGCTTACTTTCGGTTTGGCGGACGATTATTCTTGAAAAACGTCGTTTTCAAGAAGAAAACCAAGAAATGACGAGTTATTTACTTAAAGCTTTGTGCCTGAGTCTGGACCGTGCAGTTCGAATGAAAGGCACTCACAAAGGAAAGGCATTCGTTACGATCCGGATGAAAAATTATATTGATGAGCATCTGACATCCCCGATTCGTATTGAAGATGTTGCATCACACGTTGAATTGAGTGTTTCTCGTGCGGTACATTTGTTTAAGGAGTTTTTTGGTGTTCCTATCATCGAATATACCCATCAGGCGAGACTTTCATTAGCTGAGGAACGCATTCGCTACACGCAGATGAGCCTGGAGAAAGTTGCGGAAACATGCGGCTTTGGCAGTTATTCCTATTTTTTTCGGGTGTTTCGCAAAAAGCACGGGATGACGCCAGCGCAATATCGACAACAAATTTTGATTGGCAATCAACCTTTGTTGTAATCAAAAATGAGCACCGGAGAAGGAGTATTGATCATGCACAAAATTGAACTCGGACGAATTTGTGATTTCCCAACATTGCCTGCTGAGATTGAAATTGCACATCATCCATATTTTTTGGTCAAGACAGGCGAAGCGTATACATTGATATCGAGAATTTGCCCCCATGCAGGATATACGGTTGAATCGTACGATGATCAGTTCGTATGCACGCTCCATTACTGGTGCTTCGACCGCAATACCGGTGATTGTTTGAATGTGAGTGGAGAAAAATTGAAGACATATCCTGTTGCATTGACTGATGATCTTCTAACGGCAGTTTTGGATTCATAAAATTATTTATTGAGAATCGAGTGAAGTGTTTATGATGAATTCAATCCATAATATATTTTGTATCGGGCGCAATTACCGTCTTCATGCCGAGGAATTAGGGAATGAAGTGCCACAAACACCAGTTGTTTTCATGAAACCAACGCATGCGGCGGTGATCATGCAAGGACAAACCATTGATATTCCTGCTCAGCACGGGGAAGTACACTACGAAGCGGAATGGGTGTTTCGCATCGATAGTCGGTGGGTTGCTGGGAAGCGGGCTGAGGAATGTATTGGTAGCTTCGCGCTCGGTATCGATCTTACATTGCGGGATGTACAAACTGCATTAAAAAGAAAAAGTTTGCCTTGGCTACGTTCCAAAGGTTTTCGCAATTCCGCGTTGCTTACGCCTTTCCAACCGTTCATCGATCTGCAATCGTGTATGCAACAGGACTTTAGCCTGATGATTAACGATCAAATTGTACAGCTAGGGAATATTTCACAGATGATTTTTGATGTACAAACCATTGTCGATGACATTGGAGCAACTTTTGGGTTGGACGAAGGTGACATTGTCTTCAGTGGAACACCACACGGCGTTGGCGCTTTGAAGCATGGAGATCATCTATCACTTGCTTGGGGTGAACAAGTCTTAGGAACGTGCACGGTTGTATTGACACCATGAACATAATTAAGGTCTTTACAATATATAAATTTTAAAATATAATTACTTTTAAATTATAATAATTATTATTAAGGAGTGATTACAATGAGTTCATTAGCAAACAAAAGAACATTAAACAATCTAAAGACGGCTTTTGCCGGCGAATCGCAAGCCAACCGACGTTACATCTATTTTGCCAAGAAAGCGGATATTGAGGGTCATGCGGATATTTCTGCAGCATTTCATCGGATCAGTGACGGAGAAACTTCACACGCGTTTGGTCACTTCGATATGTTGCTTAAGCACGGTGCAGGAGATCCCGTAACGAACATGCCTGTTGGTACAACAGAACAAAATTTGGCATCAGCTATCGCTGGTGAAGAATACGAATTTAGCGAAATGTATCCTGGATTTGCGAAAGATGCACGTGACGAAGGATTTGACGATATCGCAGAGTGGTTTGAAGTGATGGCGAAGTCAGAGAAAGCACATGCGAATACGTTCAAGAAAATTCTGGAACGTTTGAAAGCGGAGTGATGTTGATGGCATCGATCTTACGCGAGCAGGTATTGCCGCATCAACAATATGCTTGGCTAAGACAAAAATTTATGCAAGAAGTGATTGCAACAAAGAAGATTCGGCGCGTGAACATTTCTGAGCGGATGTCAGGCGTTTTTGAAAACCAACTCACGGTCTGGTTTCAGATTCAAGAGATGGTGCATGCGGAACGAATGGAGAATGAAGAATTCATTCATGAAATGTTGGATGTCTACAATGAATTGTTGCCCTTGAACAATGAACTCACCATGACACTATTTATTGAGATTCCGGATCAGGAGCAGCTACGAGCGTTCAATCGAACCGTTGTAGGGATCGAAGATCATGTGCACCTCACATTCGGGACACATCTTGTCAGTTCTTATGAACCAGGAGAAGATGATGACGAGGTAAACAAAGAATATACGCAGTCGGTACATTATCTACATTTTCCATTCAGCGATTCACAGAAGGCCGATTTTCTAAACTATTCCGGCGATGTATGGCTGAAGGTTACTCATCCCAATTATCATCGCGAGATTGTTCTGAATTCGGCACTCGTTTCTGAGTTGAAAAAACAATTGAATTGATGCATGAAGATGAATTTTTTTTATGAGGCCGCGACTCCATTCGTTGGCTTCTTTTTCTTTTTATTGATCATGTCTGTTTGTTGTTCAGCGAGGATTCTTCATGTATTCTAAGACTAAGCATCTAACGCATCCAACAATAGGAGGGGACGCATGTGAATGTGTTGCAGGCGCTTTTTTTTCCGCCGGAACAGCCGGGTGGTGTCTCATCGATGGTGCCTTATGTGCAGGAACGTTTTGCCCGAATGGGTTGGCAAATGGACTTGTTTTCGATACCTAAGCGTGTGAGAAGCAAAGGTACGATGGATGTTACTTTTCATACGTTCGATTGGCGGCAATATGAGGGGAATCCGATTGTAGATAAATATGTGCAGACGATTCGTGACTATGAATGGTGGACAAGACTGAGGATTCAGCAGCAATACGATTTGATTCACGCACATCATCCGATTGCAGCGTGGGTGATGAAACGCGTATTTCCAAATACTCCGGTCTTGACGACCGTACATTCTAGTTATGAGAAGGAACTGCAACTGAATGGACGAATCGCGTCAGGCGGTCCTGAAGAACGTTTTTTAACATCCTTGTACGGGGAACTTGAATGGGTTGTTGATCGGTTGATGACCGTATCGGAATCTTTCAAAACATACATGACCCCGTATGTGCAAGATGCAAGTAAAATTATCGTGACCCGCAACGGCTTTGATGAGAAGCGATTCAAACCTATGCCGCATGAGAATGCGGTGCCGCAACTCATCTCTATGTGTCGATTGGTGCCAGCCAAAGGTTTGGATGTTTTGTTTCAGGCTTGTGCGATGCTTAAAAAACGCGGTATTCCATTCATGTTGCATGTGATTGGAGACGGACCGATGCGGGAGGAACTAGAGGAACTTGCCCGTGCTTTGGATGTTTATGATGAAATTATTTTTTATGGATATATGCTGCATCCTGAAGAATTGATGCCTTTCTTTGACATTTTTGTGTTGTCTTCAAGAGCGGAAGCATTCGGGAATGTGTTTGCGGAAGCCGCGCTGTCATGTTTAGCACTTGTCGGAACGGATACCGGCGGGATCAGTGAACAGATTGAACACGGAATTAACGGGTTGCTTGTGCCTGTAGATGATATTCATGCTTTGTCAGATGCGCTAGAGCAAGTGATTATCGATCCATCATTCCGATATGAATTGTCTCGGGCTGCATGGGAGAAGGCCAAACGGCAATATTCCTTAAATAAGGCTATACGCCAACTCAAAATGTTATATTTGGAGGCACTATGACCAAAAGAGACGACAATCGTAAAATCACATACCGTGTCGGTGGCAAAACTGGAACAATACATTTGCGCCAAGAGAGTTATGGTTCTCATATCAAACGTTGGCAAGCCAAAACTTTACAAGTGTTACTTCATCCGGTCCACCTTCCCATCCACATGTCATTACGCACATTATTTATGGGCACTTCAGTAGCGGCTTTGTTGCTATGCGTCTGGCTGATGGTCCAACTCGCTCAGATGGGCTCATTCTAATTATTCAAGGGGATGTTGTTAATGGTTTTATATGTGATGCTTTCCATCCTTGCCGCTCTTGTTGCATTGTTGGTTGCTTGTGTAGCTGTCTACGTAGGTTATCTCATGTGGTTTCGTCATGATCGAAGCGTCTTGCAAGCATTCAGCAGATGGACGTTACTGGATACTCTGTTTCTGGGGGTATTTGTCGCAGGGTTGTTATTTTTACTTGCTGATGCTGTTGGCGTCATTCGTGATCGTGAAGCGTATCCATATTACCATTATGGTTACTTATTGTCTGGATTCGTTTACAATTTGCTTGGCGGACTCTTTTTGTTCCTACGATTGGGAGCCACGCTGCGGCTTGTGAATCATCAACATGCCGAACCAGACCAAACTCAGAATGCCAAAGAGCGGATATAACGTAGAGAGTAACGTCTTAAACCCAACAAAACTGATCAAGAAACAAATTGCGAGCACGGCCACAGTAATCGTCTGGGTTCTGAACTGCATCCATCTTGCGCATTGCACGGAGAGGCCGAACACGTTCGCAACGAACGTAGTGAATATTTCTGCAAATACGGCAACGATAAATAACTGCTGCATGACAACTCCCATGCTCGTTACTACAATTCCCATAGGAATTTCATATTGAACAATCTCAGGCAATTTCGTAGAAAGTGATATGTGCCCGGCAATCAACAATAATCCCAGACCCAAACCGCCGATGATGCCGCCTCGTCGAATGACAGTCCGATCCGTTATGGACGAGGCCAGCGGAACGAGCACAGCTTGAGCAGAAGCAAGATTGAAAGCCGTGTAGAGGATGGGAGCAAACCAAGCACGGACAGAATCTTGCACATTGTACTGTTGCATCCATTCACCAGCATTGAGAGGAAAAGTAAGCCAACTGTGCAAACCAACAATACAAGTGAATAGTAACATGAAGGGTACGATGATGACATTCAAAGACATAATGCCCCTCATGCCGCGTTGGACCACAAGAAATGCACAGAACACAGTAACGAGGCTTCCTAGTAAGAACGGCAAGCGCCAATATTCCATAAATACAGATCCTGCACCCGCTAACATGACAATGGAAACACCAAGCAATTCAATCATGAGAAATCCGGTGAACCATGTTCCGATTCTAGGACCTAACAGATGAACATTCACATCTCCGTAGGTTTTGGCTCCAATCTGATTGGAAAGCAGCATCATCTTGGTGCCAAACCAAACGAACAGGAAGGTAGAGATCCAAATCGTCACCATCGCCAAATCGCCATATTTCGTAAAAAATTGAAGAATTTCTTGGCCTGAAGCAAAACCCGCACCGACCACCGTACCTATATACGTGAATGCGACCTGTAACGTGGCAGCCGTTCGTTTCATGGGGAACCCCCTGCCTGTTCAAAACATAATACAACTTATGTTTTTTTTGAACTCAATAGTACTTGCGGCAGGGGGAAGATGGATTTATTCTGCGGGGAAAAGTTTCATGGAATGTATTTTTTGGGTTTGCGGGTCAATATCCAACTTTAGAATCGCTCCTTCACTTTTGTAGGTAATCAAGTAAGGAGTAATCGTAGCAGGATTACCTAACAAATCAGCGATCCCCTCGCTTGAGTCACCAAGGCGAAGTCCATTCAGACCGGGGTTCACACTTCGCGTGTTGACTTCTATGAAAAGAATTTTTTCTTTCAGGATGCCCACCATAAAACCGGGATAAACAAGCACGGATGCATCTAGGTCATCTTCGGGAAGTCCGAATGTTTCCGCAGGGGAGCCGAATTTTTGGGACACATCCTGCGAAGATTGTCCGAGTGTGAGTCCCATTAATCGTAACAAGTTAGGATCGAACGCGCTGAGTACATCATAGCGTGTTGAAGGTTCATCTTGTTCAGGGAGAACCTGTTGCATCCATTCCCGGTCATCTTCATTCCAATAAAGGTCATCATTGTTTGTGTAAACTTCCTTTGTTTGGGGCGAAGCAACTTCAATCGCATTCTTCGCTTCCGTCTCTTTTCCAACGGGTGGTGTGGAATCTGGCACAACTTGATCAGACGCCGCAATTTTCGAGTCATTATTCTTAACGCTCGTTTGATTTTGCGGCTGTTGTTCCCTGTCTTCCACAGTTTGGATAGGTTCTTTCACTTGAGCTTCGCAACCTATGATTATAAGCGCGAATGCGAACCCTATCGTAAAATACAACAATCGATTACCCCTCATCATCATCCACACTCTATCTATGTCGCAAATGGATTGCGCATTTTTGTCTGTTCTAACTATAATCCAAAAACACTTGCTTCGACAAAGACGAAATCCACTCATATATTCATTAAACGCATGAACAATCAAGAAGGTTGCAATTTTTCTGAGTTGAATCCTGGGATGTTCTATGGTATTTTATTCAAAATGATCGCGGACAAAACATGCCCTAAGAATTGAGGCGAACTATGGAACGATTAAGGCAACGGATTCAAGAAGATGGCATCGTTGTTTCAGATACAGTGATCCATGTGCATCGATTTTTAAATCATGCGGTTGATCCTGTCTTGGTTTCTGAGATTGGCGAAGCGTTCGCTACACAGTTTCAAGAAGAAAAAATTACCAAAGTGTTGACCATCGAGTCATCAGGGATCGCAATTGCTTTCGCAACGGCATTGCAGATGGGTGTTCCCATGGTGTATGCCCGTCGATTAAGAGCATCCATGATTCAAGGTGAGCAGTATGCGGAGCGTGTGCCATCATTTACGAAAGGTATCGTTACCGAAATTGTGGTGGCTAAAGAAGTGCTTTCGCCCAATGACCGCATTCTTTATGTCGATGATTTCATTGCGAATGGCGATGCGGCCAAAGGTTTAATGAAAATCATCCATCGTTCTGGTGCACAACTTGTTGGTGCTGGCATCGTTATAGAGAAGACATTCCAACACGGAGGTGCGATGATGCGAGATGCGGGTGTTAAATACGTATCATTGGCTAAGATTTCTTCGTTATCATCAGGTAAGGTTATCTTCACAGAAGAATTGCCTTGATTGGTATCATTTTTCACTAAGTCTTTCTCTTTTCTCACGAAGCATCTTGATTTATAATGAGAATAAAGATCCAGAGAGGCGGGTATCGATGGAAACTCAACCGTTAAGTTCAGACTATTTGGAGGGAAAGTTGTTAGAAGCCAAGTTGCATTTTGAACGAACTGTCGATTGCAAACACACAGAATTCGATGATCTATACCCCTACATGGTAGAACACCCTCAATTTTTTTGGTATAAACGTTATGTAGCTTGGTCAGAGTTGCTGACCTTGGTTCGAATATGTCAAGATTGCGAGTTTGATTGGAAAGCTCATTTTACATCGCAACAAACGGATTATTTAGTCCATCGCGTCATGTCTGCGAAAGTCTTGGATTATTGGTTTGAAAATCAGCACAATGACTCGAAAGAACATGTTGGATAATTGTATGCCGTTTAATGAAAACTAAAATCAAATTCCCAGCGTAACAGCTGGGTTTTTCTGTAGATGGAGTGATATATTTGTCTCGCGAATTAACAGATGATCAATTCAATCAGTACCGCTTAGATAGCACCTTACTCAGAATTGTGCGTGATGCGAATCCTGACAATGATGTAAGAGGCATTGTTGTCGCTTGGGATGATCAACATGTACTCATCCGAAAACGCGGATCGAAAAACTTACTCAAGTTAGACCGAAGATATGTGTACCAACCGTATACCGACACTAGGGCTGTTCCGATCCAGCTGGATCACGAGATTTAAAGGTTTAGAACGTAGCTACTTCGGTAAAACTAAATGGAGATAAAGGAGGGGCTCCATTTGGCTTCTGGTGAAGATATTGTGAAATATATTACACAGCGTGTCGTCCAATATATGGATACACCTCACGAACAACGCAAACAACTACGTTTGACGCGCAAAAATCGGCGCGAGCCATGGCATATCCGCTGGTTCGGGTTGATTCCGATGGCGTTACTTCTGTTATTTCGTAAAGAGAAACATTCTAAACACTAATGGAAAGTACCGGTTAAAATCAGTTGTTCCAAGGGAAAGTAACGCAATCCTTCCTGTTCTATCGCAACAAATTGCATAAGATGGGGAGTTGGATATTTTGTCGTCCACCAATGATAACCCGCAACACCTAACGGTGTCATCAGTCGCCCATTCCACAATACGGCCTCGTAGACTAACTTTCCTTTCCTATCGTTCAATATCTTTTTGAAATCGTTCCAGTTTTTCACGTTGGATGATGTAACATTGAGCCATGTTATATTCATATAAGGATCCACGACATCATGTAAGGTGTGGATTGAGAACGGCAGAGGAGAAAGCATCCCGGATGCTTTCGTGTAATGAACCGGAACTGTTGATTGACTCTTCACGTCTTGATCATCGATTGGTAATATGGTACCTGTTTTCGCGTCAATGTAGCGATTGGTTTTGTTTTCGGTTACTCTCCAAACACTGTGCAACGCATCCAAATAAAGTCGTTCCTTGACCGATTGTCGGGTTCCTGTAGGCTCAAAGGACGGCGCATATAATGGAAGTTCGCCCAATCCATATTCCAACAGCCGCCAGCGATCGTTCGCTAGCGCAACGATGAGATACCCTTTGATACTCCTTTCGTCCTTGATTTGAATGTACCAAACATTCGGACGGGGTCCGAGGGGGGTTTTTACCCATTGGGCTTGGTTCCAGTCATGGAATTGTTCTTCTTGTGATAACTCTGACACCCACTGTTCAATCTGTTGATCCACAGTTATTCGTTCCGGCACAGGAGAGACCGTTGTCATGGGAAGAGATACACCAAACACAAAGCTTAACCATAAAGTTACCCACCGCATCATGAATCCTCCTTGCTGTTTTTGGACCTAGACAGGCATCAGGAAGATTGTATTCTATCTGCTACGCGAAGACTGTCTTTATTTGTCCGCAAAAGATAAGAAGTTTTGCATGGACTTGTCGACGCACAGTTGAAAAATTCCAGTGTTAAGCACTTGAATAGAAATGCGAGGATTGTATTGCCAAAAAATTTCACGCCTGCGATCCTCGTATTGACTAGCAATGGCTTCACGATGCTCCGGTTCAGCCGACTCTATGTACTCCGCATAGTACTCATCCACGCGTGCTAGCTCATCATCCAGTCGTTCTTTTGCTTCAGCGGCCCATGTATGATCGTAATTGCGAATTTCACGTTCTACATATTGTTCAAGATGCGTTGCAGCACGGGTTACCGACCACCGACAACGTTCCAACACAGTGTTCTCTGGCATGCGCGGAGTAAGAGGCAGTGAGTTCAGGCGGTCATAAAAATCATCAACTATTTTGCCAGTCACGAGTGAAATCCCCAAGGAATGCAACTCATCTCTTTTCATATCACAAATAAATTCGATCTTATAATTCACAACCATCCAAGTGTGAAACAGGGAGCGCTCCCTGCCACGGAAATTGCCGAGATCCTCATACATCTGGACGAATCGACCTTTGGACTGTACGGCTTTAAAAATTTGTTCAAGTCTGTTGCTGCCATATGTCAACACGTCGAATGGTATTCGTGTATCCGGTGGCGTTACGGTGTCATCGAAGGCGAGCATCATTGACATCGTCTGCGGTTGGGCAGCGGTATTCTCAACAAAGCTCCAGTAGTAAGGTCGATTCATTAATTCTTTGTCCGCTTGAGGCGAAAGACGAACCGTGAGATGAGATGTTGTTTTCTCTGAGATCAAACAATCTGTGGCTTCAAGGTATCGCATCACATATTTTTGGATTTCATTCGCGTTCACAGTGTGGCTCCCGGTTCATGATGGATGAAGACGTCCCCTAATTGATTCATTTTCTCTCGCAGTTGTGCATCATCTTTGGATTCTAGAATGATTTTGTGTAAATTTTGCTCGATCGATTGTTCATTCTTTTCAAAGCGTTCCACAATGGTGTCCAATTCGCCAATGACCATTTGAAACATGTTTATTTTCTCGTGCAACAGATGCAAGATGTGCTCTTCGATCGTCCCATATGTAGAAAGATTGTGGATGTGCACGTCTTCGGTCTGCCCTAAGCGATGTACGCGTCCAATTCGTTGTTCAATTCGCATCGGATTCCAAGGCAAATCAAAATTGATAATGTGGTGGCAAAATTGAAGATTGATGCCTTCCCCGCCTGCCTCAGTTGCAACCATGACTTGCGCACGATTACGGAATAAATCCATCATCCAGTCTTTCTTGCCGCGATTCATTCCGCCGCGGTAGGGAACGGCACTAATATTTTTTGATTTTAAGTAATTCAGCAAATATTCTTGCGTGGCACGATATTCTGTGAAAATAATGATTTTATGATGAATATTCTGAATAATCTCCATCATTTTTTCAGCCTTGGAATTGGCCGTAATACCACGAATTCGTTCTACCAGTTCCCATATTTGTGCTCGAAGCGGGGAATCATCTTCGAGTTTTTTGAACAAATGAACCAAAGTAATAAAAACAGCATCCCGGGAAGAGCAAACTTCACGTTGTAACGTAAGAAGTGGCAACACACTTCCCATATCGCCTCGGGCTTCACTGTATCGTTGTTTCACGAATGATGTGACACCGTCATAAAGCGCTTTTTCTTCAGGAGACAGGACAAGCATGATGTTCTGCACGTGTCGTTGGGTGAAATGCACGCCTCCATCACTACGGCGGTTTCGGATCATCACTTTCTGTAATTCAAATTGCAGTGCGGCTTCGTTCTTGGGAACTCTTCGTTCTGCTACGAAGTTTTCTTGAAACGCACGATGTCCACCCAATTGGCCCGGCTTCAGTAAGGTAATGAGGTTGTAGAGCTCTGCTAAATCATTCTGAATCGGGGTCGCAGTCAGCAACAAACAATATTTTTTTCGGATTTGATTGATGAACTGGTAGTTCGCCGTTTTTTTATTCTTCAGCTTGTGCGCTTCATCAATAATCAGCATGTCATAGTCTACGGAATGGATCATCTCGCGATGAGGGTCCCGCTTCGCAGTATCCATGGAAGCGACAATGATATCGTAGGATTCCCACATGTA
Source organism: Paenibacillus sp. (assembly GCA_044353165.1). GTDB lineage: Bacteria > Bacillota > Bacilli > Paenibacillales > YIM-B00363 > JBILCM01. Next base: position 17,192 of record JBILCM010000008.1, read on the forward strand.
CGATTTTTTTTGTGCGACTGCGCGGATCCCGAACTTTCCATTCAACTCTCGCACCCATTGTAAGACGAGTGAAGCCGGGACTAAGATGATGACTTTCTTCACAAGACCTCGCACGATATATTCTTTAAGAATAAGCCCTGCTTCTATGGTCTTACCTAGACCGACTTCATCAGCAAGAATGGCGCGACCTCGCATGTCGTGAAGAACACGTCTTGTGGCATCGAGTTGGTGAGGAAGCGGCTGAAGGTTGGGCAAATGGCGCAAACATTGCAATTGATCAAAACTTCTTATCATACGGGATTGCTCAGCTTCCATGGAAAGCTGATAGAACGTATATGGATCCCAAGGTCCATTATTCGCCACGCGTTTCTCCAAATCTTCAAGCCATGTTCGTTCGAAGGTAAGTGACACATAATCAAACAACATTGACGTTCTCAACCCTTCTCCTTACAATGTGTACACGGTTACAATCTAGTATGCACGGATTAACCATGGTTCATAACTCTTTAATTGCTGCGAGGTTTGGCCACTTGGATGATACAGATGATAAAATAGGATGGGGTGAGTTACGGTGATGACAAAATGGCGATTAATACGGTCTGGGGCTTGCACACCTGACTATAATATGGCGGTCGACGAGGCGATTATGTTATCTGTTGGGGCGGGCACGTCACCACCGACATTGCGGTTTTATGGTTGGAATCCTGCAACACTCTCGATCGGATACTTTCAAAAAGCGGAGATTGAAGTGGATCTTGCGAAGGTTAAAGAGCGTAATTTAGGCTTCGTAAGGCGTCCAACAGGTGGAAGAAGTGTCCTGCATGACCATGAGTTGACTTACGCCATTATCGTCCCGGAGAATTACGCCGAGTTGCCAAAATCAGTAACTGAATCGTATCGGGTGCTCAGTGAAGGGATGTTGCTTGGATTTGAGGCGTTAGGACTGCAGGCGTCAATGGTTTCACAAGATGGAGAGAAAAATTCAAAGCAGTCGGCGTCCCTCAGCTCTGCTGCATGTTTCGATTCGCCCTCTTGGTATGAACTCGTCGTTAACGGGCTGAAGGTTGCGGGTAGTGCACAATGGAGGCACAGAGGTGCGGTGCTACAACACGGTTCAATTTTGTTGGATCTTAACATTGAACAACTTTTCTCGCTCTTGCGGTTTCGAACGGATGAACAGCGTGTACGTATGCAAAAGTTATTCGCTAAGCGTGCGACCGCAATCAATGCCTTGCGCAACTCGCTCGGTTTGCATTCGGTTCATGCAGAAGATGTGGAGCAAGCATTCACTAGGGGTTGGTCAACCGCACTTGGCGTCACTTTTGAGCACAGCGAATTAACGAGGTCTGAACATAATGAGGCTGTTCGACTGGCTCAAGAAAAATACAGTAGTATTCTATGGAACTTGAGGCGTTAAAGCAGATGGGGCGCCTTGATTGCTATAGGGGCAACAATAACGCCCACGCCGACTGCAATGTTCTCGTGAGAGGTCCGGGTATTCCGCAGCCTATAATTTGCTCGTTCACTTGAATGATGGGCATGATTTCTGAGGTTGTGCTCATTAAGAAAGCTTCATCCGCCTGTACAAGGTCGTTCACTGTGAATGCTTCTTCTTTCAGTTGAATGCGCTGTTGGTTAGCCAACTGGATAACAAGGGCTCTTGTAATTCCGTGCAGAATAAGATGATTCGCAGGGTGAGTCATGATACATCCGTTCTTTACAATAGCAATATTCGATGAACTTCCTTCCGTAATGATCTCGTCGCGATGCAACACGGCCTCGAAGGCGGCTACTTCAGAAGCTGCCTGTTTGGCAATGACGTTCGGCAATAAATTTAAACTTTTGATATCACAACGCAACCATCGTTCATCAGGATGTGTGATGATGCGTTCGCCACGGTCCATCTGTTCGATGGGTCGTAAGAGAGTTTTCGTAAACGCAATGAGTGCAGGACGAACTTGTTCACTTGGAAAGCTATGATTACGCGGCGATACGCCCCTTGTCGTTTGTAAATAGACGATACCTTCTTTTAGTGTGTTTGCTCGAATGAGATTGTGTACGCCATGACTAAGTTGTTCCGCTGTCCAAGGCAGTTGCAGTCGAATCGCTAGGGCACTGCGAAAATACCGTTCCCAATGCAACGACTCCGCGAATATTTGACCATCATAGATGCGAAACACTTCATATATTCCGTCACCGAATGTGTACCCGCGGTCTTCTATGTCAACTACAGCATGTTCGCGTTGAATAAGTTGCTCTCCGTCCCAAACGTAAGTTCCCATTATGCAGGTCTCCCTCTATTCGGTAGTCATCCTTAACTTAACACGATATTTCTTTCTATATCAAGCGTCATCTTCTGAAAAAAATGTAGATATACAATATATTGTGCTGTATAATGGACAACATACACAATATATAGTAATGTAATTGAAGATTCCACAATGTTGTGTTTCATTATTTTAGGGAGGGTATTCCTTGAAAACAGAACAAAAAGTAAAATTAGACGGCTTAAGTGAGAAAATCTTTCTAGACCGATATGCGCGCAAAGACCCTGATTATAACAACACCAAAGTGGGGGATGTGGTGCTTGCACTTACGAAAGACGATCCGAAATTCCCTGCGAAGGAAGTCGGTGAAGTGATTGCAAGGGAAGGTAACAAGGTGACCGTGCGGACACGCTCGGGTCAAGTTGTCGAAACGATGGTAGAAAAAATAACACTTACCCTAGAGAAGACCCCTGAAGAATTGTGGGATCGTCTTGCGAACGCCATGGCATCCGTCGAAGCACCAGCGAAACAACAAGAATGGGCCGAGAAATTCCGTTACATCCTTGACGATTGGAAGTTAGTTCCCGGCGGGCGTATTGCCGCAGGTGCCGGTGCAAGCGATGAACTGACACTTTTCAATTGCTATGTTATCCCTTCACCTCACGACAGTCGGGGAGGTATTATGTCCACACTGTCAGAAATGACGGAAATTATGTCTCGCGGCGGCGGTGTCGGCATTAATCTATCCACGTTACGGCCGCGTCGCTCGATTGTGTCAGGCGTAAGCGGTTCCTCTAGCGGTGCTGTCTCATGGGGTGGACTTTTCAGTTACACGACAGGCCTCATCGAACAGGGAGGTAGCCGCAGAGGTGCGTTGATGCTCATGATCAACGACTGGCATCCGGATGTACTTGATTTTATTACGGTAAAACAGACCATGGGCCAAGTTACGAATGCAAATCTATCTGTTTGCGTGAGCAACAGTTTCATGAAGGCAGTGAAAGAAGATTTGGATTGGGAACTTGTATTCCCTGACACGAAAGATGCTGATTATGACAAACTTTGGGACGGAGATCTTGCGAAATGGAAGGCATCCGGTAAACCGGTGAGGTTGTTCCGGACCGTGAAGGCCAGGGAAATTTGGCATACGATTATCGAATCCGCATGGAAATCAGCCGAGCCGGGTGTCGTATTTATGGAATACTACAACCAAATGTCAAATTCGTGGTATTTTAATCCGATTATTTGCACGAACCCTTGCGGTGAACAAGGATTGCCTGCGTGGGGCGTATGTAACCTGTCAGCCATAAACCTGTCCAAATTTTATGATGAAGATAAGCATGATGTGGCATGGGATGATTTGGCGAAGACGGTCCGCTACTCGGTTCGGTTTCTAGATAACGTTATTGATAAAACACCTTATCATTTTGAGGAAAACCGGGAAAATCAACAAGGCGAGCGCCGTGTTGGGCTCGGCACGATGGGTTTAGCGGAGTTGATGATTAAACTTGAAGTGCGTTATGGCAGCCCCGAATCCTTAGTATTTTTGGACAAGCTTTATGGGTTTATGGCGAAGGAAGCGTATATCTCTTCAGCAGAAATTGCAGGGGAGAAAGGCTCATTCAAACATTATGTATACGACAAGTTTATGAAGAGTGGCTTTATGAAAGTGATGGTCAATGATTATCCTGAAGTGGGTGCTTCGATTAAGAAATACGGCATGCGTAACGTAACGGTCATTACGCAAGCACCAACAGGAAGTACGGGAACGATGGTTGGAACATCTACGGGCATTGAGCCGTACTTTGCTTTTGAGTATTTTCGGCAGAGTCGTCTGGGGTTTGATAAACAATTGGTGCCGATTGCACAAGAGTGGAAGGACCGCAACCCCGGCCAAGATCTACCGCTGTGGTTTGTCACCTCGATGGACTTATCGGCGAAAGATCATATTCGTGTTCAAGCGACGATTCAAAAATGGGTAGACAGTTCGATCTCAAAGACCGCCAACTGCCCTTCAGATTTTACGGTTGAAGAGACGAAAGAACTTTATGAATTGGCCTTTGAATTGGGTTGCAAAGGTGTAACGATATACCGAGACGGCAGTCGAGATGTGCAGGTGTTGAGCACAACGAAGGAAGAGAAGAAAGCAGATGTAGCACCTGTCAGCAATGAGGGTCATGATTCGACCGTATTGGAATCGTTAACGACTTCGTTGCCAATAACCGCCACACCTGAGCAGAAGGATGTTTTTGACAAACAGTATCGCAGCCGACCGCAAGTTTTGCGTGGCGCGACATACAAATTCAACACACCATTCGGGATTGCCTATATTACAATCAATGATGCGAATGGGGCGCCTAGTGAAATTTTCTTGAATGTGGGTAAAGCCGGTTCTGACGTATTTGCAATGTCTGAGGCGCTGGGTCGTGTAATTTCGTTATTCCTTCGCTACGGAGATCATGGGAACAAGACGGCGTTGTTGATTAAACATCTCAAGGGGATTGGCGGTTCTGGTGCCGTCGGATTCGGTCCAAACCGAGTAGAATCGATCGCGGATGCTGTTGCGAAAGCGATAGAGACTCATACATCTCAAGAAGATGATACGCAACATATGAGCGTTGTGCCTCATGCCGATGCCATAGCACCTGTCCATTCTAGCGAAAAGACTTCATCCGATTTATGTCCAGGGTGCGGTTCCGCTTCACTGATGAATAGCGAAGGTTGCAAAACTTGTACAAATTGCGGATACAGTAAATGTTCATAAGAATTAGAAGGGGGCAACCCCTTCTTTTTTTTGTTGATCATGTATAGAGGGTGTGAGAGAATGCAACACATTATTGAAGGATTGTTTATGAATCTATTATTCTTATTTTTCTCTTTGTACATATTTCAGGTTGTTTATCTTCGCAATAAGTTTAGAAGTAATTTATTTTATGCGTTGATCGTATTCTGTGGAGTGTGTGTCACATACATTATGTGGTCACCTGTTCATGTCACAGCTGGAGTCATTATCGATATGCGTTCGGTTCCCTTATTGATTGGAACGCTTTATGGTGGGTGGAAAGTTAGCCTCGTGTTGGCGGTCATTTTATTGTTCAATCGTCTGTTGATAGGTGGTGTTGGCATTTATTCGGGCATCATGTTAGCGGGAATCATTTTTTCATTTTCATTTTTTTCTAAGCGATTTCTTTCATACAATACACCGCGGCGAATGGCATGTGCTTCTGTGTTGATGTTAATGACTTGTTTTATAGGGCTTTTTATTCTACAAAACATGAATCATCTTCCATTAACCACCATGCATTGGATTGTCATCACATCCGTTAATATGGCGGGCATTCTGGTGCTAACTTTTGGACTTGAGACGATGTTTAATTACAAGAAATTGTATCAACAACTCATTATTGCTGAAAAAACGGACACAGCCAACGCGATGGCGGTATCCATTGCCCACGAAATTCGCAATCCCCTCACTGTGATCAGGGGGTTTTTACAATTGTTGAATGACAAAGAAACGATGGAAGACAAAAAGAGGTACATTGAAATTGCGCTCAAAGAGACCCGTCATGCCGATACGATCATTAACAATTATTTAAGTTTTAGTAAGCAAAACTCAACGGGTATGGTCGAAATCGATTGTGCTCATTTTTTACAACAACTTAAGGAGATGCTGGTTCCATTCGCAAACATGAATCAAGTAAACATTATCATCCGCACCGCACATTCGCGAATGAACGCTGACCCAGCAATTCTAAAGCAAATTTTGGTGAATATCTGTAAAAATTCAATCGAAGCCATGCCGCATGGTGGAGACTTAACGATCGCTACCTCCGAAGAAGTTGGTAGGTTATCCATCTGTATACAAGACACGGGGGTGGGTATGTCAAATCATCAATTGGAGAGGCTTGGTGAGTCCTACTACAGTACCAAAGGGGCCAAGGGAACAGGACTTGGCCTGATGGTGGTCAATTATTTGGTGTCTTCTATGAGAGGGTCGATCAAGTTCCACAGTGTTCTAGGCAAAGGCACGACGGTAACGCTTGTTTTTCCAATAGATGGAACTGATGTATCATAGCATTACGCTCATTCCAAGGTGAGCGGGCGATAGATCGATTTATTCTCCAAGGCTCGAATTGCCGAAGTCCATCGGTCATGTTCTCCTAAGCCGGATACCGCGTCCTCCACCATCTGTAATTTGGCATCCAATTGATCTATGAAATGTAAAGCAACCGCTTCTGCAATCTGGGGCTGGACGGGACTTCCCCACTCACCAAGGTTATGATGAGCGAGAACGAGATGCTGCAACACAGTTACGACTTCCGCAGAGAGTTCGATCCCTAAGTGGATGGCTGCTTCCGTGATCCAACTCGACACCATGGAGATGTGCCCGATCAGTTTCCCTTGGACGCTATAATCGGTGACGATGCCGAGTGTTGAATCCATCTCACTAGGTTTGGCGATGTCATGCAATAAGATGCCGGCTTTGATCAAATCAGGGTTTAAGAAAGGTCGCTGTCGGCAAACAAACTCACCGAGTTCTAACATTCTCGTAATATGGTACGCCAATCCTCCATAATACGCGTGGTGGTGCGATTTGGCAGCAGGCGCATCCAGCAGACGAGATTCAACTTTCAAAAAACAAAATTGGACAATTTCTCGAATTCGTGTGTCGCTAATGCTCTGAACGGCTTCCTTCAATGTAGTCACAAGCTGATGGGAAGGAATAGGAGCAGTAAGAATAAAATCCGATAGCGTAACGTCGTCCTCTGCGGCAGCTTTGCGAATGCGCTGAATTTTGATCTGTGGTTTCTCACGATACGAAATAACCTGACCCTGAACTTTAACGAGCACAAGGGGTTTGACGGTTTCTTTGTCAGTTGTGCTGACTTCCCAATATTTTGCAGGCATCTGGCCGCTGGCATCGGACAAGACAATGTCAAAATAATCTTTCGGTGGGGAAGCATTCGTCTGTTTGACTTCCAGCTCTCGTACCAAATAAAATCCGACAAAATCGTCTCCAACCATTAAGTTTTTAATGAGTGTCATGAAAATCATAGTCCTTTCGTGTTGAACATGACCGTACAATGGCTCGTGCTTCTTCGTGTCTTCCATGTTATCGTATTCTATAAGTGGTTACAATCATTGTGCATAAAGAAGGTGAGCTCCCATGAGAAAGTTGACCTATGAGAAAGTATATGACACGTTAAAACGCAGAATTGAAGAGGGGATCTGGAAACCTGGAGAACAGATTCCTACGATTGAGCAATTGTCAATTGAGCTTGGCGTCGGTTTGTCGTCCGTTCGGGAAGCGATCAGAATATTAAGTAAACAGAAAATTGTATCTACTGAGCAAGGTCGGGGCACGTTCATCATGCAAGACCTCCCGACGAACAATGTAGACGTTCATTTGAAATTTCTAGAGCGGGCCACGTGGAAACAACTGACCGAAGCACGATTGATGATTGAACCTGAACTCTCGGCGTTGGCGGCTGAACATGGCACTGAGGAAGTCATTCAAGCGCTGCTGCTTAATGTGGATGGGATGAGAACCAAAGTGCGCAGGGGCGATGAATTTCTTGAAGAAGATTTGGCGTTTCACGCTCTCATCGCCAAAGCAGCGGGGAATGAAGTCATGTTGAACATGCTAGAGCTGATTAATGATCTGTTACTCGACAGTCGGAGAATCACAATGCGTATGCCTAGAATGAACGAACGTGCTGTATCTTACCATGAACTCATAAGTCATGCGGTCAAGCAGCGGAATGCGAATCAAGCGCGTGAACTGATGCGAATGCACATTCAAGATATGATGGACGAGAGTAAATTCATATGATATATTTTTGTAAATAATAAATTCATCATATGAATATGGAGATGGTCATCCAATGAAAATCCGATCCATGGAATGGTTCAAAGTTCCTCCACGTTGGTTATTTCTTAAAGTCACCACAGAAGACGGTCTTGTGGGCTGGGGGGAGCCTGTTGTAGAAGGCAGAGCCGATACAGTAGCCACCGCACTCGATGAGATGAGTGATTATTTAATTGGCAAGGAAGCAGGGAATATTGAAGATTTGTGGCAGGTGATGTACCGCGGTGGATTTTATCGCGGCGGCCCCATTTTGACGAGTGCCATCTCGGGCATTGAACAAGCGCTGTGGGACATTAAAGGAAAAAGACTGCAAGTGCCTGTTTATGAGTTACTTGGAGGTGCCGTTCGCAACAAAATGAAGGTGTATGTCTGGATCGGCGGCGATCGTCCTTCAGACACAGCCGCTGCAGCGAAAGAGAAAGTGCAAGCAGGTTATCGAGCGTTAAAGATGAACGGTACAGAAGAACTCGATTGGATCGATTCCAATCGCAAGGTAGAAATGGCTGTTGAGCGGATCGCGGCCATCAGAGAAGCGGTCGGGTACGATATCGGGATCGGTATTGATTTTCACGGCAGGGTTCATAAAGCGATGGCGAAGGTGCTTGTGAAAGAACTCGAGCCTTATAAACCAATGTTTATTGAAGAACCTGTATTACCGGAAAATAATGAAGCACTCGCTGAAATTTCCAAACACACCTCGGTGCCGATTGCAACCGGCGAAAGAATGTATACGCGTTGGGGATTCAAACAATTGCTTGCTCAAGGGTATGCGGACATTATTCAGCCTGATTTAAGTCATGCCGGCGGAATCTGGGAAGTTCGTAAGATTGCAGCAATGGCGGAAGCTTACGATGTGGCGATAGCACCGCATTGTCCGTTGGGGCCGATTGCATTAGCTTCTTCTTTGCAACTCGATTTCTGCACACCGAATGCATTCATTCAGGAACAAAGTCTAGGTATTCATTATAACCAAGGCTCCGATTTGCTTGATTATTTAGCGGATCCCGCTATTTTTAATTATGCGGATGGCTATGTGATGAAATTGGATAAACCGGGTCTTGGGATAGAAATTGATGAGAACAAAGTCCGGGAGGCGGCCAAGGTCGGTCATCGTTGGCGCAGTCCGGTGTGGCGTCATGAAGATGGAAGCATAGCAGAGTGGTAATTGTTAGATTGGTAAGCGCGAGACATCTTTTGTCGCGCGCTTATTTTTATAAACAGGATTCATTTAACGATTATCGCCATCAAGCATGCGGCCCAAGCCGCCCAACAGACTGCCTTCATCTTTGCGTTGGGATGTTAAACCGCTTGCGGATACGATGCGATCGGCCAATCGGCTGAAAGGTAACGATTGCAACCATACCGTTCCAGGCCCGCGTAACGTTGCGAAGAATAATCCTTCTCCGCCGAACAACATCGTCTTGACCCCGCCTACGAATTCAATATCGTATTCAACTTGTTGTGTCATCGCCACAAGACAACCCGTATCAACACGAATGACTTCTCCAGGCATCAAGTTTTTTTGCATCAATGTGCCTCCGGCATGAACGAAGATCATGCCGTCACCTTCGAGCTTCTGCATAATAAATCCTTCGCCACCGAACAAGCCGGCCCCGATCTTCCGCTGAAATTCAATGCCGATGGAGACGCCTTTGGCCGCACTCAAGAACGAATCTTTCTGGCAGATGATTTTACCTTCGTGCTGTGATAAATCAAGGGGGATAATTTTCCCGGGGTAAGGTGCTGCAAAGCATACTTTTCGTTTATCCGTGCCTTGGTTTGTATATACCGTTATGAATAAACTTTCTCCTGTTAATAGACGTTTGCCAGCGCCAAGAAGTTTGCCCATAAATCCTTGCGATTGGTTTCCATCTCCGAAGACAGTCTCCATCTGTATGCGGTCTTCCATCATCATCATGCTTCCAGCTTCGGCAACTACGCTTTCCAGCGGATCTAATTCGATCTCGACGAATTGCATATCATCGCCATAAATTTTGTAGTCGATCTCATGCGCTTTTTTCATGGGGACCCCTCCAACGTTTAATTGAACTTCTAAATGTAGTCTAGCACAAATGATTTCGTCTAGGGAGAATGAACACGTGTAAATTTTTATGAATTTCCCTTATAATACGAATCAATAAATTATAAAGGAGTGCTATTCATGTCAAGTACAAAGCCCAATATCATTCTCATTAATTGCGATGACCTCGGATACGGAGATTTAGGTTGCTACGGTTCCACAGTCCACAGAACACCTACGCTGGACCGCATGGCTGAAGAGGGCATCCGTTTTACGAACTTCTATATGGCTTCTCCTGTGTGTTCCCCATCCCGTGGCGCCATGATGACAGGATGTTATCCAAGACGAATTGGTTTTGGCGATTTTGATGGCAGGGGGGTACTTTTCCCTGGTCAAGGCCTTGGCTTGAATCCGCAGGAACATACGATTGCCAAAGGACTTCAACAACAAGGATACGCCACCATGCTTGTTGGCAAGTGGCACTGTGGCGATCAACCGCAATTTCTGCCTACAAATCATGGGTTTGATCATTATTATGGCCTCCCCTATAGCAATGATATGGGGAGACAAGTAGGCTTGAGAAAGAGAAATTGCCCTCCGTTACCTTTAATGTTGAATAATGAAGTCCTACAGCAACAACCGGACCAAACTTCATTGACGGAGCGTTATGTCGAACAATCGGTTCGCTTTATAAGACAACATAAAGACCAGCCATTCTTCCTTTATTTAGCGCATATGTATGTTCATGTTCCCCTTTATGTGCCCGAACGGTTCAAGCAACAATCACAGAATGGTTCTTACGGTGCGGCGGTGGAATGCATAGATTGGACGACGGGTGTTCTGCTCAATGAGTTACGGCATCTGGGGTTGGAAAAAAATACACTCATCGTCTTTACGTCGGACAACGGTTCTCGCAATGACACAGGCGTAAGCAGCGGTCCGCTTCGCGGTAAGAAAGGGACGACTTGGGAAGGGGGCATGCGTGTGCCTTGTATTATGTATTGGCCAGGCACCATTCCAGCAAATACAATCTGTGATGAGGTCGTGAGTTCAATCGATTTCTTGCCGACGTTCAGTCATCTTGCAGGTGCGAATATTCCGGAAGATCGGATGATTGATGGTCATAACATCAGTTCACTGATGTTCGGTGAACCGGGTGCTGTTTCACCACACGAAGCATTCTTTTATTATCGGATGAACCACTTGGAAGCGGTACGAGTGGGGGCATGGAAACTACATTTTCGTAAAAATCAAGACGTTGTTCAAGAATTATACAATCTACAGCAAGACATTGGGGAAACGACGAATGTATATCAAGATCACCCTGAAATTGTACGAGAGATTGAGCAATATGCACAAAAATGCAGAGCGGATTTAGGTGACATGGCCACGGGTGATTTGGGCAGTGGTTGTCGAAGTGTGGGAAGAGTGGACAATCCGAGGGAATTGACCCACTTTGATGCTGAACATCCTTATTACATGGCCATGTATGACTTGAAGGAATTTGGTTAATTGAAAATCCAACCACAGCGGATTATTTCAACCTTACTGGTAAATTGCAACTTTACAGTTGATGTTAAACCTTCATAGTATGAGCATATGGACTATGAAAGGATTAATGCCTGAGATGATGAAACCCAATATTTTATTGATTACGACGGACACACAACGATGTGATACATTGTCTTGCATGGGCAGCAGCTTTGCCATATCACCACATTTGGACCGTCTGGCCCGGGAAGGCGTGTTGTTTACGAATGCACATACGTCTTCACCGGTCTGTTCTCCTGCACGTTGCAGTTTATTAACCGGCGTGCATGTACCTATTCATGGTTGTATTGAGAATGGGTTTGAACGTCATCATTATTTGCCTGTATTTCCTGATCTGCTCAAGGAACGAGGGTACACGAATATTATGGTGGGGAAAACTCATTTTGGTCCGATCCCGTCTTCCTTTGACAGCGTACACGTGGTGACAGAGAAGGGGATCGATGCGAATGACGCTTATGCGAGTTACATTCGTCCTCTTGGTTATTCACGAGTCACTGCATACCCGAATTCATTGCCAGAACAACATTGTTTGGATGCTTTCATTATTGATAAAACCATCGAAGAAATTGCGAATGTACTTCATAGGAATCAAGGTGAACAACCCTTCTTCGCGCACTGCTCGCTAGTTAGTCCTCATGCACCGATCGATCCTCCTGGGGAATGGGCACAAAGATACGATGATGTAACCTTGCCTCCGATTCATTACACCGATGGGGAAATCGATCAATTCCCGCAACAAATGAAGGTTCTACTAGGTCTGATGGGAATTAGCCGAACCTTGCATGGTCAACAATCCCTTGACGATCCAGAGGCGCTGGAACACGGTGTTCTTCCCCGTGATTACAACCGTGGACGCGAGTTATCCCTCGCAGAAGCGATCGATCGTGTGCGAAAATTGTATTATAGTCTAGCATCCTACTGTGATGCACAAATCGGTCGATTGATTGAATGGATCGATCAGCAAGGTATACGAGAGCAGACGCTCATTGTGTTTTCTTCTGATCACGGTCAACAATATTTTGACCATGGATTTAATGATAAGCACAATTTTTACGATGCATCTTGGCGTGTACCACTCATTATGAGTATGCCGGGTACATTGCCTTGCGGAGAACAACGTGATTTTGCAGTCTGGACGGACATTACTGCTAGTATTCTAGCGGCAGCTGGAACCCGCTGTGACACGATGCAGGGTTTAGATTTGTTTACTCCATTAACTCAAGGATTACCATCACCGCGCAGATGTGCTGTGGCCGGATTATACAAATCCATTGCTTTAGCAACGAAGAGATGGAAAATTGAATATTACATGGATGAACAGACAGGTCGCCTGTACGATCGTCTGCAAGATCCGCATGAACAAACCAACTTGTTTGATGAGCCTCTCTTCCACAACATTCGACAACAGTTGTTATTCATCGTATTGGCATGGCATGCCGATCTCATGGATTTGACTAGACTGTACTCGACTTCTACGGGTGGAGGACCTGTTGCCCGAAGAGCGATTGACCATCTGAAATCAATGAATGGCATAGATTCAGAGATGCGCCTTAACCGAAGCATTGAACAATTTGAAATGTCATTTGGTTAACATTGTTATTGAAGGGTTGCGTTGAATTTTGCTATGCTTTTGAAAGCGATTTCGTTTTTTTGTTTCTTTGAAGGTGGTCATGTTTGAATGAAACTATGGATGATGACAAGAAATAAAATATTTATTCGTTTCATCATTTCGTATATTTTTGTTTTATTTATTACGATTTTCATTGGCATTATTGCCTATCAACAAGTATTAGCTACATATAAGGAGATTACGATTCGCAATGGTCTACTTTCGTTAGAGAAAGGCAGGGAACTGGTTGAAGCACGATTCGATGAGATGAACAACATGGTGACTCAACTCATTCTAGACGAAGAAGTGAGGGCTTTATTTCATTCCAACGAACCAATCCAGAATAAGGATTACTATAAATTTCTAAAAATTCAGAAGAGGTTAACAACATACAAACTCTCCAACCATTTTATTGATGAGATTTTTATTTTTTTTGATAAACCTTTCGTACTGATTTCAAGTGCATACACGTCAGACCGAACACCCATGTTTTATGAATATTTTATGAAATACCAAGGAATGAATGTGGAAGAATGGCGCAAGAAAGTAATGGATGCGTATTATTTTATGAATATTTGGCCATCGGAACCGATCAGCAAAGAAGGCAAAGTAGATAACTACATTACGTACATTCATTCTTATCCGGTCGGCAGCTTCACAACGTATCGTGGTGCTGTCATGATGCACATTAAGGAAAGCCAAATTTTGCAACATTTTAGCAATTTAGAGATGATGCAGGACGCTTACCTTGCGGTGTTGGATCATCAAGATCAAATCATTTCTTCTTTAAATGTAGACGATTCTGCTGAATTCATTCAATACCTTCAAGGCGAGAAAGATGCTGAAGAAATTCAGTGGAAAGGCCAACAAGTTGTAGTGATGCGTTCGTTCTCACAAAGCAACAACTGGACGTATATTGCTGCCATTCCCGTTTCGTATTTTGAGAAGAAGGCGGCAACGATCCGGAACTCATTCGCTCTGACCGTAACTTTAATTTTACTTACCGGACTGCTCAGCGCAGCGGTATTGGCATATCGCAATAGCAATCCAATTCGCAAATTAATTGAAAAATTGAACCATACCGTTGGCGGTGAAGGCATGAAACAAACCCAAGATTTTAATTTTTTGGAGGGGACTGTTTCACGGCTTATTCATAATAACGAAAATTTAAAAGTGCAGTTAGAACAGCAACTTCCACTCATTCAGGCTAGTTTCATGGAGCGCCTGCTCAAGGGTGGATTTAATACGCCACAAGAACTGCAGTTGGCGTTATCTCATGCGAACATGCAAGTCCGAGGCGATCGCTTCATGGTGGTCGTCATGAAGATGAAGGGTTATGATGGGGAATTAACAGATGAACATTTGAAAGAATTGGACATTGCCAAAGCCATCGCAGCCAATGCTTTCCAAGAGCAATCCCAAGGAACTGTATTCATTCACAATATCGATATTGATACATTAGCCGTAGTCTGTATGCAGCCCCCTATTGATAAAATGGGGATGACTCATTATGTAGAGGATTTAATCGTTCGAACGAACAAACAACTTACGGATCAATATAACTTGCGGTCCATTTATGGCATTGGCACGGAAACTTCGCATGTCATAGAGACCTCGAGATCATTCAACGAGGCACTCAAAGCGCTTGACTACAAGCGATCACAACAAGGGGAGCGCATCATTTGGTTTAAAGATATTCCTCAACACAATGGAGGATATGAGTACCCGATTGAACTTGAAATACGATTGATGAATTTGGTCAAAAGCGGCGATGTGGAAGCCATCAAGCATGAAATTCGTTCTATACAAACACAGAATTTGGATCGCAGGCAGCTGTCGAATGAAGATATGAAGCAGTTGTACTATGAAATACGCGGGACAATCATCAAGATTCGCGAAGAATTATTCCATGATGGCAAAGAAGAAAAGGGACAAATCAATACATTGCTTCAGCAGATGGATGGGCACCAAACGACCGAGGAATGGTTTGAACGAGTAAACGACTTATATCGTTACTTATGTATGGTTGTTCTCGACCGAAAAAAACAGAAAAATCAAGAGATGACACTACGCATCATTGCCTATATTCAATTGAACTTTGCGGACATTAACTTGGGATTATATTCGGTTGCATCTGAGTTTGATCTTACAGAAAAATACTTGTCACAATTTTTCAAAGATCAGACGGGCGAAAATTTTGCTACATTCGTGGAGAAAATAAGATTGGAACGTGCCATAGAACTGATGAAACAATCGGAACTCACCATTCATGAGATCGCCACGAAGGTCGGTTACGACAAAGACAATACATTCTATCGCGCATTTAAACGGGTGTATGGTGTAAGTCCAACAACCTATCGCAGCCAAATATGATTCGGAAGAAAGCATCCAGCGAAAGAAACGGGTGCTTTCTTCATTATAGAGATAATCAACTACAGCGGAAAAATGCATGATCAAAAAACAGGAATGAATGCGGTTTCAAGAAAATTGAAACTTTTCGTTGCGATCACGTTTTTCGTAAGATTGGATCGAACGCATCACAGAATGGAGGACCATCATTGAATCGCTCGAAGTTTGTCAAAGATTTTAAAAGTGATTACCAGCTCTACATCATTATTCTGCTTCCCTTGCTCTGGTTGACCCTGTTTCGCTACGCCCCTATGTATGGCATACAGCTCGCCTTCAAGGATTTTTCAGGGGTGCTCGGCATATGGGGGAGTCCTTGGGTCGGATTGGATAATTTCAGACAGTTTTTTGAATCGTATTTGTTCTGGCGACTGATCTGGAACACGATTGGGATTAGCCTTTATGAACTTGCCGTAGGGTTTCCGATTCCCATCTTATTGGCATTGGCACTCAATACAACGATCCGTGAGAAATTTAAGAAGACCGTACAATTTATCGTTTATATGCCGCACTTTATTTCTACCGTTGTTATGGTTGGGATTATCTTGCAATTTTTAAGCCCAAAAACGGGAATGATCAACTTTGCGTTAGAATCGTTCGGCATGCAGGAAGAAATTGATTTCATGGGAATTCCGGAATACTTTAAATCGATTTTTGTTTGGTCAGGTGTATGGCAGAACGCCGGTTGGGGGACGATTATTTACTTGGCAACACTTGCTAGCGTAGATCAATCGCTGCATGAAGCGGCAACCATTGACGGAGCAAGCCGACTCCAGCGAGTAATCCATATTGATATCCCTTGCATCATTCCGACGATGGTGATTCTGTTGATTCTCCAGACCGGTTCCATTATGAATATCGGCTTTGAGAAAGTGTTGTTGATGCAAAACCCGTTGAATTTAACCGCATCGGAAGTGATATCGACTTATGTATACAAGATCGGGCTTGCTTCAGCGGCAGCAGATTTCTCGTATTCAACAGCGATTGGATTATTTAATTCCGTTGTAAATTTTATACTGTTGCTAGTTGTAAACCAAGCAGCGAGACGACTTGGACAAACGAGTTTGTGGTAGAAACCATCAAGAAGGAGATATCCATACATGAATCGGATTCAGATGTCCCGTGGAGACAAAATTTTCTTAGCCACGAACGACATGATATTATTCATCATTCTGCTCATTGTTTTGTATCCGTTAATTTACATCATCAGTTCGTCCTTTAGTTCACCTGATGCAGTCATTTCGGGCGCTGTGTGGTTATGGCCTGTTGATTTCTCGCTAGAGGGATATAAAGCTGTGTTTCGCAATGACCAAATTTTAATGGGGTATGCGAACACGATTTATTACACGGTTTTGGGGACGATCGTCAATGTTGCAATGACCATTCTGGCAGCGTATCCACTTTCGCGTAAAGAATTTAAAGGTCGTCATGTGATTATGCTGTTGTTTGTTTTTACGATGTTGTTTCATGCAGGTTTAATCCCAACATACTTAACCATACGGGAGTATGGGCTGCTGAATGATCGTTGGGTCATGATATTGCCTAGCGCCATCAGTATCTTCAACATTATTATCGCGAGAACGTATTACCAGAGCACGATTTCGGATGAATTGCATGAAGCTGCTCAGCTCGATGGGTGTAATCATTTTCAATTTCTCTATTACATCGTGTTGCCACTCTCGAAAGCTATTACAGCCGTGCTGGTGTTGTTCTATGCCGTGTTTCATTGGAACGCTTTTTTTGACGCATTAATTTATCTTAGTGATCGAGACTTGTTCCCTCTGCAGATTATTTTGCGAGATATTCTGGTGGCCAGCACGATCGATCCGAGTATGATCACAGATCCAGAACTGATGTCCCAGATGGTAGGTTTAGCAGATTTATTAAAATATTCGCTAATTATCGTCGCAAGTTTGCCCGTATGGATCGCCTACCCCTTCGTGCAAAAATATTTTGTGAAAGGGGTGATGATTGGTTCCATTAAAGGATAGTTCAATTGGTTTTTAAGCAACACAAACTTATGCAATACATTAAAAAATGGGAGGCACATGTAATGAGAAAAGTATTATTGGCGTGGCTGTTGATTTTGGCGCTCGTTGTAACCGCTTGCTCCTCTGCAGCAGACACAACAGAAGAGTCGTCGCAACAACAGGAACAAGAGGATTCGGCTGCTGCTGAAGCCGAGCAAGCGGATGCGGATCAGAAGGCTGCTGAAGAAGCAGCAGCGAAAGCCCAAGCAGAACTTGATGCTGCGAAAGCTGCCGAAGCGGAAGCGAAAGCGGCTGCGGAGCAAGCGGCTGCTGACAAAGCAGAAGCCGAGCGGTTGTTAGCTGAGGCGAACACGGAAGAAGAGAAAGCTGCAGCACAGAAGCTGTTAGCCGAGTCACAAGCGGCACAGAAGGCGGCAGCAGATGCGGTAGCGAAAGCTGCAGCAGAGAAAGCCGCAGCAGAGAAAGCTGCAGCAGAGAAGGCCGCAGCAGAGAAAGCCGCCGCCGCAGCCAAGGCTGTAGCAGACAAAGCCGCAGCAGCTGCGAAAGCCACGAATACAGCTGCAGTCTCATCGGTATCCGCCAAAGGCGTATTCCCGATCACCAAAGAAAAGAAAACATTAAAAATTATGATGCAACAACATCCTGCGGTGTTGGATTATGTGAACAATGAATTGACCAAATACTTGGAAACGCGAACCAATGTGAAGATCGAATGGCAACTTGTTCCAGCAGCTGACTGGAATACAAAACTGAATCTCGTGCTTGCGAGCAATACGGATTTGCCTGACATTATTATGGGTGGTGTAAGTAGCGCTCTCGTTTCCAAATATGGACCTCAAGGCGTGTTCTTGCCGCTGAACAATCTGATTGAGAAGCATTCTGTTGAATATGTTAAGATTAAAGATAAGGTTGAAGGCACGCAGAAGATGATTACCGCAACGGACGGTAATATATACGGTTTACCTAAAATCAGTGAATGCTACAACTGTACGATGTCCAGAAAAATGTGGGTAAACAAGACATTCCTCGATGCACTTGATCTGCCGATTCCAAAAACGACGGATGATTTTTACAAGATGTTGAAAGCATTCAAGGAGAAAGACCCGAACAAGAATGGGAAAGCGGATGAAATTCCTCTTCTTGGAGCGACGACAGGATGGCAACAAAAGATTGATATGTACTTGATGAGTTCATTTGTTCTCAATGATGGAGGATACCGTTTCGTCTCGGTGAATGGAACTCTCCAAGCCGCATATGCTACGCCAGAATGGAAGAGCGGATTGTCGTACATGAAGAAATTGGCGGATGAAAAACTGCTTGACCCCGTCAGCTTTACACAAAAAGATGCACAGTTAAGACAACTTGTAGAGAACAAGGACACCGGTATTGTAGGTGCTGTTTCATCCGGGTCATTCAATACATTTGCAAATCCGAATGGCACGCGTCTTCGAGATTACATCTCGATTCCGCCTTTGAAAGGACCAACAGGACTTCAACAAAGTGTCTGGGATCCTTACTTTTATGTCCAAGTCCCATATTCATTTGTAGTAACCAATGCATGTAAGGGCGAATGTGCGGATATTGCCGTGAAATGGGCGGATCAATTTTACAATGTGGACATCACCGCACGTTCCAGATTGGGTGTCCCCGATGTTGACTGGAAGCGTGCTCCCCAAGGGACAGTCGGTGTGAACGGAAAGCCTGCACAGTTTGAAGCTATCCTTATATGGGGTGCGAATCAAAAATCGCACTGGCAATTTACAAACCCAGGATATTGGCCGCGATCCATGACGGAAGGTCCGGTCTTTGATCCAAAAAATCCTTGGGAATTACAATACGCTCTTACAACAGCTACGACAAGGGATCATGAGCCGTACAAATCTCAAATTGTGCCGCCGCTTAATTTTACGCCTGAGGAAGCAGAGCAATTTAATCAACTCAGCACTGTAATTAATGCCTATGTTGAAGAAAGTTTAGCGCAGTTCGTGTTAGGCAATAAGAGCTTGGATAAAGATTGGGATAATTATCTCAAAGAATTAGACAACATGGGAATGAAGAAATATTTGCAAATTGCTCAGAAAGCGTATGATCGTCAATGGAAGTAAGAGGATAAATTCGTTTTGATTCCATCAAGCTGCCTGTAACATCGACGTGCGTCGGTGTATGCGGGTAGCTTGTTCTCGGAGGATGTATAACATGTCTAAGAAACAAAAACTTCCGCACATTGTGATTTTTAATCCAGATCAATTTCGTTCGGATGCGGTGGGGCATCTTGGGAATGAGGCCGCAGTGACGCCTTGCCTTGATCGCTTTGCGCGTGAAGATGCGGTGTCTTTCCGCAATGCGTTCTGCCAGAACCCGGTCTGCACTCCCAGCCGTTGCAGCTTCATGAGCGGATGGTATCCCCATGTGAGGGGTCATCGCACGATGCACCATATGATGAAGTCGGATGAACCGGTGTTGCTACGTACGTTGAAAGAGAATGGGTATTTGGTTTGGTGGGGCGGCAAGAATGATTTGATCCCTGGAGGAAGTTCATTCGATCCGTATTGTTCTGTGAAATACAAACCTACGCGTGCGGTAAAACCCGGGTTGCATCGGGACCAAAGCTGGCGCGGTCTTGAAGCCGATGACAATTATTACTCTTTCTATGCTGGGCGAATCGATACGGCTGGGGAGAATGTCTATTATGATTCCGATTGGGCTTATGTTGAAGGCGCCATCGATTTGATTCGTAACGCCGAAGACGACCAACCGCTGTGCATCTATTTGCCATTGTTGTATCCGCATCCGCCATACGGGGTAGAAGACCCTTGGTACAGCAGCATCTCCCGGGCATCGGTGGCTCAACACTGGGAACGCAGCCCAACGCCTGCACACTGGCATCAGAAGCCCAGTTTGTTAAAAGGCATCTATGAGCGACAACGATTGATGGGCTGGAGCGAAGAACGATGGACGGAGCTGCGGGCCACGTATTTAGGCATGTGTGCACGAATTGATGAACAATTCGGTAGGGTAATGCAAGCGCTTCGGGAGAAGGGGATCTATGAGGATACAGCGGTGTTCTTCTTTAGTGATCATGGGGATTTTACAGGGGATTACGGTCTCGTCGAGAAGACGCAGAATACGTTCGAAGATTGTTTGACGAAAGTGCCGTTCTTAGTAAAGCCGCAAGCGGGTGTTCCCGTGAAGCCTGGTGTGCGTGATGCGTTGGTGGAACTGATCGATTTTCCTGCTACGGTAGAAGCATTGACAGGCATTGCGCCGACACACACACATTTTGGGAAATCGTTGTTACCTTTGATGAATAATGATACTCAAACCCACCGGGATGCTGTTTTCTGTGAAGGGGGCCGCATGCTTGGGGAGATCCACTGTGCTGAGTTGGAGATGGAACACAATACTGTGCCATCCGGATTGTATTGGCCCAGGGTCGGATTGCAAAATCAAGAGGGACCTGAACATACGAAAGCTGTGATGTGTCGAACGGAGCGTTACAAGTATGTAAAGCGGGTGTACGAGCAAGATGAGTTGTACGATTTGTGGGAGGACCCGCGCGAATTGGTTAATCGGATCGATGATCCTGTGATGGCGAACGTTGTGTCACGAATGAAAGAGCGCTTGCTGGACTTCTATGTCACCACGGCAGACGTCGTGCCCCACGACACCGATCAGAGATAATCCAACAGCATATCTGTGTGAAACATGAGGAAGGGTCAGTTGAACTGATCCTTCTTTATTTTTTTAAGCATACCAACAACAAAAAAGATGAAATGTGTGAATAAGTCGATGAAACTTAGGAAGCAGGGTACTAACAGAATTTATATAATGAAAACGATAACAAAATAAGGTTAAGATGAAACAACTAGGAACGATGTTATCAAAAAAATGGAGGGTGCAGGAATGAAAAAAAGAATTTTGGCGTTATTATTGGTTGTTTTCATGATTACAACAACTTCAGTCGCATGTAGCAACGAGTCCCAGACTTCTGAACCGGAGACACCGGTGGAAGAAGTTACAGCAACGGAACAGGCTGAGGCAGATGCAGTGAAAGCAGCAGAAGCTGAAGCACAAGCGAAAGCTGAGTTAGAGGCTGCGAAAGCCGCAGAGGAAGAAGCGAAAGCGGCGGAAGCACAAGCGAAAGCGGATGCTGAGAAGGCTGCTGCAGAGAAAGCGGCAGCAGAGAAGTTATTAGCTGAAGCAACGACAGCAGAAGAGAAAGCGGCAGCAGAGAAATTATTGGCTGAGAAATTGGCTGCTGAGAAAGCAGCTGCAGCAGAGTTAGCGAAGGCAGAAGCGGAGAAACTCGCCGCACAGAAAGCAGCGACGGCGAAAGCTGCCGCCCAGGCTGCAGCTGCTAAAGCGGCTGCGCAAGCTGCGGCAGCGAAAACAGCGTCACAAACAACGACGTCGAAGCCAGCAGCGAGCACAACGCCTGCCAAACCGGCGGAAACAGGTGCTGAGAATCAAGCTTCAATGAATGAACCGTTCACTATTACGATTGCTATGACTGCGACTATCACTGATGCTTTCATTGCTCAACAAACTGAAAGATTTTTAACACCCAGTATCAAAGCGAAATACCCAAATCTAAAATTGAGGTTTGTTGGTGTAGGTCAGCTAGATGCTATGGTAGCTGCAGGCGAGGCTCCGGATATATTGAATATCGTGCCTGCCAACATATTTAAAGTGATCGATCTGGATCTTGAATATGACATGACACCTCTAATTAAGAAATTTTATTTTGGCCTGAATTTAAATCAATACAACAAAACTGCTGTTGATGTCATTAAACAAGTGGGTCAAGGAAAATTGATAGCACTGCCAGATAAAGCCCCAGCATTTAAATATCTCGCGACTCAAGGTATTGTTTATAATAAAGAAAATTTCGATCGTTTTGGTGTCGCATATCCGAAGGACAACATGACCTGGGATGAAGTGATTGAATTATCCAAGAAGTTGTATCGGACCAGTGAAGGGAAACAATACTACGGTATGGTGACCCATAATCTGATTGGTGCAGCGATGGCTTCTCGAGGTTTGACTTTTGTCAACAAGAGTGGGAAAGCGGATCTATCCGATCCTAAATGGGCAGACACACTGAACACGTTCAAAAAAATGTATAATGCACAAGGGAATTATGACCCCGTTCTGTTAGGTCAAGATCATCTTATTATGACCAAAGACAAGAATCAATCCATGTCTGTAGGCACTGCACAAGGCTATGTAACAGGCGCTGAAGCTTACGCGAAGGCCGGATTTTCGAGTTGGGACATAGCGACCTATCCACGCTTTAATGATCAACAAAAACCCGTTGTTGCTTACTCAAGTGGTTTGTTTGTATTAACAAAACCAAGCAAATACAAGGATGCTGCATTTTCAATAATTCTTGAACAAATTACCACTGATACTGTTACTACAAATTTTGAAAATGAATATACGAAAACAAAAAATCTTAAGTCAATTAAAGATCAGAACATTGGATTTGCAGTACCCAATAAATACACAGCACAGTTCAATACGTATGTTCGCGAAAGTCTTGTAGACATGACGAAGACAAGTAAAGATACGAACACCATCCTCATGGAATTGCAAGAAAAGACACAAAAATACATCGACAACTTCAAGTAAGCTCGTAAGTAAGAAACAACAAAATTTAACATTATTAACAAGCTGGGGTCAGTCATTACTGATCCCTTCTTGTAATTTCGATTCTCATGTGGAGGTCATTTCTTGTATGACGATAGACAATAAAAGCCGCATTCGATGGGTTTCCCTATTGCTTGCTGTATTGCTCGCACTCGGCATGGTCCTTGCGACAGGACAAACGCCTGTTGCGCAAGCTGCCATCGGAGACATCACGCTGTTCACACCTTATACGGATCTATCTGTGGCTCCCGGGGAGACCATTAATTATAATATCGAATTGATTAACAATACGAACAAAGTACAGAATGCTGTATTCACTTTGGAAGGCCCTACGGACTGGGAACATTCATTGAATTCTGGTGGCTGGGAAGTTTCACAAATTTCGATCAAACCGAAATCACAGCAGACTGTGAATCTAGATCTGGATGTACCTCTGAAAGTGGAACAAGGCGTTTACCGTATTCGACTGATCGCCCAGGACAAAGGAATTTTACCGCTCACCGTGCGCGTGACGGAACGAGGTACGTTCAGCACAGAATTCAAGACGGAGCAGTCCAACATGCATGGGAATGCGGGATCTGTATTTAATTTCAGTGCAACATTGCGTAATCGCACCGCAGAAAAGCAGCTGTATGCATTGACAAGCGATGCGCCGCGGGGTTGGTCTGTTACATTCAATGAGAATGGGAACAACGTCACTTCTGTCCAATTGGAGAAATCGGCATCCAAATCGGTCACCGTTGATGTGAAGCCGCCAGAGGGTGTTACTTCCGGATCTTATTCCATTCCAATACGTGCGGTATCGGGAGGGACGAGTGCAGCGTTGGATTTAGAAGTGGTAATTACAGGTTCTTTCAAGGTGGAGCTTACGACGCCTTCAGGGAAGCTATCGACTGATGTTACCGCTGGTGGCACACAGAACGTAGATTTGCTGGTGAACAACACGGGGTCATCAGCGATACCTGAATTGAAATTATCAGCTACAGCACCCGCAGGATGGGAAGTGACCTTCGAACCGCAACGCGTACAGGGGCTTGAACCCGGTCAGAGCGCAACGGTCCAAGCGACTTTGAAATCTTCCAACAAATCCATTTCTGGTGATTATTTGACGATCTTGAAAGCGGAGTCTCCGGAAGCCTCTTCTGAAGCCCAATTTCGTGTCACAGTCCAAACCTCCGTATTGTGGGGATGGTTAGGCATTCTCATCATTGCACTCGTCATCGGCGGCGTCGTTTATTTGTTCCGCAAGTACGGGAGGCGTTAATCGTGACGGCGCTTGGCGAACCGATCATTATACTGCAGAACCTCACCAAGAAGTATGCAGAAGTTACAGCTGTCAGCGATCTTCAATTGACCATCCGTAAAGGTGAAATTTTCGGATTGCTCGGCCCTAACGGCGCTGGCAAATCAACCACCATCCTTATGATGCTTGGTTTAACTGAACCTTCATCAGGTGTCGTTCAGGTCGATGGGTTTGATGCCACTCGCCAGCCGCTTGCCGTGAAAAGCATCGTTGGTTATTTACCGGATGATGTTGGGTTTTATGATGACCGCAGTGGATTCGAAAATCTCGTATTCACTGCTCAGTTAAACCGAGTGCCTCAAGCAGAAGCCGTGCAGAGGGCATACGCGTTGTTGGAACGTGTAGGACTTTCCCATGTCGCTCATCGTCTCGTTAGCACATATTCCAGAGGGATGCGGCAACGATTGGGGCTGGCCGACGTGTTAATTAAACAACCTGAGATCATTGTGCTGGATGAGCCAACGTTAGGTATTGATCCCGAAGGGGTTCGAGAGTTGCTGGAGTTGATTCGTAGACTTAGTCGGGAGGAAGGTTTGACGGTTCTGCTATCCTCGCATCATCTACACCAGGTCCAACAAGTATGTGACCGCGTCGGTTTGTTCGTGCGCGGGAAGCTCATTGCTTGCGGAACGATCGCTGACTTGTCGCGCTCTTTATTTGCGGAGGAACCGTTCTCGATTGAAGTGATGGCCGATCCGCTTTCAGATGAACTTTGTGAGACATTAAGCTGTATCGAGGGGGTCGCGCAACTCGTTCGTCTACCGGATCCTCACCGTATCGTGTTACGTTGTGAGCGCGATCTTGCGCGTGAGATCGCTGCCTGCGTGATCGGAAGCGGTGCAAGTTTGATGCATCTGAGCAGAAAACAATATGGTCTCGATGAAATTTATCACCGATATTTTGAAGGAGAGACGATGGCGAATGCATAAATTCCATCCATTCCGCGTTCTCGTTGCGAAGGAGATATCTGACCATTTGCGTTCCTGGCGATTTATTGTTTTGTTAGGGATCATCTGGTTGACTTGTTTAAGCTCGCTCTATGCTTCAATTAGCGCCATGCGCAATCTAGATCCTACCGCGGATGAACTGCAATCGTTCGTATTCTTACAGTTATTCACGATTCAAGGGGAAACATTGCCTTCTTTCATCACGTTTGTTTCATTCTTAGGCCCATTGCTAGGGCTAGGGATGGGTTTTGACGCGGTTTCCAGTGAACGATCCCGAGGGACATTGAGCCGATTGTTGTCTCAGCCGATTCATCGAGACGATGTATTGAATGCGAAATTTGTGGCAGCGCTGCTTGTGATTACGATCATGTTCTTTGCCCTGGGATTTCTCGTGATGGCTTGCGGATTAACGATCATCGGCATTCCGCCAACGCCGGAGGAATTGATCCGAATGGTGTTATTCCTTGCAGTCACTGTCGTTTATATCGGCTTCTGGTTAAACTTATCCATCTGGTTTTCCACTCGGTTTAAACAACCGGCGACCTCCGCATTGACAGGCATAGCGGTATGGATGTTCTACTCCGTATTTTATGGGCTTATCGTCCGGATGATCGCGAGCGTAACAGCACCCTCGACCGACATGGAGAAGGAGTTGCTTCAACATGCAGGGTTGATCCAAGGGTTGATGCGACTTTCACCAAGCCATCTCTATGAAGAAGCAACAACCACGTTGTTGATGCCCGAAGTACGCAACTTAGGTCCATTGTTCATGGAACAGACGATTGGTGCGATCCCGAATTCACCATTACCGATCATGCAAAGTTTGTTGCTTGTGTGGCCCCAAATTACAGGGCTGATCGCAGCAACCTTGCTCTGTTTTGCCTTAGCTTATGTGCACTTTATGCGCCAAGAAATTCGTGCTCGTTCTTAGCATGGTCAATAACTGTATAGTGATTCAGATACTCGCGATTTTCTGCGAAATTGACCCGGCGTTTCTTCCAGTTCTTGCTTAAATAACTTTGCGAAATGGGAAGCGCTCGAGAAGCCGCACGCCATCGCGATGCTTTCCGTCGTTTCATCAGTCTGGGTCAGCATTGTTTTGGCTTTCTCCATTCGCAGTTGACGCAGCATCAGCATCGGTGTGATCTGATATTGCTTCATAAAAATTCGATCCAAATAATTGGGATGCAGGTGTAACCGTTCAGCCAACGTTTCTCTTGTAATTGGGGAAGCGAGATGATGCTGCATATACTCAATCAGGACTTCCATTCGAGGGTCCTGATTTTTTTTGTATCCGGGTCGAACAGGAGATCCCATCGCATGCCAGTCTTCGATTAGTATTTGCAGCAGCGATGGTATGCCCAAGAGTGCGAATATTCGGTCTGCGGCTTGAGTTTCCCCTTGTTTCCAATATTGATGAATCGATCGGAACATCATTGCGTAATTTAATGGATCCCTTAATGCAATCGCCGGGTATAGGGGTAGTAGATCGAATAATGCTTGATGGGTTGCAACGTTACAATCAAAAAACATATATTGATGTGTGCCTGCTTGTTCATTCTTTTCGTAGAAAGGGATATTCGGCGGGTGTACCATCACAATCCCATCTTCTGCACGGTACATGGTGTTGTTTGTGGTCATGTTGACACGGCCCTTTAACACATGACTAATGGTCCAGTAGGGCAAAATTTTGTTTTTAATATCAAGGGAAGAGTACGTGACCTCTCCGAGTCGAATAATCCGTAATTGAAAGTTGTTCCATTCTACTGTCAATTTGTGTTCCCTCACTTTCAAACATATTTTATCACAGCTCCAAAAGGTTGAAAATGTATAAGTATTGGTGTAAATCATCTACTGAATAATGTTTTTAATTTATGTATTCTTGTTATAGAAAAAATAATATTCATGAAAGGTTGGTTGAAATTATGTTAACAAAGGATCAACTTAAGCATTTTACAGAAGAAGGTTATGTTATATTAGAAGGTGCTTTTAGCGCTGCTGCAATGGAGAATCTCACCCGCCGGATCGACTATTACGTGGATGAGCATGTGCAAAAAATAGCTGGGGTCGGTGGTGATAACGGGGTCAGCAGGGCCAAAGAAATAACGTTCACACCCCATCTGGTAAAGAAGGAAGAGGTGTTCCAACAATTCGTTTCACAGCCACTTTTTGTTGAAATAACCACGCAATTGTTAGGACCTGATGTTTCACTTTATCATGATCAGGCCGTATACAAGCGTCCTGAGACACACAAAGAGTTTCCTTGGCATCAAGATAATGGATACGGTCTGGTATTATCGGAACAATATGTGACGTGTTGGCTTGCGCTGGAGGACGCAACAGTCGAGAACGGCTGTATCTGGGTTAAGCCAGGTACGCATAAAGACGGTGTAGTTAAACATGAAAAGACACCTATTGGGTGGCAATGTTATCATGGTGAAGATCAAGGGATACCTGTGCCGTTGAAGAAAGGGGACATGGTTGTATTTTCATCCTTGTTGTTCCATAAGAGCGGTCCGAACGTAAGCAATACGATTCGCAAAGGGTACATTGTGCAATTTTTCCCAACACAAGCCGTGAATGCGCAGACAGGTAATCCGTTCAAGAAAATTGCTATCACCAAGAAAGGTGCAGCTCACCTAGACCTTGCTTATTTGGAAGATCAGTCCGATGTTGAAGGACTTGTGAAATCATAATGATCAACGGCTGGGGCGTTTCCAAACTTTGTTATGGGGCTATGGGGTTGAATGGAGCATTCGGTTCTTATTCCGAGCGGGAATTCATAGATTCGATTCACTACACGCTTGATCGTGGCATCAACATGATTGACACAGCAAGGGCGTATGGTCACTCGGAGACGATTATTGGTAAAGCACTGAAGGAATGGACGGGCGAAAAACCTTTCATCGCAACGAAAGTGAAAGCTGCTCCTTCGGGTGGCTGGGGGTTGCCTAGGGAAGTTAAAGAAGCATACCCGCCGGGTGCAATTCGCAATAGTGTCGAGGCCTCATTACGTGAGCTTGGCGTGGACCAATTGGATCTCATTCAAATGCATCAGTACTGGCCACAATGGAACAGTGAACTGTATTGGTTGGATGAGTTAAATGCGCTAAAAAGCGAGGGCAAGGTGCGCTTTATTGGCATCTCGGTGCCGGATCATCGGCATGATCTCGCAATTTCACTTGTACAGCAACGATTGATTGATTCAGTGCAAACCATCATCAACATTTTCGATCCATTGGCCCTGGATAGTCTTGTGCCGATCTGCCATGAACACGGTGTTGCGGTATTGGCTCGGTGTGTGCTGGATGAAGGCGGATTAACGGGTTTTTTGCAGGAGACAACGACGTTCGCTGAACGAGACTTCAGAAATCGGTATTTTGATGCTGTGCCGCGCCAGATGTACATTGATCGTGTTGAAAGGCTGACACAATTTATTCCTGAACATGCGTCATCATTGGCATCGCTTGCGATCAAATTTGTGCTCAGCCATCCGGGTATTACGAGTGCTGTGATTTCTATGCATGTTCAAGCCTATGCCCAGCAGAACATCGATTCTTTATCAGAAGCCCCGTTGAACAAGGAAGTTATGGATGAAATCAGAAAAAAACATCGATGGGTGAGAAATTTTTATGAATCCAAATATTGGTAAAATAAAACAAGATGAAGAAGTGCGTTGGGCGCGACTTCATCCGAAAGAATGGTTGGTACGTTATCGATCCACTCCCGTTGTTTATTTACCGTTAGGCTTGTGTGAACCACATGGACAAATTAGTGTATTCGGTCTTGATTTGATCAAGGCCGAGTTTCTATGTGATCAGACGGCTCGCCTTTGGGGAGGCATCGTCGCGCCTTCACTTGGTTATCACATGCACGAAAGCGGATACCACGCGAGATGGCTCGAAGAGCAGGTTGCGGAAGTGAATCCTCGAATGACGGGGATGCCTCCTCACGTCATGCTACACTTTTTCTTATACCAACTACGTGCATTCGTGAATGCCGGGTTTCAAGCCATTGTTGTGCTAACAGGGCATGCGGGAGGAAATCAAGTTGATTTGCAACGTGCTGCGCAACTGTTCATGAATCGGTTTCCTGTCCGTATTTGGGTTGGTACAGATGGTGATCTCGTGAAGGGGCAATTTTGTCCCGATCATGCGGGGCAATTCGAAATTTCTCAGCTTATGCATATTGATCCGTCGCTCATCTGTATGGAGCGAACTGCAGACGAACAAGATCCTCAATTTGGAGGAAAGTTCGCGAGAGCCGACAGTTCTGTGGATGCATCTGCAACGCTCGGTGCGAGCATTAATGAGGCTTGCATTACACGATTAGGCCAGATTGCTGGCGATTTGGTTAAGGAAGCGGAAAATCTTGAACGTTATTGTGGAATTACTTACGATGAGATCGAGCATATTTGGAATGCGTTATATGCAACCAAAGAAGATTGGGTCACAGCGAAACCAAGACCGAATCAACTTGAAGTCACAGCGAATTCCCAATGGAAACCGTATGAATACCCATATCGTCAATCCCGTAGTGAAGAGTAGGGGGGCTTGATTTGCAGCCGTTAAACATCATTTTTATCATGACTGACCAACACCGTTGTGATCACGTTGGTTTTTATGGGGATACATTTATAGAAACCCCCCATCTCGATCGACTGGCAGAGAGCGCGGCATTCTCAAACTGTCTGTCCGTAAATCCCATTTGCGCTCCGGCAAGGTCATCCTTATTAACGGGTAAATACAGTCATCAGATTGGCACTTTGGGCATGTCAGGGGATCTGCATCCACAGCATCCTACTTATCCGCAAGCATTGCAAAGAGCGGGTTATTACACAGCGGGTATAGGAAAATTTCACTGGCATCAAGGGTGGGAGTGGACAACCCCCAAAGGGAAGGGACATGACCTCGTCGCGATGAAGCACGAGACGCTTGCTTGTGGCTTCGATCACGTGTGGGAAGTCTCTGGCAAACAGTTGGTTACCCGCAATTATTGCGAATATGCACAGTTGCTTGATCAGGCCGGTGTGCTTGATGTCTACCGCGATTGGTCGAACGAGTATGGCAGAAATCACGTTGATGTCGCACATCAAACGTTCGAGCCAGTCGCTTTCCCATTCGAAGAGAAACTCTATGTAGATATCGCCATTGGCGATCAAGCCGTTCAAGCTCTGGAATTCCGACCAAAAGATAAACCTATCTTTATGTTCGTATCGTTCTGTGGGCCGCATCCACCCTATGATGCGCCACAAAAATATCTTGATTTGTATCAAGATGACGAATCTCCAATCATTCCTGACGATCGCGGTCCGATCTCCGAACAGTCGCAAGCAAGAATACATCGCTTGCGCCGATCTTACAAAGCGATGATTCATGTCATTGATGAGCAGGTCGGAAGAATCTTAGATACTTTGGAAGCTCAGAACATCCTTGATTCTACAGTGATTTTGTTTACAGCGGATCATGGTGAAATGATGGGCGATCATGGGCGTGTGCAGAAAGGGTCATTCTACAAATCTTCCGTGAATGTGCCGGCTGCGATCGCGCATCCACATTACAGAGGGCGTAAACAAATCGACAAACCGATTGAATTGACCGATTTCACAGCGACGATCTTGGATGTTGCAGGCATCCATCCCCAGGAAGCGTTAAGTCTCAAATGGCCGCACTTCAATAACATTGTGCCGTCCCGATCATTACTGCCGCTGCTTTCCGGCAAGGCGGATTCCATTCGGCCTTATGCGTTCTCAGAATGTGCACACCGCGGTGTATGGAATGTAATTCAGAATGAACGTTGGAAATACGTAAAGTACCTGATTCCCCATCCGGATGAAGGCGGCGTCACGTTCTTGTTTGATCTCATCAACGACCCCTTAGAACTGAAGAACTTAGCTTCAGATCCTACACATTCCGTAGTGTTACAACAATTAGAACAAGCCCGGAGAGATGTGTTGGACAGCACCCCTGCCGCACAAACGCGTTGGGTACGTACCCTGTGAACCCAAGTCAGGAGCAAAGACAATGAAAATTACGACTGTGTCATCGCAAATTGTGAACGTTTCCGAATTAACAAATTGGATTTTTGTTTTCATTGAGACGGATGAAGGCATTAGTGGCATAGGTGAAGCAACATTAGATGGTTTTGAACATGCTGTATCCCATGCGATTGATCATGAGGCCATTCATTTGATAGGCAAAGATCCACTACAAACGCGCATACCGCCGATGACAGGATTCGGAGGTATGATTCAAGCTTCTGCCATTTCGGGTTTAGATCAAGCTTTGTGGGATTTGAAAGGGAAAATTCTGGGCGTTCCCGTGTATCAGTTGTTAGGCGGTGCGATGCGAGAGCGAATTCCAATGTATGCGAATGTGAATCGTGCATGCAAAGACAGAACGCCAGATGGATTTGCCCAAATCGCAGCCCAAGCAATTTCCTCAGGTTACACAGCAGTGAAGTGTGCGCCTTTTGATGGATATGTATGGCGTGAATCGATCGGGAAACACAGCAAGATTGAAGCGGGTATCGAGCGCTTGATGGCAGTCCGGCAAGCCATCGGTGAACAGAATGAACTTCACGTGGAGTGTCATTGGCGGTTTGACGCCGCGACAGCCATTCAAATTGGACAACGTATTCGAGCGATACGACCATTCTGGTTCGAGGCGCCAATTCGCGAACAACATCCGCGTCTGATGCATCAAATCAAAGTGGCCACGGGATTGAATATTGCCGGTGGAGAAATGCAAATCAATCCCGAACAATACGTGCCCCTTCTTCTGGAGCATTCAATGGATATTTACATGCCGGATATTAAGTATATTGGCGGCGTGACGGGGTTAATGAAAGCCGCTGCGGTCATAGAAGCGCATGATCTTTACGTTGCACCGCACAATCCTAGCGGCCCAGTGGCTACAGCAGCAACGTTGCATGCTGCAGCCGCAATCAACAATCTGCTAACGGTTGAATATCAATTCGGTGAGGCCGACTGGGGGCAGGAACTTGCCCGCGTCGATGTCCAAATCAAAGATGGCACCGTTACGCTACCCCAAGGGCCAGGTTTTGGAGTTACTTTTGATACTGAATTGGCAAAGAAACATCCTTATCAGAAAGTGACTTCCCCGATTCAACATCATCGCTTCTAACGGAACTGTCGTTCTTGCGATAAGCTTTAGGCGTTGTTCCTGTTATACGTTTGAAAATTCTGTGGAAGTGAGCCATACTTTCAAATCCGCATCGCTCCGCAATTTGGGCGATGCTATTTTCTGTTTGCGCGAGCAATTCTTTCGCATGCACCACACGTTTGGCATGGACATAGTCGGTTACATTCATGCCAGTCTGTTGCTTAAACACGCGGGAAAAATGTGCAGGTGAAACAGACACTGCGCGGGCCAAAGATGCCGAATGCAGCTGTTGTCCGATTCGTTCGTCGATCAGACGCAACGCTTCACGAATCCACGGGGGCGTCACGTGATAACTGGAATGCGCCACAAAAGCTGAAACTTTCTGTGCATGTCGATTCAGATTTAGTAACCATTCACACAAATATATCCGAATGGCTTCTTGATATCCGTTGTTTTGCATCGACCATTCCTCATGTATTTTCGCCAAAAAACCCTCTGTAATTATTTTTAAGCTGGTCGTCAATGGCATTATATATTTTTTATCTCTTTTGGCATGAATAAAACATTGCAGGTGATGATAACTTTCTTCAAATAAGTTCGTTCCTACAAGTGTAGGTGCAAAAAATATCGCAGTGGAGACGATAGGTTGAACATCATCGGGTAAAGAGCGATGAATAGTATTACCAGGAATGAGAAACAGATCCCCCTGTTGTTTGTTGTAAATACACTGATCGATGAAAAATGTACCGCCACCATCATGAATATATACGAGTTCATAACGATCGTGGAGGTGTTGGGGGAGTTCGTTATGAGAAGTTCTTGTCATCTGGTAATTCATGTCAAAAGGGAAGTGAGGATCCCCGAAGAACGGCTTGCGCATGGCATGCATTAGATTTATACTCACCTGTTTCTTTCGAATGCGTTTGCTTTCTTTACGGATATTATAAAACTCTTGATGGATGATTGCATAGCAAAAAAAGATACAAAAAAACAAAAAATGTTGATTTCATATCGAATGAAGTACGTTAGAATAAGTGTAACACATTAAAAAAATGTAATGAGGAGAGATGGAGTCTAATGAAAGGCATTGTATGCGAATCAATCGAAAATTTTCAATATCGCAACGATTTTCCAGTGCCGGAGCTTGTTGAGGGCGAAGCCCTTGTTCGTGTTCACAGAATTGGAATTTGCGGCACGGACTTGCATGCATTCAAAGGAAACCAGCCCTTTTTTACGTATCCTCGTGTTTTGGGACATGAGTTAGCTGGTGTCATTGAACAAATTGGCGAGAACGAGTACGGCTTGCAAGTCGGAGATCAAGTCAGCATCATTCCTTATTTGCATTGTGGTGAATGTATTGCTTGTCGAGTCGGCAGAACGAACTGTTGTACCTCTATGAAAGTGCTTGGCGTACATACTGATGGTGGTATGCGGGAGGTTATTGCAGTTCCGATCCCCAACGTAATCCAAACCAACAAACTCACGCTTGATCAGACAGCTGTGTTGGAACCTCTAGCTATTGGTGCCCATGCGGTGCGTCGAGCAGGAGTGAAACGAGGCGAAACCGTCTTGGTAACTGGAGCGGGTCCAATCGGTCTAGGTGTGATGATTTTCGCGAAATATGCCGGGGCTCAGGTCATTGCGATGGATATTAATGAAGAACGGCTTGCATTTTGCAAGACGTGGGCTGGCGCGGATTATACCGTGAATGCGTTGGAACAACCTCGAGAGAACATTGCACGTTTCACGAATGATGAATTCCCAACGACTGTATTCGATGCCACAGGCAATCAGCGTTCGATGAACGATGCATTCCATTGGCCTGCGCATGGTGGAACTTTAGTCTTTGTCGGACTTGTGAAACAAGATGTAAGTTTTCATGATCCGGACTTTCACAAACGCGAACTAACTCTGATGGCAAGTCGTAATGCTACAAAAGAAGATTTCAACCACGTGCTTGAGGTGATGCATGCGGGTGCCATTCAAGTGGATCAGTACATCACGCATCGATCCCATTTTGACGAGATGATTGATGAATTTGGGAATTGGTTAAAGCCTGAAACCAAAGTTATCAAAGCTGTTGTCGAACTATAAACAGATGATGAACCAAGGGGCTTGATTTACTGAGAGCCCCATTTTTGCATTTTTCAGATGATTTGAGAGTTCTCTTGAGTTAATATAAGATTGTAATAAAATTGCATCAAAATCGTTTCATTAAAGAGCAGGAGGTTGTTTGCGCAATGCCTTATCGAAAGTACATTGTGAAGTATTGGCGAGGATTTCTGCTAGCGATCTTCTTCTTGACTCTTGAAGCGGGGGCAGATTTGATGATGCCCACATTGCTTGCATTTATTATTGATCGCGGGGTAGCGAACCAGGATTTTAACTATGTGTTGCGGATGGGCGGTCTGATGTTGCTTATTACACTGTTCGCCGCTTTCTTTGCCAGTATGCGCAACATTGTAGCCGTTCAAGTGTCCCATAAATTTGGAACAGAACTTCGCAATGATTTATTTCGCAAAATACAAACGCTTTCATTCGAAAATATGAACAAGTTTGAACGGGGCTCACTCATTACGCGGATGACCAATGATATTACCATGGTCCAGAACTTTGTTAGCGGCATGATGCGCGTTTTTGTCAAAGCGCCGATCGTCGGCATTGGCGCATTGATTCTGGCCATTCGCTTAAATCCGGAGTTGTCGACTGTGTTTGCTGTTGTGATTCCTATTGTAGCTGTGTTAGTTGCTATCAATGTGAAGATGGGATACAGAAGATTTCTGAAAGTGCAAGAATCTCTGGATAAAGTGAATAGTAACGTTCGCGAATATTTATCAGGGGTTCGTGTGGTAAAGGCATTCAACCGGTTTGCTCACGAAGTTAGTAAGTTTGGACGCACCAATGTAGAACAACGTGATGCTTCTATTGATGCGATGAGGGCTATGGCCATATTCAGCCCTGCCATTATGCTCACTGTGAATTTAGGCGTCGTTGCTATTTTGTGGGTCGGCGGTGTGTGGATTGGTACAGGTGATGCAGGCATTCGAGAAAACCAAGTCGGGGAACTTGTTGCATTCATTAACTATATGACATTAATTTTGTTTTCCCTTATGATGGTCTCGATGGTATTCAATATGTTCGTAAGAGCACGCGCCTCTGCACAGCGGATCAGTAGTATATTTAACGAGCGCAATCAGATGAATTGGATTGATACAGTTTCAGACCAACAGATCGTTGGGAATGGAAGAGTGGAATTTCAAGGCGTATATTTTGCATACAATGAAACAGGCGAAGAACCTGTATTACGGAATGTTACAGTTGATTGTTTGCCCGGTCAGACCGTGGGCATTGTAGGTTCCACGGGTTCAGGTAAGAGTACACTCGTATCCTTGATTCCGCGTTTTTTTGATACGACGGCAGGAAGAGTGAGTATTGACGGTGTTGATGTCAAAGATGTAGATCCTGCATTATTAAGAGAGAAAATTGCTATCGTGCCGCAAAGAAGCATTTTGTTTACAGGTACAATTGCTCAGAATATTATGTGGGGCAACGAACAAGCGACCTTCGAAGACGTTAAGCATGCAGCCGTCATGGCCGCGGCTCACGAGTTTATTTGCAACCTACCTGATGGATACGATTCAAGAATTGGACAGCGTGGTGTCAACTTATCAGGGGGTCAGAAACAACGGCTTTCGATCGCTCGCGCGTTAATTCGAAAACCACAAATATTGATTCTTGATGATTGCACCAGTGCAGTCGATGCTGCGACGGAAGTGAAAATTAAAGATGCATTAAAACAGTATGCAAGCAATATAACTTGTGTTCTGATTGCACAGCGAATTACGTCCGTTATGG
>JBILCM010000106.1:0-6707 GCA_044353165.1 Paenibacillus sp.
CTTATTAAATATTGGGCCATTCCTGCGGTGGGATTATTACAAGCAACTGGGAACCCCAGTTTTGCGGAACACCGATGATTATATCCAAGTTGTGGCTAATATGATCAAGAAAAATCCTGTGAATGAGAATGGACAGCGATACGTGGGTTTCTCACCTTGGTTTGAATCACCCATCGAAACAGCCACGTTATTCATGTCTTGGATGGAAGGGAAAGAAACGTTCGGCGCCATGTCCAGCGTAGAACTTGATCCAGCAACACAACAAGTTCGCCCGATGTTTACGAATGTGGACAGTGTGTTGTGGAAAGGTGTGAACTTCTGGTTTAAAGTGAAACAAGCCGGATTGATGGACCCAGAATCGTTCACCCAGACGTATGCTACAGCGTTACAAAAAAGTAGCATGAACCGTGTCTTGGCCAGCGTCTACAAATGGTCTTACGGGACAACGAATGCTTATTTGGCTAAACAAGGGTATGAAGATCGAGGATATACAGCGATGGTTCCGATTCCGATGGAAGGAGCCAAAAATCACTTTAGTATGCCGTTACCTATCGGGGACAGTGATCGCCTGTTTGCGATCACACGCAATTGCAAACAACCGGAGATGGCGCTAGCGTTCATCAATTATTTTTACTCCATCGAAGGCGCTATGACCATATACAACGGAATTGAGGGCGTAGACTGGGTTATGAAAGACGGCAAAGCTGTGTATACGGATAAGTACACGCAACAAATTGCTGAGGTTGACGCCACCATCAAATATGGTTACCAAAAATACTATAACGACGCTGGATTGGGTCCTTATTACTTAAATCCGCGAACAAACCAACCGTTATATTTGGCTGTATCCGTGGAGGAACAGCGAAAAAATTTAACCACGATGGATCAAAGCATGGTGGAACATTATAAAGTTGACGTGCCGCTACAAATCGTACCCAATTCAGGTACACCGCCAGCACATTATGCTTCACTTCTGAAAAGTTTTGTCGATCACGATCCCCCTCCTGAAATCCGAGCAAAAGTGAATCTCATTCAAGCCTTCATGGAGAAAGCGATTATTGAATTGATTTTATCTAGCAATGAGGAAGAGTTTATGCTTTTGCGCCAAACCGTCATCGATGAGGTCTCTGCTTTAGGTTATTTTGATGTGTATGAATATTACTACCAACAATTTCTCTTAAGTCAAGAGAAAGCGAAGCCCTACATGCAATGACTACAATCAACCGCCTAGTTCGCGTCGGAAATCGGTGGGCGATTGGCCGGTGATTTTCTTGAAGATGGTATAGAAATAGTTCGTATTGGCATAACCTACTTCCAAAGCAATGTCAGATGTTTTTAGATCAGGTCGTTGCTGGAGTAACCGCTTGGCCTCTTCGATCCGGATTCGATTTAAATAATTGTTAAAAATTTCGCCTGTTTCTTTCTTGAATAAATGGCCCAAATAAACAGGGTTGATCCGAAATTCATCAGCGAGCAGACTCAAATTGATATTGTCTGCGTATTTTTGATGAATCCGATCCATCACCTTGCGGATGAACGGGCTAATTTCCTGATCCGAATGGTTCAAGAAGGCGATCGTCTCGATTAACGTCTGGCGTACTGTCGACTTTAATTGTTCTATACCAGACTGATGGTAGGCGGCGAAAACAAGTGCCGAGAAACCTTCTTGCAGCAATGACGCTTGCGGTGATAACATTCGCAATACAAATTTAATATGAAACAACATTTCGGCTGTTACTTCGCGAACGAGCTTGGAATCCGGTGGACGCATAGCGATCAATTGTTCATAAGCATAGTCGATGAACACCAGCGCTTCCGCTTGCTTCTTCTCTGTAATCAGATCCTGAAATCGTTTGAAATCAAGTTTCCAACGGTTTTGCATCGCATCGGCGGATTGTTTAAGTTCATCATAGAACACAACCGTATTGGGCACGGACCACATTTGATAATCTTGTAATTGGGTGGCATGCGTATAACTATGGTGGATATCTGAGAAAGTCGGTTCGATCGTCCCCACCAAAAACAGCAAATCTGCTTTCAGAAGTGTTTGCACTTGAGCCCCGCACTGTTCGAGCATCGGTGTGATTTCGTCTTTCCATCGAGATGAGCCGTTCATGACCACGAGAATAACATCGCCGGAAGAGTCGCAAAAACAAAGTGTTTTGAAAGCAGCGTATTTTTCCGATGTGACAATCTCTTGACAAATGTTACATATAGCAAACTGTAATAAGTAGTTGTTGTTGATTTTAGGAGCATGTTCCGCATTCGGCACGTCCAGTATTTTTAAAACCACACACAAGTAAGCATCACTATCCAACGGAATGTCAAGGAAGGAGGCTCGTTCGAGGAGTTCCTTCTTGTGAATCTCCCCTGTGACCCAACGATGCATAATGTTGTCGCGCAAGATGAATTGTCCTTGGCGAAACTCAATTTGATGAAATAATTCACTTTCAATTTTGGCAATAGCGTTATGCAATGTGGATCGCAGTTCATGTTCGGAGACCGGCTTAAGCAAGTAATTCTCAATTCCTAATACGATGGCTTCTTTCAAGTATTTGTAATCGTCGAATCCGCTCAGTATGATAAATTTCAGCTGCGGTTGTTGCAAATGTGCTTTGCGTATGAGCGTCAGACCATCCATTTCGGGCATGTTGACATCGGTGATGACAATGTGAACCGTTTGTTGCGAAAGGACTTCAAGTGCTTCCTTCCCATCGTAACATCGCGCCACAATCTCTAAATTTAAAGTTTGCCAGTCAATCAAATGAGGTAAACCTTCTGTGATGAACGGTTCATCATCCACGATTAAAACTTTGTACATATTCCATCATCTCCATCGGCTCCATGGCCGGAATCGTAATTGTCACAGTTGTGCCTGAGTTCGCATCGCTTTGCACTGCAAGTCCGTAAGTCATACCAAAAATCAACTTAATCCGTTCATTCACGTTCGCCAAGCCGATACTTTGGGTGCGTCCCAAATCGGGCTGAGCCAAAATATTTTCGATTTCTTTGATGCGATCAGGCGGAATGCCTCTTCCATTATCTTCAATCGTAAATACGAGATTTTTCCCTGCCAATTGACCGTGCAACGTGATTTGGTTGCTCGACTTCCGCGGCGTAAATCCGTGAATAATATAATTCTCAAAGATCGGCTGCAGAATGTGCTTAATGAAACCATAATTGCGAATACTCGGGTCGATATCAATCACATACGAGAACGATTCGCCGTAGCGAATGCGAAACAGCTTCAAATATTGCTCGCAATGATCGATTTCATCCGCAACTTTCATCACGGTTGATGATTTTATCGCGCTGCGGAACAGATCCGCCACGATATAAATCATTTCCCCGACATCTTTATCACCGTTGGCTACGGCTTTCATCCGTATCGCTTCGAGCGTATTGTAAAGAAAATGAGGATTGATTTGGGCTTGCAATGCCGTTAACTCCGCATTTTTCTGACGAATTTCTGAGATATAGCTGTTCTTGATGTATTCGTTCAAAGACTCACTCATCCGGTTCAGACTGGAGGCGATCTGATCGATCTCATCGCCTTGGTACTGCAATGGGATCTTAACGGTCAAGTCACCGCCGCGAATTTGACGCATCGCTTGGGTGATTGTACGAATCCGCTTGGACAGCAACTGTGAGCTTATGAACATGAGCAGTATGCACACCGTTGTTAGTAATGCGGTAGTGAGATAAATTGTCGTCTCGAGCTGTTTGACGGCAGCAAGTACGTTCTTCTCGCGAGCGATGCTCACAGTGGTGAGACCCGTCTTATCCGAACGCGCCTTGTTCACAATGACACGCTCACCGTCAATGATGATGTTGTTCGAGGTTGGGGTTGTCAGCAGTTCGGATTTGGCGAAGTTCTGCTCGTATGCACTTCCTTCAGAATCAAAGACAACGTTCCCTTCGTCCGTGAACACCATCATTCGGCTATCGATGCCTACGCGCATGCGTGAAATCAATTCTTTCAACCCGACATCTGTGAAATCGATCATAAGTGTGCCGATATTTTTCTCTGAGTTGATCGACTTGATCTGGATGTTCATCGTGTACACTGGATTTTGATAAATCTGAAAGTAAGAGGGGAAGTCAGCGGGATAGAGCCTCACTGCGTTGTATTCTATATTGTTAAGTTTTTGCAAACGTTCCGGCCGTTCGAAGAATGTAATCGGTATAATGTCGGAGGCGGTACGTGTGTATTGATAGACGGTGTCGTTCATGTGTTTGAAAACAAAAATCCCCGCAATATCGGGATCGCGTGAGAAGATCGAATTGATGTAATTATCAAATGCCGGTTTCGTGTTCAAATATTTGGCGCTATAAGGGCTCCAGTCATTCTCTAGGAACGAAAACACGTCTGCGAGGAACCGTTTCTCCATATAGGCCTGGAACAGAATGGTCTGCACCAACTTGTATTTTTCTTCAAGATGTTGATTGATATTGTAGATGACGATCTGATTCGATCTTAATTCTTTCTCGATCATCAAGTTGCTGAAGCTGTTGCTCAGCAGGAATGATAAGGCGATGAGTGTACTTGTTGTAATCGCTATAAACACGAGCAACAGTTTATTAATAAACCGGTTGCGTATATATTTCTGAAAAAATCCCACAGTGTTCACCCAACAATCGTTACAAAGTCATACGTACAGTATATATTTCTTTGTTGCAGTCGCATAGGCACTCCCTGCATGGGAGTTCATGTAAACATATAATTTTGTGAAAAACCTTGGATTTTTATAATAGGTTCCCTTTTTTGATGCGCTTATAATGAAATGAAAGGAAAAGAAAATGAACAATCAATGGAAAAAGGTGGATCATACGCATGTGGATAAGCCAACAACAAGTACGCGACAAGGTGGAAGGTTGCTGGATAGGGAAAAATATCGGCGGTACACTCGGGGGTCCATTCGAAGGGGTACAGGGTATTTTGGATGTTGGGTTTTATACGCAAGAGTTAAACGGTGAACCGATGCCTAACGACGATCTTGATCTGCAATTGGCATGGCTTGTTGCAGTGGAGCGATTCGGCAATCAAGTCAACAGTAACATTCTGGGCGAATACTGGCTGTCACACATCCACCCGAACTGGTCGGAGTACGGCTTCTGTAAGAACAACATGCGGGCTGGTCTGATGCCCCCGCTCTCTGGAAGCGTGAATAACTCGCATGCGAACAGCAACGGTGCTTGGATTCGTTCCGAAATATGGGCTTGTTTGGCTCCAGGACACCCCGATGTGGCAGCTTCTTATGCCACTGAAGATGCCAGCGTGGATCACAGTCAAGAAGGTGTTTATTCTGCGGCGTTCTGCGCCGCCTTGCAAAGCGCAGCTTTCGTAGAAAGCGACAAGTTTCGATTGATCCATATCGGACTTTCCTACATCCCTGATGATTGCGGTGTCGCACAAGGGGTGCGTCTCGTGATGCAATGCTACAGTGATGGCGTGCCTTGGAAACAAGCGAGAAAACGATTGTTTATGGCATTACCGCATCACTTCGGTGCTCGGATGGAAGGCGAGTTGGATCCGGACATTCCTGTTGGCGAGGTCGGATACGATGCACCTGCCAATATTGGCATTTTCATTCTGGGTTGGTTGTATGGAGAGGACGATTTCGGCCAAAGCATGTGTCTTGCTGTGAATTGCGGTGCGGACACCGATTGTACGGCAGCGACGCTAGGCGCAGTGTGGGGGATTATTCACGGTGCAGCAGGTATTCCAGCACAGTGGAAAGAACCGATCGGACGCTCCATTAAGACGATCTGCTTGAACGGCGATATGTACACGCGTTTCCCATCGACCGTCGATGAGCTGACCGATCGCATTCTGAATATCATGCCGAAATTTTTGGATGTGTCGCATCTGGATCTGATCCATGGCGACGCTTACCGTATTCGAATGAAAGATGCGAGCGAATTGCACAACAAGCCGCCGATTCGTAATTATCTCCATCCGCAAGCGGGATTTCATGAATATTATTACATCAATCGTCCTTATGCGATCAAATTCGAGACGCCGATCTTCTATTGCTGGTTCGATTACCAACAAGAGCCGGCTCTTCAATCAGATGAACCGTTTGAAGTGCTTGTCTCATTCCATAATCGAATCGATGTTCCACACATGTTGAACTTAAAATGGGTACTTCCTGAGGGGTGGTCCTTGCCATCTCACGCACGGGAGACGATGTTGCCATTGCCGCATCACTTCGGCGCAGGTCGCGCGCAGGTACGGTTTACGATACAACCGAATCGGATCGAACGCGCCAAGGAAGATGCTTATTTGGATATTCGTGTAGAAGGACGTCATACCAGGCTTGTCATTCCGGCCACGTTCTATGCGTTTTAACTTTGATGATAGGGGATGAAGAGATGAAGAAGAATATCGTCTTTCTGATGGCAGACCAACTCGCGGCGGGATTCATCGGCTGCTACGGCAGCGGCGTGCCTTCGACACCGGTGTTGGATCGTCTTGCGGAAGAAGGGGTGCGTTATGATCAATGTTATACGACGTGTCCTGTGTGCGCGCCCAATCGAGCGACATTCTTAACAGGCCGCTCCCCTTCGATGCATGGCGTTGTCTACAACAATATGGCGTTGCCGAGGGATCTGCCCACGTATGCGACCGTCTTACGAGAACACGGATATCGCACGGGCGGATTCGGTAAGTTCCACCAGACGCCGATGCAGATGCCGGTACCCGA
>JBILCM010000107.1:0-6590 GCA_044353165.1 Paenibacillus sp.
ATTATTTGTTCGCACGGAGCAAGAGCGAACATGGAAAATTCATTATTCGGATCGAAGATACCGATCAATCACGACATGTAGAGACGGGTCTCGACAGCCAACTGCAAGGATTACGTTGGTTCGGGCTCGATTGGGACGAAAGCGTGGACATTGGCGGAGCTTTTGGACCGTATCGCCAGATGGAGCGGTTGGATCATTATAGGACGTATCTAGATCGTTTAATGCTGGATGGACATGCTTATCATTGTTATTGCTCTGAGACCGAGCTAGAGGCAGAGCGTGCGGCACAGGAAGCGCAAGGAAAGATGCCGCAATACAGTCGGCGCTGCCTTGGTTTGTCGGCGGATGAGATCGAAGCGTTCCGCAAAGAAGGTCGTAAGCCGACGGTGCGGTTTCGTGTGCCGACGGATCATTCGTACGTGTTCGAGGACGAAGTGCGCGGTCGCGTCGAGTTTGAGGCAACCGACATTGGCGACTGGATTATGGCGCGTCCGGACGGCATACCGACTTATAATTACGCGGTAGTTATCGATGATGCGCTGATGCACATTACCCACGTGATCCGCGGTGAGGAGCACCTCTCGAATACGCCGCGCCAATTGATGGTTTATGAAGCGCTCGGGTTGACACCTCCGAAATTTGGGCACCTGCCGTTAATTCTGAACCAGGATCGCAAGAAAATGAGCAAGCGCGATGAATCGATTGTTCAATTTATCGAGCAATACCGTGAACTTGGGTATTTACCGGAAGCCATTCTCAACTTCATCGTGCTGTTGGGCTGGTCCCCAGGCGGTGAGCAGGAACTGTTCACCAAGGAGGAATTGGTTGCTCGATTCAATCTTGAGCGAATCGCCAAGAGCGGCGCTGTGTTCGATGCCGAGAAGCTCAATTGGATGAACAATCACTACTTGCGCGCTGCGGATTTGAATCGCGTTGTGGACTTGGCCATACCGCATCTGGTGAAAGCGGGACGACTGTCAACGACGGTGCTCGATGCGAGCGAACGTGAATGGGTCAAGGTCTTGGTTGCCCTGTATTTGGAACAATTGCGCTACGTGGCCGAAATCGTCGAACTGAGCGACATGTTCTTCGTCGCTTCGCCACAGATGGACTCGGATGCAGCGACTGTGCTTACCGAGGATACTGTGCCTACAGTGTTGCGAGCCTTCGCTACGCAGGTTGAGGCGACAGATACCGCGAATTTCACGGTGGACGCCATTAAGGCGATGATCAAACAAGTGCAGACCGACACCGGTTGTAAGGGTAAGCAGCTTTTTATGCCAATTCGCGCCGCTCTCACTGGACAGACGCACGGCCGCGACCTGAACCAAACCATCTGGCTACTTGGCCGTGAGAAAGTGCTCGCTCGTTTGCATTCTTTGCAATATTCTTGAAACATATGCAATTTAAAATCAAATTACAAGGAGGTGAGCTCATGAATAAGCTCAAATTTGCATTGATGACAACCCTCGCAGCTTCCCTGTTCTTTGCTGGCATCGGATCAGCTTCTGCCGCAACGTCGCCAGAG
Organism: Paenibacillus sp.; assembly: GCA_044353165.1. GTDB lineage: Bacteria > Bacillota > Bacilli > Paenibacillales > YIM-B00363 > JBILCM01. Next base: position 1,529 of record JBILCM010000107.1, read on the forward strand.
GCAGCGAAAGCTGAGAAGAGAGAGCAAATCCAAGCTAAGATTGCTGTGAAGGTAGAAGAGAAGAAAGCGCAAATCCAAGCTAAGATTGCTGCGAAGGCGGCAGAGAAGGGAATCCCTCCCGCTCAGATCGAAGCGAAGAAAGCAGAACTGAAGCAGCGCATAGCCGCTCAGATCGAAGCAAAGAAAACAGAAATAAAAGAGCGTATAGCACAGAAACGAGCCCAGAAATAAGTTGCAATTGCGGCCAAAGCCGCGGCTAAAGAGCGATCGTTGGGAGCGAGATGGCCAAGTTTTATTGGCTGTCTCGCTTTTTTTTAGTATGAATGCTAAGAGAAAGGTGTTGAGGGCAGCCGAAGTGTGAACACCGACCCTTGGCCGATCACAGAATCGACAGTGATCGTGCCGCCCATCAATTCCACCAGTTGTTTCGTTATCGTTAACCCTAAACCGCTTTGCTCCCGACCGGATTTGTGTCGTTTGTCTGAATAAAAACGTTCCCAGATGTGAGGCAATTGTTCCTTGGAGATCCCCGAACCTGTATCAGCAATTTGAACTTCGACCCATGGACCTTTCTTTGTCGACAGGATGGATATTTCACCATAATCGGGCGTATGTCGGATTGCATTGTCGAGCAAGTTGAATAACACCTGAATCAATCGCTCAGCATCTCCGTATACTGTGATCGGTTCTGTTGTCGCTTGTTTTATGGTGAAGGAGATATGTTTCTCTTCCATGCGAATGGTTACTCGATCCGAAATATCAGCTACCAGAGAGTTCCAACGAATGAGAACAGGCTGTAAAACAAGCTGGCCCGATTCAATCGCAGACAAGTCGAGCATCGTGTTGAGCAATGCACTCAGTCGTTTGATTTCATGATTGCAGATGTCCAAATAACGGTCATATTGATCGGCTGGTATCACCCCGTCCTTCATAGCTTGAATGTATCCTCGTACGGATGTCAGCGGGGTGCGCAGCTCGTGTGACACGTTCATGATCAGTTCTTTTCTCATTTGTTCAAGCTGTTCCAGCTGCGCCGCCATCTGATTAAACGCAACCGTCAGTTGACCCACTTCATCGTTACCCTCCACAGGAATCCGTTCTTGCAGGTGACCGCGACCAATCCGTTGCGCCGCATTATTCATGCGCACGAGCGGGCGACTGAGGTTGCTAGACAACCAATATAGCAACAATGAAGATGGAAGCGCGATGAAGAGAGATAACAGCAGGATGATTGCGGTGATTTCTCGAGTCGGAATTTCTTGGACGGGGGTGTTTAAGAACAACGCGCCCACCACGCGATTGTCCTCGATGACGGGAATACCCACCGTCAACAATACTTCATTACTTGCAGAGCGAAACACACCAATCTCCCGCACACGCTCGCCAGCTAATACTTGCTCGAGGAGTTTGGGATCGCGAAGGTCGGCTCTTTTGAGCAATAAATTTCTTTTTATTTTAAGAAGCTGTTTACTGTCATTCCTGTTAAGCAGTAGCAAATGAACACGGATATCGTTGATGCGAAAGGCATTGGGGACTTTTAATTCTAGCAATCGACTTTCGAATAATGAATGATCTTGTTTAAGCAGCGCGATCATGTTATCCGCTTTGGCTTGCAGGCTGCTTTCTTTCTTCCGAATCAGCAACTCTTGAATTGTGAAATCAAGCAGGAATGCAAGTGAACCGAAGCTTACCAACAGAATGCACAAATAATAGACAAACAACTTATGAAAAATGGTTCTGAACTTGATCATAGTGCATCCACTTTGAATTTGTATCCGATCCCGCGGATCGTTTCGATTTTCCAATATGCATGATCTGTAGTTAGTTTATTACGTAAGCGCGTCACCATGACATCTACCACCCGATCTTCTCCAAAATAATCTTCACCCCACACCACGTCCAATAAATGTTGGCGATGGAACACTTGGTTTGGGTGTTTGATGAAGGTCACTAACAATTGAAATTCCCGCGGTGTCAGGTAAACCAATGCGTTGTTCATTTTCACAGTCATTTCGACGGTATTGATTTGCAAGGTGTCGTAAGTGATGATTGGCTTGAGCGTCGTTTGTTTTGGCATCATATAAGTTCTGCGGAGCAGGGATCCTATTCGCGCAATAAGCTCATAGGGGTCAAAGGGTTTTACAAGGTAATCATCGGCGCCGTATTGCAAACCTTGAATTTTATTATCGCGTTCGCCCTTGGCCGTGAGCATAAGGATCGGTAAATCGCTCATTTTGCGCGCGTGTTCGCATACTTCCAACCCCGTCATGTCAGGCAGCATGAGATCGAGCACCATGCAATGTATCGTTTGCGTTCGAAGGAGCTGTAAAGCGCTCATCCCTGTTCCAGCCATTACCACACGGTAACCTTTGTTTTGCAAAAAGAGTTGAATCACCTCAGTAATATGCTCATCATCATCGACGATGAGGATGGTGTAGGATTGCGGTGATATGGGGTTATGCATCACAGTCAACTCCTGTATGATGAAGAAGTGAGGTCCAACCTTATTATACATCTGAATTGTTTCAGAATGATGAACACAATTGTAAGATTGTCTAAGGTGTATTTTTCCTATATACTATAGCCAATGTGTAAAAGTGTTGATCAGGAGAAGTACGTCGGGACACGGTTCACCAGAGAGGGCGGTCATTGCTGCAATCCGTCCGTTCCGTACCGACCGAAATGCGCCTGTGAGCTGACTCGCTTGCTCCGCAAGCGATGTTCGGGTGGCTCCCGTTAAGAAGCCAAGAGCTGACACCTGCGTTTGGGTAAGGTGTTGAAAGCAGAGTGGAACCGCGTAATCAACTCACGCCTCTGCAGTCTTACAGACTGTGGGGGCTTCTTTGTATTCGGACACTCAGAACAATCGAAAGGAGGCTGTTCGCTGATGCCTCAGTGGTTTCGCTCCATGCGTTCCGATGTGCTGGCGGTTTTTGAGAATGACCCAGCGGCACGCAGTGTCTTCGAAGTGATATTTACTTATGCCGGCCTCCATGCCATCTGGGCGCATCGGATTGCACACGCGCTATTCCGCAGAAGATTTTTTACACTTGCACGCGCAGTGTCGCAAATAAGTCGATTTTTTACCGGCATCGAGATCCATCCTGGCGCTAACGTAGGGCAGCGGTTGTTTATAGATCACGGCATGGGTGTCGTCATTGGTGAAACGTGTGAAATCGGCGACGATGTCGTGCTATATCAAGGCGTTACCCTTGGCGGGACGGGCAAGGAGAAAGGCAAGCGGCATCCGACAATTGGCAGCAACGTCGTCATTGGTTCCGGTGCGAAGGTGCTGGGGTCGTTCTCGGTAGGCGATAATTCTCGCATCGGTGCCAATGCAGTCGTGCTGCAGGAAGTGCCGCCCAACAGCACAGTGGTCGGCAATCCGGGTCGACTCGTTCGGCGGAATGGACAGAAGGTGGACAAGCTCGACCACGGCAACATTCCTGACCCGATCCTCGAGTTGCATCGACAACTTATGGATGAGCTCGCACAGGTGAAAGCTGAAGTTGAAAACTTGAAGAAACGTCAGGATTAAAGGAGACATCCCGTATGACCTTTTTACCAGCCATCCAGATTTACAACACGATGTCTCGACGCAAAGAGCCGTTCGTGCCGGTGACTCCGGGGAAAGTGAATATGTATGTTTGCGGACCCACGGTATATGATTTGATCCACATCGGCAATGCCCGTCCGCTCATTTTCTTCGACGTCGTTCGCCGTTACTTGGCCTTATACTATGATGTCACCTACGTGGTCAATCTGACTGACGTCGATGATAAGCTGATTCGCCGCGCAGAACAGATTGGAACGACCATGCCAGAGTTGGCGGAGCAGAACATCGCAGACTTCATGCACGATTCACACGCGCTGAAGGTGCAACCCGCCTCCATTCATCCTCGCGTCACCGACCATATGCAGGATATTATCGCATTCATCACCGAGCTTGTGGACCGCGGATTCGCGTATGCGAGCGGCGGTGATGTTTACTTCCGTACGGCTTCGTTCCCGGAATACGGGAAACTTTCGCATCAACCGCTCGCTGAGTTGCAACACGGGATTCGAGTCGGCGTGGATGAACGCAAACAAAGTCCGCACGATTTCGTGCTCTGGAAAGCGGCCAAACCGGGTGAAATTTTCTGGTCCTCCCCTTGGGGTGATGGCCGTCCCGGTTGGCATATTGAATGCTCGGCCATGGCGCGCAAGTATTTGGGCGACACGCTCGATATTCACGGCGGCGGGGCGGATCTTCATTTTCCACATCATGAATGTGAAGTCGCGCAAAGCGAGTCGCTCACAGGGCAACCGCTTGCCCGCTATTGGATGCATAATGCATTCATCAACTTGAACAACGAGAAGATGTCCAAGTCGCTTGGCAACATCGTTAACGCTCGGGAATTGGCTGCTCGATATAAACCGGAAGTCATTCGTTATGTCATGCTCTCCACACACTATCGCAATCCGCTGAATTTTAGCGATGAAAGTTTAGAACAAGCGCGTAATGGACTTGAGCGCATGGCCAATTGCAGGCGCAATCTGAAGCACCGATTGGAGAATGTTCCTGCGGGACAAGCTCGTAACGAGGATGCAGACATATCAGCGACGTTGGCGCGCTTGGATGCGATTGCGAGAACGTTCCATACGAAGATGAGTGATGATTTCAATACGCCTGATGCCATTACGGCCATCTTCGAACTTGTGGCCGAGACGAACGCTTTGCTCGGAACAGCGACGTCGGTACATTCACATGTATTGCAACAGATTGATACGTTGTTTGCACAGATGGACCAGGTGTTGGGCATACTACCCGCAACAGAAGATGGCTTGCTCGATGCAGATGTCGAACGGCTGATTGCCGAACGAACGCAAGCGCGGAAGTCGCGTGATTTTGCTTTAGCTGATTTGATTCGCGACCAGTTGGCGGCGCAAGGCATCATTCTTGAGGATACGCCGCAAGGCATCCGTTGGCGGCGCGAATGACGGTGAATCAAGAGATGGAATCCGCTGGCGAGTTGGCGTGGTTTGCACCAACGAAAGCACCGCACTTGATGAGTCCGCTCGC
>JBILCM010000009.1:0-52661 GCA_044353165.1 Paenibacillus sp.
ACACACCGCGCTGTCCGTAATACATCGCTTCTATCGATGCATCGTCCCCAAGCATCGTAATGACGACATCGGCTTCTCTGGCCACATCCGCCGCTGTATCGGCCACAACCGCACCAAGGGGCGCGAGCTCATCCGCTTTGTTACGCGTTCGGTTATGTACAATCAATTCGAATCCTTTGCGAAGTAAATTTTGTGCCATCGGCATACCCATCGTGCCTAAACCGATAAACCCGATCTTGCTCATGAGAGCCACCCCCATTGTAGTATAACGTTTATTCTACCACCTTGACGGGTGATGTCGCGAGTCGCCCGCCCGGCGATTTTATAAGGCTTGCAAACCTACATGTACTTAAGTATCCTTGTTACATATATTTGCGGAGGTGCGATTGTGATGAAATATCCTGTTTCATATGACTACCGTCCTGCGTTACCGTTCTTGCAGCAGCATGAGGTGGATTACAGCGCGGCTGCTGTTCGCACCGCGCATGAGATGCTCCATGCCCGCTCCGGTGCCGGTAGCGACTATCTCGGTTGGGTGACGTTGCCCACGCAATACGACAAAGCGGAATTCGCCCGCATCAAACAAGCGGCACAGCGCATTCGCAGTGATTCCGAGGCGCTGGTCATTATCGGTATCGGCGGATCATACTTGGGCGCACGCGCTGCCATTGAGATGCTGACCCACCCGTTCAGTGCGTATTTATCGCAGCAAGAGCGGCAAGGACCGAACATTTTCTATGCGGGGAACCACATCTCTTCTACATACATGGCGCAATTGTTGCAAGCTTTAGAAGGTAAGGACTTCTCTGTGAATGTCATCTCCAAATCAGGGACAACGACGGAACCCGCTGTCGCGTTCCGCATCCTTAAAGGCGAGCTTGAGCGCAAATACGGCAAGGATGGAGCGCGCCAACGTATTTATGCGACAACGGATGCGAAGCAAGGTGCACTCAAACAACTGGCCGATACCCAAGGGTATGCATCGTTCGTCATTCCAGATGACGTGGGCGGCCGTTACTCCGTGCTGACCGCTGTGGGCTTGTTGCCGATTGCTGTAGCTGGCGTCGACATTGACGCGATGATGGCTGGCGCGCAAGATGCGCAAGAACGATATGCGAATCCGCTCCTCGAACACAATGCCAGTTACCAATATGCTGCCGTTCGCAACGCGCTCCATAAGAAAGGGAAAGCGATTGAGATTCTGGTGAACTATGAACCCAGCTTGCATTACGTCTCGGAATGGTGGAAGCAGCTGTTCGGTGAGAGTGAAGGCAAGGATGGCAAAGGGATATTCCCCGCGGCAGTCGATTTCAGCACCGATCTGCACTCGATGGGGCAATTCATTCAAGAAGGGACACGCAATGTGTTCGAAACGGTGATCCAAGTCGAACAAGCTACGATGGAGCTTGCCGTGCCCGATGATCCGCAGGATGCTGACGGGTTGCAATTTTTGAGCGGCAAGACGATGCAATTCATAAATCAGAAAGCGTTCCAAGGCACATTGCTCGCGCATACAGACGGCGGCGTGCCCAATACGATCATTACTTTGCCTGAGTTAAGTCCTTATACATTCGGACATCTCGTGTATTTTTTCGAGAAGGCGTGCGGTATCAGCGGTTATATGCTCGGTGTGAATCCGTTCGATCAACCGGGTGTTGAGGCTTATAAGAAGAATATGTTCGCGCTGCTCGGTAAACCGGGCTTCGAAGCCGCGAGAGCAGAGCTTGAAGCGCGGTTGCGTGGCATGTGAATGCGATGACGCAACAACCCTCCTACTACCGAACGGTTCGCGCTCAAGGGGAAGCGGAGATCGTCGTGAAGCGCTCTCGGTTCATCGGCCATGCGAAGCGTGTGGAGACGGAAGCGGAAGCGGTCGCTTTCATCGAAGCGATCCGGTCACGCCATAAACAAGCCACGCACCATTGTTATGCCTATGTAACGGTGACAGATGGGTCCGTTCCATGCCAGAAAGCTTCGGATGATGGAGAGCCAAGCGGCACGGCGGGGAAGCCGATCCTGGATGTCATCAGACATCAACAACTAGAGCACGTTGCGATCGTGGTCACCCGTTATTACGGCGGCACCATGCTCGGTGCAGGGGGGTTGATTCGCGCTTACACCGAAGGGGCGACTGTAGGTTTGGCTGCGGCAGGCGTCGTCTTCTGTGTGTTACATGTTCCACTCACCGTGACGGTCGATTATTCATGGTTCGGGAAGTTAGAGAACGAACTGAGAGCACAAGCGATCATGTTCGATCAAGTCGAGTTCACAAACCAAGTGACCTTGCGTTGCTTGCCGCTCGCTGCAGAAGCGGAGCGTGTCCGGCTGTGGTTGACCGATCTTACCGCCGCGCAAGCTCAGATCGAAGTGATGTCAGCACTGTACCTAGAAATGACACAATTCCATGGAGGAGAACGCATTACTTATGAACAAACCGAATGAAATGATCATTGTGTTGGATTTTGGCGGACAATACAATCAGTTGATCGCACGCCGAATTCGCGACTTAGGTGTCTATAGCGAATTATTGCCTTACCAAACGAGCATCGAGCGAATCCGCGCATTAGCCCCGAAGGGAATCGTATTCTCAGGTGGGCCTGCCAGTGTATATGAGGAGAAGTCACCGCTCGTAGACCCGCAAATTTATAATCTTGGGGTACCGATTCTAGGCATCTGCTACGGCATGCAAATGATGAGCCACCAATTGCAAGGGAAAGTGGAACGCGCGGCCAAAAGGGAATACGGCAAAGCGGTCGTGCGTTTCGAACAAGGCAGTGTGTTAAATAGCGGGCTGTCATCCGAGCAACAAGTATGGATGAGCCATAGTGATCTTGTGATCGAACCGCCTGTTGGATTTCAGGTGGACGCAAGCACCGATCATGCACCGATTGCGGCGATGAGCCATCGGGAACGCAATTTGTATGCGGTGCAATTTCATCCTGAGGTACGCCACTCGGTGTATGGGAACGAGATGCTGCGTAATTTCCTCTTCGAAGTTTGCGGTTGTGAAGGGGACTGGAGCATGACCACGTTCATCGACGATACGATCCGTGACATTCGTGAACAAGTGGGCGATAAGAAGGTGTTGTGCGCCTTGTCTGGAGGGGTCGATTCTTCAGTTGTCGCCATGCTGATCCACAAAGCGATTGGCGACCGACTCACCTGCATGTTCATCGATCACGGCCTCCTGCGCAAAGGGGAAGCCGAGAGTGTGATGGAGACGTTCGTTGGGAAATTCGACATGAAGGTTGTCAAGATTGATGCGCGCGAACGATTCCTTGGGAAATTGGCAGGCATCGAAGATCCGGAAGAGAAACGTAAACGGATCGGCAACGAATTTATTTATGTATTCCAAGAAGAGTCCACGAAATTCGACGACTTCGATTTCTTGGCACAAGGTACACTGTATACGGATATTGTGGAGAGTGGCACCGCGACAGCGCAGACGATCAAGTCGCATCATAACGTCGGCGGATTGCCTAAAGATATGAAATTCAAGCTCGTGGAACCATTGAAGGCGCTCTTTAAAGATGAAGTTCGCAAAGTGGGCGAGGAGTGTGGCTTGCCGCCTGCAATCGTCTGGCGTCAACCGTTCCCGGGGCCGGGGCTCGCGATTCGGGTGCTTGGCGAGGTAACTGAGGATAAACTCGAGATCGTGCGTGAATCCGATGCCATCTTGCGTGAAGAAATCGCGCTTGCGGGTCTCGAACGGGAAGTGTGGCAATATTTCACGGCGCTGCCGAACATGAAGAGCGTTGGTGTGATGGGCGATGCGCGGACGTATGCGTATACGGTAGGCATACGCGCTGTCACCTCGATCGACGGCATGACGGCCGACTGGGCACGCATCCCCTGGGACGTACTGGAGAAAATTTCGACGCGTATCGTGAACGAAGTGGCCCACGTGAACCGAGTCGTCTATGATATCACTTCCAAGCCGCCAGCGACGATCGAGTGGGAATAATTCCGTCATTGGAATTATTACGTCAAGGTTGGCGGAATGCGCCGCATGACAAGCACTGATCGACATTCACCCAAGTCGGATGGCCATGGGTGGGCGTCCTGGCGCAGAGGATCGGCTTGGATACGCTCGGATCGGGTTGAATCATAATGCACGAGCGGCATGATTCAACCAGCGCAACGGTCATACGATGAATGATTTTGCGCATAGCATCGAGATCTTCTTCAATAAAATCTTCCGGTAAAACGAAAAGAGAATGGTTGAATAGGGAAGCAGTCGTTGGATTCAACTGTTGCATGATGAACACCCCTTCTTGAATGGACGGATGCTTTAGATCTGCACAGTGTTCTCTTGTCTTCTCCGGTCATTCATCAATGGATGAATGATTGTCTCTCTTGCTAAAGATTACCATAAAATGATGAGAAATACACACATTTTTTGCAATTTGCAAATGGCAATTAAATCCGAACTATAGTAGTTACATTATCTTGAACGTTCGTTTTTAACATTGACATTGCCATGTAAGCATTGGTAGACTGTGTTTAACAACAATAAATGACAAACGATGTCGAATCATGTCCCGGAGCACGCCAAAGCCTGGACATTTGTTTTCTAAATTATCGAGCAGGTTACAGCAAAGGATGTGTAGCGCGTGGATTCCCCCATCGTGGGCGTCATTATGGGCAGTAAATCGGATTGGGAAACGATGAAACTCGCATGTGATGCCTTGGATTCGATCGGCATTGCGTATGAGAAACAAGTGATTTCAGCTCATCGTACGCCGGATGCGATGTTTCACTATGCACAGACCGCGCGTGCGCGCGGGTTGAAAGTCATTATTGCAGGTGCTGGCGGCGCAGCTCATCTTCCCGGCATGGTTGCTGCGAAGACGGAGTTGCCAGTCATTGGAGTGCCTGTGAAGTCATCTGCGCTCAGCGGGTTGGATTCGCTCTTGTCCATTGTACAGATGCCTGCAGGTGTGCCCGTGGCGACTGTGGCTATTGGTCCGGCAGGGGCAACGAATGCAGGTCTCCTGGCTGCACAAATCATCGGCGCTTTCGATGCACAGATCGCTTCGAAACTGGCCGCAAGACGTGAACGGACACGTACGGAAGTCGAAGCCGGCAAGGATCAATTCCCTTAGATGGAGATAAACACGGTGAATATTTTAAGACAACAACCACGGTTTCTGCCCGGGGCTACCATCGGCGTGCTCGGCGGTGGTCAATTGGGTCGCATGTTAGCATTAACGGGGCGCGCTATGGGATATCGGTTCGTGACATTGGATCCCACACCCGATTCGCCATGCGGACAAGTGTGCGATCGACAGATCGTAGCCAGTTATGCTGATGATCAAGCGGCATTGGAGCTCGCCGCGATGGCCGATGTTATTACGTATGAGTTTGAGAATGTCAACGCCGGTGTTGCTGCCGCGCTTGAGCAAGCTTCGTTCGTGCCGCAGGGGAGCGCGTTGCTTCGAACGACCCAACATCGGCTTCGCGAGAAAGCCGCCATTGAGGCGGCGGGTGTATCCGTTGCGCCGTATCGTCCGATCGCGACACTCGCTCAACTGCGAGAAACTTTCGCCGAATTCGGGAATGCTTGCGTGCTCAAGACGGCCACAGGCGGCTACGATGGCAAAGGGCAATTCGTTATTCGTCAGCCCTCCCAACTGATTGAGGCATTCACGGCGCTTGGAGCGGGCAATGTTGAGCTCGTGGCGGAACAATATATCGCCTTCGACTGTGAATTGTCTGTGATCGCGGCTCGCGGCATGGACGGCGAAGTACGGACGTTCCCGCCCGCGGTGAACGTGCATGTGAACAGCATTCTGCACACGTCGGTTGTGTCGGGTGCATCGGCAGAATCTACAGGATCTGCTTGGCTGCCACCGGATGTCACTGCGCGAGCCCAGGCTATGGCACGTCAAATTGCCGATTCGTTGCAAGTGGTGGGGCTCATCGCGGTTGAGATGTTCTTGACGCATGATGGGCAACTGTTGGTGAACGAGTTGGCGCCACGGCCCCATAACTCGGGTCATTATACGATGGATGCGTGCAATGTATCGCAATTTGAATTGCATCTGCGTGCGGTGTGCGGCTTGCCGTTACCCGAACCGAAGTTACTAATGCCTGTCGTGATGGTGAATGTGCTTGGTGAGCACATGGAACCGCTACACCGCTGGATCGAAAGTGGCGGTGAACGCGCGTTGCCTGAAGGCATCACGGCGAAAATACACCTGTATGGGAAAGCAGAATCAAAAATAGGCCGCAAAATGGGGCATCTCAATTTGTTGGCGACGGACGTCGAACGGGCGTTACAATGGGTGCAACAGTCCGGGATTTGGAATCAATAAACGGGGGAACGCAAGCATGATCGAACGATATACCCGGCCGGAGATGGCCGCGATTTGGACAGAGGAGAACAAATTCCAGGCTTGGTTGGAAGTTGAGTTGGCCGCCTGTGAAGCGTGGAGCGAGCTTGGCATCATTCCTAAGGAGGATGTTGCGGCGCTTCGAGCGCATGCGAGCTTCAAGATTGATCGCATCTATGAGATTGAACAAGAGACGCGCCACGATGTGATCGCCTTCACACGCGCCGTATCGGAAACCGTCGGCCCCGAGCGCAAGTGGGTGCATTACGGTCTCACCTCTACCGATGTCGTAGATACGGCACTCGGTTATTTGTTATTGCAAGCGAACCGCATTCTAGAGGCGGACATTGTCAAATTTATCGATATCCTGAAGACACAAGCGATCCAATACAAAGATACCGCGATGATGGGACGCACCCACGGTGTGCATGCGGAACCGACAACGTTCGGATTGAAGCTGGCGCTCTGGTACGAAGAGATGAAGCGCAACTTGGATCGATTCCGCCATGCAGCAGCAGGTGTGCAATTTGGCAAAATGTCCGGCGCTGTCGGCACGTATGCCAACATCGATCCTTTCGTAGAGACGTATGTGTGTAAGCGTCTGGGGATCGGCGCTGCGCCCATCTCCACCCAAACATTGCAGCGCGATCGACACGCTGAATATATGGCTACGCTCGCTCTCATCGCCACGTCGCTTGATAAATTCGCTACTGAAATCCGCGCGTTGCAAAAATCAGAGTTTCGTGAGGTGGAAGAACCGTTCGCCAAAGGGCAGAAAGGCTCCTCCGCCATGCCCCACAAGCGCAATCCGATCGGCTGCGAGAATATATCCGGTCTTGCACGCGTCATCCGCGGGCACATGATTTCGGCATATGAGAATGTGCCGTTGTGGCACGAGCGGGACATCAGCCACTCTTCTGTCGAACGCATCATCCTTCCCGATGCCACGATGCTCCTCAACTATATGTTCCACCGATTTGGGAATATTATGAACAACCTGACCGTGTTCCCTGACAATATGAAGCGGAATATGGAGCGTACGTACGGGGTTCCTTTCTCGGGGCGCGTACTCACGAAATTGATTGATAAAGGCTGGTCGCGCGAACAAGCTTACGACACGGTGCAACCCCGGGCCATGCAAGCTTGGGAAGAACAACGCCAATTCCGTTCCATCGTTGAGCACACGCCAGAAATTACGACCGTGCTGACCGCGGAGGAAATCGCGGATTGCTTCAACCCAAGCTGGCATTTGAAACATGTCGATACGATCTTTCGCCGACTGGAGTTGATCTAGGGGGTGGGTACTATGAGCAGCAACAACGCATTATCGACCGCCGTCCCTTACGTCCAAGCTCCGCTCGTGTACAAAGGAAAAGTCAGAGAGCTTTATGATCTCGGGGAGCAGCTGTTGATTGTGGTCACAGACCGGATCTCCGCATTCGATTATATTTTGCAACCGGCGGTACCGGACAAAGGCAATATCCTGAACCGTCTGAGTGTTCATTGGTTTCATGCCACGCGCGATATCGTGCCGAACCATCTCATTCATGCGGATGTCAACAAACTGGGCGCGATCATTACGGACAAAGACTTGCTGCGCGACCGCATCATGGTGACGAAGAAAGCGCGGCGCATTGATATCGAGTGCGTCGTCCGGGGGTACTTGACCGGAGGCGGCTGGCGGCAATATCAGCGCACCGGAGAAGTGAACGGAATTGCGCTTGCGCCAGGCACACGCAAGAATGCGCAACTGCCATCGCCCATCTTCACCCCTGCTGCGAAGAATGATGTCGGACACGATGAAGATATCAGCTTTGATGCGATGCAACAACTCGTCGGGAAAGAGATCGCTAGGAAGCTGCAAGAAGTCAGTCTGCAATTGTATAATTTCGCCCATGCAGCTTTGCGGGAGAAGGGCATCATCCTCGCCGATTGCAAATTTGAATTCGGCTTGTTGGATGGGGAACTGATTCTGATCGATGAGTTGTTCACACCGGATTCATCGCGATTCTGGGCCGAAGAAAACTACGCGCTTGATATCGAGATTGATTCCATGGACAAAGAACCGGTCCGCACGTATTTGGCGAATTCGGATTGGGATAAAGTGAGTGAACCGGGTCCGTTGCCTGCCCACGTGGTCGAAGCGACCACGGAGCGGTATCGCGATATTTATCAACGCATTACGATTGAACAATCAGGGGGCAGATCGAATCCATGAAAGCGACCGTCTACGTAACTGTGAAACAGAATGTACTTGATCCGCAAGGAAAAGCCGTGCAAGGGGCGCTCCATTCACTTGGCTTCAACGAAGTGGGCGAAGTGCGCATTGGCAAATATATGGAGTTGACGCTCGACACGAATGATCGGAACGCGGCGGAGGAACGTGTGCGCACGATGTGCGAGAAATTGCTCGCCAATACCGTCATTGAGGATTATCGATACGAACTGAAAGGGGAGTAATACGGTGACGAAGCCAATGAACGCAGCGGTATTGGTATTCCCTGGTTCGAATTGCGATGTGGATTGTTATAAAGCTGTGGCAGAGACCATTCATCAACCGGTCCACTATGTGTGGCATGAAGCGACGGATCTCTCAGCTTATGATTTGATTATTGTGCCCGGCGGTTTCTCCTATGGCGATTATTTGCGTTCAGGCGCGATTGCACGGTTCTCTCCGGTCATGGAAGAAGTCCGTAAAGCAGCAGAAGCGGGCAAACACGTGCTTGGGATTTGCAACGGATTTCAGATTTTACTGGAATCTGGCTTATTGCCCGGCGCCATGCGACGCAATGTGTCATTGAAATTCCGCTGTTCGCCTGCGTCGCTGCGGGTAGAACGCACGGATACGGCGTTCACGCGAGATTATGCTGCTGGCGAGCGAATTTCGATCCCGATCGCGCATGGCGAAGGGAATTATTACTGTGACGACGCCACCTTGCAGTCGCTCGAAGCGAACCGGCAAATTGTGTTCCGTTACGAGGGAACGAATCCGAACGGTTCGGTGTCGGACATTGCCGGCATCGTGAATACGCGCGGCAACGTATTGGGTATGATGCCGCATCCGGAGCGAGCGATCGATGCGCTGCTCGGCTCTGCAGACGGCAAACGCATGTTCACGTCTTTACTGCATGCATGGCAAGGTGAAGCCGTTCTAGGGAAGAAAGGGTGAGACGCATGGCACAGCAACAGCTCGCAAGCTTGGAACCGACAGCGGAACAAATCCGCGATCAACAGCTCTACAAACAAATGGGTATGACAGATGATGAATACAAGCAAGTGATCGGACATCTGGGGCGACTGCCGAATTATACGGAAGTCGGCGTCTTCAGCGTCATGTGGTCCGAACATTGCTCTTATAAAAACTCGAAGGTTGTGCTCCGCAAATTCCCTACGACAGGTCCGCACGTCTTGATGGGACCCGGGGAAGGCGCGGGTATTGTGGATATCGGCGACAATCAAGCGGTGGTGTTCAAGATTGAATCCCACAACCATCCGTCGGCGATCGAACCCTTCCAAGGGGCGGCTACAGGGGTTGGCGGGATTATCCGAGATATTTTCTCCATGGGTGCTCGTCCCGTTGCTTTGATGAATTCATTGCGGTTTGGCCGCTTAGAGAGCGATCGTGTCAAATATTTGTTCGAACACGTCGTCTCCGGCATTGCAGGTTACGGCAATTGCATCGGTATTCCGACGGTCGGCGGCGAAGTGATGTTCGATGAAGCCTACGAAGGCAATCCGCTCGTGAATGCAATGTGTATCGGCTTGATCGATCACGACCGCATTCAACGGGGCATTGCGCAAGGGATTGGCAATCCGGTGTTTTATGTAGGACCCGCTACGGGACGCGACGGCATCCACGGGGCAACCTTCGCCTCCGAGGAGCTGTCCGAGGCTTCGGAAGCGAAGCGGCCGGCGGTGCAAGTGGGTGATCCTTTCATGGAGAAGCTCGTCATGGAGGCTTGCCTTGAAGTGATCGATGCAGGTTTGGTGCTAGGGATTCAAGATATGGGCGCTGCGGGCTTGACGTGTTCAAGCGCGGAGATGGCGTCCAAGGCGGGCAATGGGATGGAGCTGTGGCTCGATAAGGTGCCCCAGCGCGAGCCTGGCATGACCGCTTATGAGATGATGCTCTCTGAATCGCAAGAGCGGATGTTGTTCGTAACGACGCCGGATCGCGAGGAGGCGGTGAAAGCTGTATTCCACCGCTGGGGCTTATTTTGTGAAGTCGTCGGCAAGGTGACGGATACCGGGCGATTGACGCTCATCCAACACGGGCAAGTCGTTGGTGATATGCCGGTCAGTGCCTTGGTCGATAACTGCCCGATGTACCACAAGCCGTCCCGGGTGCCTGATTATTATGAGCGTAACGCTGCAGTCGATGTGACGGCGTATCCGGAAGTCACGGATCTCGAGGGCGCATTGTTGCAAGTGTTAGCTTCACCTACGGTTGCAAGCAAAGAATGGATCTATTCGCAATATGATTATATGGTGCGAACTTCAACGGTCGTCATGCCGGGATCGGATGCGGCGGTCGTTCGGGTGCCGGGCACTCGCAAGGCATTGGCCATGAGCACCGATTGCAATGGGCGATATGTGTATTTGGATCCGGAAGTTGGCGGTCGCATCGCGGTTGCGGAAGCAGCGCGCAATGTCGTCTGTTCCGGCGCAAAGCCGCTCGCAATCACGGACAATTTGAATTTCGGATCGCCGGAGAAGCCGGATATTTTCTGGCAACTCGAGAAATCGGTGGACGGCATGGCCGAAGCGTGCCACGTGCTCGGCACGCCGGTCATCGGAGGCAACGTCTCGTTATATAACGAGAATGCGCGCGGCGCCATCTATCCGACACCGGTTGTTGGCATGGTTGGATTGATGCAAGATGTGGATCATATTACTACGCAAAGTTTCAAATCCGCATGCGATGTTATCTTCTTGCTTGGCGATACGCATGCGGAACTCGGCGGCAGTGAATTCCAACTGGCGGTGCACGGTGTGACCGAAGGGCGTCCGCCGGTGATCGACCTTGCAGTGGAATTGCGTCTGCAGCAAGCGGTGCTGTCTGCGATTCAAGCGGGATGGGTCGCTTCTGCGCATGATTTATCTGAGGGCGGTCTGGCTGTGTCGCTCGCGGAAAGCTGCATTAGCGGCGGCATGGGCGCGAGCGTAGCCGTTCAACTACCGAATCTTCGGGCAGATATTGCCTTATTCAGCGAATCACAATCTCGCGTGTTGCTCAGTTGTAAACCGGCGCATGCGGATGCATTGGAACAACATATGCGTTCTGCGGGCGTGCCTGTGCAGCGCATCGGTACGGTAGGCGGCACTCAACTTGATGTGTCCGTGAATGGCCAAGCGGTGATCCATTGTACAGTCGCAAAGATGGAAACTACATGGAAGGACGCGATCCCGTGTCTGATGAAGTGAGAACATCGCAACGATCTGACGAACGTGAGCGATGGTGGACGGGCGATTATTTCAACGAGGGCATGAACGAACGAGACCACACGGACAAAGTGCGTGAAGAATGCGGCATCTTCGGCGTGTGGAATCATACGGATGCATCTTCATTATGTTATTACGGCTTGCATGCACTGCAGCACCGCGGTCAGGAAAGTGCGGGAATTTGCACGGTCGATTATGCAGGACACGCGGGTTGTGCACGCGGTACGTTCCACTACCATCGCGGGATGGGTTTGGTGAAAGAGGTTTTTGACCAACCTCGGTTGGCTAACATGATCGGCTCGTCCGCGATCTCGCATGTGCGTTATTCAACGGCTGGTGAAAGCCGGATTACGAATGCGCAGCCGCTCGTATTTAAATATCGGGATGGCGACTTGGCGATTGCGACGAACGGGAACATCGTCAATGCGCCTGAAATCCGCAAGGAGTTGGAGAGTGCAGGTTCAATCTTCCAGACGACGTCGGATACGGAAGTCGTGGCGCACTTGATCGCACGCTCGAAAGCCGCAACGATGGAAGATGCGGTGAAAGAAGCGCTCGTCCGCTTGAATGGCGCGTTCGCTTTCTTGTTCATCACGAATGAGAAGATGATCGCGGCGCTCGACAATCACGGCTTGCGACCCTTCGTGCTTGGCCGCCTGGGCGACGCTTGGCTATTCGCCTCTGAGACGTGTGCCTTCGATGCGGTCGGGGGCGAGGTCGTGCGCGACATTCATCCCGGTGAGATGATGATCTTAGACCAGCATGGCATGCGTGTGGATCGGTTCGCCCCGACAGGGGAACGCCGAGCGATCTGCGCGATGGAATATATTTATTTTGCTCGACCCGATAGCGATATGGATGAAGTGAATATTCATGCCGCTCGCAAACGCATGGGCAAACGCCTTGCGATGGAAGCGTTCGTGGATGCGGATGTCGTTACCGGTGTTCCGGATTCTTCGATCTCGGCTGCGATTGGTTATGCCGAGCAGACCGGGATCCCTTATGAACTCGGCTTGATCAAAAACCGTTATACCGGACGCACGTTCATTCAACCTTCACAAGAACTGCGCGAGCAAGGCGTCAAGATGAAGTTATCTGCCGTTCGCAAGGTCGTCGAGGGTAAACGTGTCGTCATGATTGACGATTCGATCGTTCGCGGCACGACGTCGCGGCGTATCGTCAATCTGCTTCGCGAAGCAGGTGCGGCAGAGGTGCATGTGCGCATTACATCACCGCCGTTCACCAACCCGTGCTTCTATGGGATCGATACACCGACGCGGGAAGAACTGATCGCTTCCTCGAAATCAATCGAGGAAATCCGTGAACTTATTCATGCCGACTCTTTGCACTTCTTGAGCCAAGAAGGATTGTTGGCAGCCATCGAGCGCAAGGATACGTCGCCTAATCGAGGTTTTTGCACCGCATGTTTTGACAATGTTTATCCGACGCTTCAGAACGAGGCGGAAGAAACACCCGTAGGGTGCGGCAACAAGTAATTTGGGGATGAGGAGTGGAACGCATGTCAGAGGCGTATAAACAAGCCGGTGTGAACATCGCAGCGGGGAATGAAGCGGTGGAGCGGATGAAACGGCATGTGGCGCGCACCGTCCGCCCGGAAGTGATCGGCGGATTGGGCGGTTTTGGCGGCTTATTCGCGTTGACGAACGGCAAATACAACAACCCCGTACTCGTCTCGGGGACGGATGGTGTGGGTACGAAGTTGAAAGTTGCTTTCGCCGCGGACAAGCATGATACGGTCGGGATTGACTGTGTCGCCATGTGCGTGAACGATATTGTGGTGCAAGGTGCGGAGCCGCTGTTTTTCTTAGATTATTTGGCGATTGGGACACTCGTTCCAGAGAAAGTCGAACGCATCGTCGCAGGTGTGGCCGAAGGCTGTGTACAAGCCGGCTGCGCGCTGATCGGCGGGGAAACGGCGGAGATGCCGAGCATGTATCAAGAAGGTGAATACGATATCGCTGGTTTCGCCGTTGGCGTCGTGGAACGTGATCGCATGATCGATGGAAGCGATATTGCACCCGGCGATGTGATCATTGGACTCGCTTCCAGCGGTGTGCACAGCAACGGCTTCTCCTTGGTGCGTAAGCTGTTGCTTGACAGCGGCACGTATGGCATCCATGAACGTGTGCCAGCATTAGGCGGTTCCACCTTGGGTGACACATTACTGGCGCCTACGCGGATCTATGTCAAACCCGTTCTCGGGTTGCTTTCGGCAACGGAAACAGCCGATGCGGTGCGCGGGATGGCGCACATTACGGGCGGCGGGTTTATTGAGAATATTCCGCGCATTCTTCCGACTACAGTCAACGCCGTCATTCGCCTAGGTTCATGGCCGATGCTGCCGATTTTTGATGTGTTGCGACAAGTCGGCGAACTCACCCATGACGATTGCTACCGAACGTTCAATATGGGCATCGGATTTATCCTTATTGTCCGCGCATCGTCAGCGGCTGATGTGATGCAACAATTGCGAAATCACGGCGAACAACCGTATGAGATCGGCGTCATTGCTCCGGGCGAGGGTGTCGTTGTTTTCGAAGGGATCGAGAACTAGTGCAATCTAGTAAACGTATTGCGATCTTCGCATCGGGTTCGGGCTCCAATTTTGAAGCGATTGTGAAGGCGTCCATTGCGGACAACACCGCCTATCAAGTCGTTGGGCTCGTCTGTGACAAGCCGGATGCTTATGTGTTACAACGCGCCGCAAGACTAGGCATACCCGCGCATGTCGTCCGACCGAAACAATACCTGAATCGCGAAGCTTATGAGCATGAACTAGTGCGGCATCTGGCTGCATGGGATATAGATTTTATCGTGTTGGCAGGATACATGCGTCTAATCACGCCGGTGCTGTTAACTGCCTACGACAACCGGATTCTGAACGTGCATCCGTCGTTGTTGCCGGCATTCCCGGGCATTCACGCTGTAGAACAAGCGCTGGCGTATGGCGCGAAGGTGGTCGGTGTGACGGTACATCTGGTCGATGGCGGGATGGACAGCGGGCCGATTGTTGCACAAGAAGCGATTGTTGTGCACGCCGAAGATACCGCCCAGACGTTGCTCACACGAATACAGGCGGTTGAACACCGCATGTACCCGGAAGCGGTGCGCGCTTACGCGGAAGGTCGTGTCCGACTTGAGGGCCGACGTACATATACAATAGAATCATGATTTGAAGGAGGAACCATTCCGTGGTAAAACGTAGAGCGCTCATCAGCGTCTCCGACAAGACCGGCATCGATGCCTTCGCCGCTAAACTTGTGGAACTCGGTTACGAGATCATCTCCACCGGCGGCACCAAGTCGTTGCTAGAACGCTTGAACATTCCTGTGACGGGCATCAGCGATGTGACAGGCTTCCCTGAAATACTCGATGGACGGGTCAAGACACTGCATCCTGCCGTACATAGCGGCCTGCTCGCAGTTCGTTCGGAAGCCGAACATCGTCATCAGATGGAACAACTCCAGCTGGATTATATCGATCTTGTGGCTGTGAACTTATACCCTTTTCAACAAACGATCGCCAAACCGAACGTCAGCACCGAAGAAGCGATTGAGAATATTGATATCGGCGGACCTTCTATGCTGCGCTCCGCTGCCAAAAACCATGCTTTCGTGACGGTCGTCGTGGATGCAACGGATTACGCACAAGTGCTTGAACAGATCGAGACGCAAGGGGACACTACGCTCGCGACGCGTCGTATGCTCGCCGCCAAGACGTTCCGCCACACCGCAGCCTATGATGCGCTTATCGGAGAGTACTTGACGGCGAAGCTTGGCGTAACATTGCCGGAGCGGATCACCGTGTCCTATGAGAAAGTGCAAGATTTGCGTTACGGAGAAAATCCGCATCAGCAAGCCGCGTTCTATAAGTTGCCGCTTGCGGGTGCTGGCAGCTTGGCGAATGCGGAGCAACTGCACGGCAAAGAACTCAGTTACAATAACATCAATGATGCCAACGCGGCTTTGCACATCTTACGTGAATTCACGGATGAGCCTGCTGCTGTCGCTGTGAAACATATGAACCCATGCGGTGTCGGGATTGGAAAGACGATCGCGGCCGCATTCCAGAAGGCGTATGAAGCGGATCCAACCTCCATTTTTGGCGGGATTGTCGCATTGAATCGGCCGGTGGATGCCGCTACAGCGGAACAACTGCACGACATTTTCCTTGAAATTGTGATTGCACCTGATTATGACCCGCAGGCGCTTACAATTTTGACGAAGAAGAAAAATATTCGCTTGTTGAAGTTGCCATTCAAGCCGACCGACAGCAAATTCCTGCTCACTTCGGTTGAGGGTGGCATGCTTTACCAAGAAGCCGACACACGTCAACTGGACACTTCCGATCTGAACGTCGTCACCACCCGCGCGCCTAGTACGGAAGAGATGAAGCAATTGTTGTTCGCCTGGAAAGTGGTCAAGCACGTGAAGTCGAACGCGATCGCACTCGCACGCGACGACCGCACAGTCGGCATCGGTGCAGGCCAGATGAACCGTGTTGGCTCCGCACGCATCGCGCTTGAACAAGCTGGAGCGCAAGCGAAGCAAGCTGTGCTCGCCTCCGATGCGTTCTTCCCGATGGGTGATACCGTCCTGCTTGCCGCGCAATACGGCATCACGGCGATCATCCAACCGGGCGGATCAATCAAGGATGAAGATTCGATTGCCGCTGCGAATGCGCATGGGATTGCGATGGTGTTTACGGGCGTGCGTCATTTTAGACATTAGGAGTGGAATCATCGATGAATATATTAGTCGTGGGTCGCGGCGGTCGAGAGCACACCATCTGTTGGAAATTAACCGAGAGTCCCCAGGTGAAGCGTCTGTATTGTGCGCCGGGGAATGCCGGCATTGCCGCTGTGGCTGAGATTGTGCCGATCGTCGAGTCGGACTTCGGCAGACTGATTGCTTTCGCAAAAGCGAATGCCATCGATCTCGTGGTCGTGGGTCCGGAAGATCCCTTGTTTGCCGGTGCAGCGGATGCATTCGAAGATGCGGGTATTCCGGTGTTTGGTCCACGCCAGCATGCGGCGGTGATCGAAGGGAGCAAGGCGTTCACGAAAGACTTGTTACACAAGTACAACATTCCGACTGCAGCGTACGCGACATTCTCGGCGTTCCCTGACGCGCTCGCTTATGTTCGTCAGCAAGGCGCTCCGATCGTTATTAAAGCGGATGGACTTGCTGCAGGCAAGGGCGTCACGGTAGCCTTCACGCTGCAAGAAGCGGAAGATGCATTGCAGACAATTATGATCGACAAAGCGTTCGGTGCGGCTGGAGATCAGGTGGTCATTGAGGAATTTTTGCATGGACAAGAAATGAGCATCTTGAGCTTCGTCGACGGAACGACCGTGAGACCGATGCCCGCGGCGCAAGATCATAAACCGATCTACGACAACGATCAAGGACCGAACACGGGCGGCATGGGGACGTATTCACCGGTACCCCATATTCCACAGCACGTCTATGACGAGGCGATACGCACCATTGTGCAGCCTACGGCGGATGCGATGGTGGCCGAAGGCCGCCCCTTCCGCGGGGTGCTCTTCGCCGGCCTGATGATTACGCCGGAAGGTCGCCCGAAGACGATCGAGTTCAATTGCCGATTTGGCGATCCGGAGACGCAAGTGGTGCTTTCCAGGCTGAAGTCCGATCTGGCCGAGCTGTTCCTCGCCACGGTGGAAGGTCGGCTGCACGAAGTCGAGCCCGAGTGGAGCGAGGAAGCTGCGGTGTGCGTCGTCTTGGCGGCAGGCGGGTATCCGGGCAACTATGGCAAGGGTGATCCGATCACGGGTCTTGATCAAGTCGGCGAATCGATCGTATTCCATGCGGGCACAGCCCACGATGCATCGGGACGTATCGTCACGAACGGCGGACGTTTGCTCGGTGTGACGGCCACGGGTAAGACAATCGACGATGCGCGGCGCAAAGCGTATGCGGATGTGGAGCGAATTCATTACGAAGGTAAGCAATATCGGACGGATATCGGCAAGAAAGCGTTAAATTAAAGCGGAGAATGAATATAGAGTCATCGTCTATTTACGAAGTTACCGTAAATGGACGGTGACTTTTTTTATTTATGAATTTTGAACGGATGAGATCGACCGAACTTGGGTGCATTGGAAGTGGCCACGTTGCATGGCCACAATCGATCGCCTCTGAGCGACATCGTGGGAGTGTATGTTCATTTTTTGAACATGCATTCCGACTGCGACACGCGCGTGTTCAATTTTTGAACATTCGTACCGGCTGCGACACGCGTATGTTCATTTTTTGAACATCGGTACCGGCTGCGACACGCGCATGTTCAATTTTTGAACATACGCACCGGCTGCGACACGCGCATGTTCAATTTTTGAACATACGTACCGGCTGCGACACGCGCGTGTTCAATTTTTGAACATTCGTACCGGCTGCGACACGCGTATGTTCATTTTTTGAACATCCGCACCGGCTGCGACACGCGCATGTTCAATTTTTGAACATCCGCACCGGCTGCGACACGTGTATGTTCAATTTTTGAACATACGTACCGGCTGCGACACGTGTATGTTCATTTTTTGAACATCGGTACCGGCTGCGACACGCGCATGTTCAATTTTTGAACATACGTACCGGCTGCGACACGCGCATGTTCAATTTTTGAACATACGGGGAGTCGCAGGGTGCCACGGTGTCTCGGGAAAGTGGGCGAATGTTCAAAAAATGATCATGCGTGCGAGATGAGTGGTGAGGTAGCGGCGACTGGTGTGAGCGTATCGTCAGTTATTGACAATTCCAATTTACAAAATCTTAACATCGATTTAACACTCATTTAACCCAGCTCACTTGGCACCAAGTTATCGTTGGGATAGAGCGAAAATACGACAAACAAGGGACGTGAATGGAACTTGAAGGTAGATTTGCACTGTCATACCGACATCTCAGATGGGTCGCTGTCGTTCGAGCAAGTGCTGGCCTTAGCCCAGGCCGAGAACATCAGTCACTTGGCCATCACGAATCATGACACGACACAAGATGTAGAACACATGATTCGCCTCGGTGAACTTGAAGGGGTAGAAATCATCCCAGGCATCGAAATTTCAGCTTATGACTTTGAACGGCATCGTCGCGTGCATATTCTGGGTTACTACATCACACCGAACCATCCCGCGATTGAGACGATGTGCGCACCATTGTTGCAACGGCGTCATGAAGCCTCGCAAGTGAGCGTCCAACGGTTGATGGAAGCCGGACTCAAAATTTCTTGGGATCAAGTGCAATCGTACGCGGAGAATAGCACGGCTGTGTATAAACAACACATCATGCATGCATTGATCGCAAATGGATATACGGATGGTATTTATAGCGCGGAGTACCGCAAATATTTTGCCCGAGGGAATGATCAACAACCGCCAGGAATCGCTTATGTGCCAATGACATATGTGGATGCGGCCGATGCCGTTCGCGCTGTCATTGCAGCCGGCGGGGTGCCTGTGTTGGCGCATCCCGGACAATATCAAAATTTCGAGTACATTCCGGAGTTGGTCGCAAACGGTCTGGCTGGTATCGAAGTGTATCATCCTTCCCACGGTGCAGAGGAACAAGCGAAGGCGAGACATTATGCCCAAATGTATGATCTCTTGCAGACGGGCGGCTCCGACTTTCATGGCTTCTACGACGAAAAACCCGTGACTCTAGGGTCCCAAAACCCAGGAATGGAAGCTGTCTTGGCATTACAAGCACGCCGATTGTCGATCGCAGCCAGAACGGGGCACTAGACCCAAATGTAGTCAAAAAAATGTAGTCAAAAGTCAGAGAAAGGAGCATCACTCCACATGTATCGCATCCATCAACTGCAGACGAGTCAACCGCAAACCCAGATGCCCTCCATTCACCCTACATGTCACGTTGTGAACAGTCATTTTGGCGAATGGACATCGGTCGGTGCGTTCAGTCAAATTTTGGAAAGCACGATTGGTGATTATACCTACGCTATGGAAGATGTCACCATCAATTACGCTGATATTGGCAAGTACACATCGATCGCGTCACACACCTGCATCAATCCGGTGCAACACCCGATGGATCGCGTCACGCAACATCATATGACGTATCGGCGAAAGTCGTATCAATTGGCCCCCACCGACGATGATGAGATCTTCGCGTGGCGACGGGACAACCGTGTGTCGGTCGGCCACGATGTATGGATCGGCCATGGGTCGATCATTATGAAAGGCGTCACCATTGGCCATGGGGCTGTTGTCGGTTCGGGAGCGATCGTGACGAAAGATGTGGCCCCGTATAGCATCGTCGTGGGTGTTTCGGCCAAACCGATCAAGTTGCGTTTCCCCCCTGAGATCATCGAACAGCTGATGCGCACTGCTTGGTGGGATTGGCCAGATGCTTGGATCCGTGAACGGTACTTGGCGATGAACGATGTGCGAGCGTTCCTGGAGCGTTACGGTGTTTGACGAAACGGACATTGTCGATCGCATCATCTCCGATATTCATGCCGGCCGTGTCGAGGCGAATGACAAGCTCCCGTCCGAGAATGAACTGGCGGATCGCTACCGCGTGCCGCGCATGATCGTCCGTAAAGCGTATGAACGGCTCCAACAGCTCGGATATAGTTATTCGGTGCAAGGTAAAGGCAATTTTGTCCGCGATCGCCAGCTTCAAATTCCACTTCTGCTCGCCGGTAATCAAAGTTTTAGCAAGAAGATGAAGGAGCTTGGGCTCAACTATGAATCACGCAACATAGGCTGTGTGGCGATTGCTTATGACGCCCAGATGCATCAAGCGCTTGATGCTGCGCCGGATGAGATGATTTATCAAATCAAACGCCTGCGCATGATCAACCTACAGCCGATTGCCATTCATGTGTCCCATGTGCGTGCACAGCTGTTCCCTTCCATTGCGGAAGAGGGCTCGTCCATCAGTTCATTATTTACCTATTTCGAATCCAAAGGATATACCCA
The DNA here is from genome assembly GCA_044353165.1 of Paenibacillus sp. GTDB lineage: Bacteria > Bacillota > Bacilli > Paenibacillales > YIM-B00363 > JBILCM01. The sequence goes on from JBILCM010000009.1 coordinate 20,761, forward strand.
GTACGAGTCTTCAAAGAGCAAGCTGAGTGTTGCATTCCCATCCCGCACAGAAAGGGAATGGCTGCAGTGTTCCAGTCTGATCCCGGTCATCGTCGTCGAATCAGGGTGCAAAGATCCGCGCTCTGGCGCCGTGCTGGAACATTCGCAAATTTTATACCGCAGCGATCGGTTTACTTACGTGATATGAAGGAGTGCTTCCGATGAAGCGAAAACAACGCACCGAAATTTTGATCCGAGGCCGACGCCACTTGGCAGCAACGCTTGCGCACCAAATTTATAACGCGTATGCAGTGGAAATGGTGGAGAATCCCGAAGAAGGTCTTGTGATGGTCAAAATGCGCGAGAATGCCCAGAAATATTTGTTCTATATCGGAGAAGTGTATGTGACCGAGTGCAAAGTTCGCGTACATGGATCGATCGGCATAGGTGTCGTCCGCGGCCACCAGCCAGAGCTGGCTGTGCATCTAGCGGTGATCGATGCCGCTTATCGCGCCAATTTGCCGCAGACGCAAGGATGGACGGCCGAACTGCTGGCTGAACAGAAGGTTATCGAGGAACAACAAAACCGTAAACATCAACTGTTGCTTCAGACGAAAGTCAACTTCGAAACGATGGAAGAAGAATTGAACTAGGAGTGATTCCGATGATGCTCGATGTCGTGCATGATGTGCAGACACTGTATCGCTTGACACTGGATGCCATGTCTCGTCCAGGAACGATTGTATCGCTAGAACCATACACGGCGAAGTTGGGATCAGCAGTCACAGGCAATCCTTCCTCGGCATTGCTCGCTTATATGCTGCTTGATGTGGATGTGTGCCATGCAGTTGTGTCCGCCCCCGCCCCAACCGATCCAATACATCAGTGGATACACGAGATGACGTATTCACGAGCAACTTCGATGGACGAGGCGGATTATATTTTTATTCGCAAAGATGCATCGCAAGCCGAAGCGGAGCAAGCGATCGCGAGGGCGAAGTGTGGGGATCTCATCTCACCACATACGTCCGCCACGATTATTCTCGAAGTGGATCATATTTCGAATGAACCCACGTACGCATTCCGTGGGCCTGGCGTTCAAGACACGACGTCTGTCCATGTCGCTACGGAGGTCGATTGGGTGCGATGCCGGCAAGTCAACAATGTCGAGTACCCGATGGGTGTGGATATGATCTTGGTTGATGCGAACCATCGCCTGATCGCCATTCCGCGCACGACACAAGTGGAAAGTCAGGTGAGCAAGACATGGCATACGTAGCTGTTAAGGGTGGTACAGAAGCGATCGAACACGCGATTGAACGTCTGAAATATGAGCGGATTCGGCAAGGCACGATACTCGATGTACAACATATTGAGCACGGCTTGCGAGGTTTGATCGATCAAGTGATGTCGGAGAGCAGTCTCTATGATGAGACGCTGGCTGCCCTAGCCATTAAGCAGTCGGAAGGCAATCCGGAAGAAGCGGTGTTCTTATTGCGCGCATATCGCTCCACCTTGCCGCGCAAACATTACTCCCGCGTCGCAACGACGGCACAGATGGACGTTGAACGCAGAATTTCCGCTGCATTCAAAGATATTCCGGGCGGTCAATTGTTGGGCGCAACGGTAGATTACATGCACCGCTTGCTTGATTTTAGTTTACTGGAGGAATCTCTTCCCGAGCTTGCACGCTGGCGTGAACAATTCGAACAACAATCACGCGCAACGGCAGCGAATGCATCCGAGTTTGCACTCCATCAGTTGCCCAGAGTCATCGATTTGTTGCGCAAAGAAGGACTGATGGCGTCATTCCCGGAACATCCCGGTGAGCCCGATGATGTCACGCGGGAAAGTTTGCAATTCCCATCCACGCGCAGCCAGCGGTTGCAAGTGCTCACACGAGGTCAGACCGGAGCGGTCACGGCACTCGGTTATGCCGTTCTCAGAGGGTACGGCGCCTTGCACCCCGCTGTAGGGGAACTTCGCGTGGGGCAAGTGCCGATCACGATCAATCATCCGCTCGATCCTGCCGGTGAAGAAGAAGATGCCTATTATATCGGTGACTTCAAGTTGACCGAAGCGGAGATGTTGATCCCTCATACAGTGGTTCGTCCTGATGGGAAGAACGAGCTCGAATTTGTGATTGGGTATGGCATTTGCTATGGACAGAACGAGACGAAGGCGATCGCCATGGGAATTCTAGACAATGCGCTCGAAACACCGCATCCGAATTTCCCACCGCACGATGAAGAATTTGTGCTTTATCACATTGATTGTGTCGAGGCTACCGGGTTCATTTCCCATCTCAAAATGCCGCATTATGTCACATTCCAGTCGGACCTGGAGCGTGTCAGACATACAAAGGTGGAAGAAGGGAAGGAAGCGCCATGAGAGGTACGTATCATTTTGCCTTCTTTGATGAAGGGTCGAAACGAGAAATTCGCAGAGCGACCTTGAAGGCCGTCGCGATTCCGGGTTACCAAGTGCCTTTTGCCTCGCGTGAAATGCCGATTGCCAGAGGGTGGGGGACAGGCGGATTGCAGCTGACGCTCTCACTGATCGGGACGACAGACGTACTGAAAGTGATTGACCAAGGCGCAGACGAATCCGTCAACGCTATCAATATTAAAAAACTGGTGAAACAAACGGCGGGGATCGAGGTCACAGATTCGACGGCCGAAGCTACCTTGATTCAATCACGACACCGGATTCCAGAAGTACCGCTGACGGAACGTCAAATCCTCATCTTGCAAGTCCCGTTGCCAGAACCACTGCGAAAAATCGAAAAAAGTGAGTATGCCACGCAACGGTTGCATGCCGACAAGCAATACAGCGGCGCTTGGTTGATGCTGTTCGAACAAATTATGAAATTCGGCCATATGTCAACGGGGGCGGATCATCCTGTGATGGTGCACGACCGTTATGTTTCGGCGCCCAGTCCGATCCCCAAATTCGACAACCCGAAGATGAACCATTCCCCTGCCTTAATCTTGCTCGGTGCGGGACGCGAGAAAAAAATTTATGCTGTGCCGCCATACACGAAAGTGGTCTCACTCGATTTTGAAGATTATCCGTTCCGTGTGGAGTCCTTCGAACACAAAAGTTGTCATCTGTGTGGCGCAACGGGTGTGTACCTCGATGAGTTGCATCAGCCATCCACTGGGGAAGCGTACCACCAATGCAATGATACGAGCTACTGTCTTGAGCGCTTGAATGGTCAAGTACACGCATAGAGGAGTTAACAATTATGGAATTCATCGAACAACCAACTTTACGCGTTGATGGGCTAAGCCGCCAGTTCGGCAACGGTTGCCGTTCGTGCGAAGGCGGTAAAACCGAGCATCGCGTGAAAAATCTTTGCACCCGTTGCGGAACGGTCTATGCCGTCGAGAATGTGAGTTTTGAAGTGTATCCCGGCGAAGTGTTCGGCGTCGTCGGCGAGAGCGGCAGCGGGAAATCGACGCTCATGCAATGCTTGTATTTTGACCAACCCGTCTCCCAAGGACAGATGTGGTTGCGGGATTACCATGCTGGGGCGCAGAACACATTCGAAGCTTCATCGCAGCAGAAAAATTACATCCGCAATCATCTCATGGGCAAAGTGTATCAGAATCCGATGATGGGATTGCGCATGGATTTCACATCGATCGGCAACATTGCCGAAAAGCTGATTGCCGCAGGACATCGACAAGTTGGCGCGATGGAAGCACGGGGACAAGAGCTACTGGATCGCGTGAATATCCCACTGCATCGTATGAAAGATGCTCCGCGTAAATTTTCGGGCGGCATGCAACAGCGTGTGCAGATTGCTAAGGCATTATCGAATCGACCGCCGATTGTTCTGCTGGACGAAGTGACCACCGGACTCGATCTGACTGTGCAAGCGAATGTGCTCGATATGATCAAACAGCTGCAGCGTGATTTGTTCATCAGTATGATCGTCGTTTCCCATGATTTGAGTGTCATCCGCATGTTAGCGGATCGCACGATGGTCATGCTCGACGGTCGTGTGATCGAAACCGGACTGACCGATCAGATTCTAGAAGACCCGCAACACCGGTTTACCCAACAACTCGTCAATTCACTTCTCTAAGAAGCAGGGAGGCTCACTTGTGTATCGAATTACGAACGGCATCATTATCACAGAAGACGCTAGGTTAGAAGGGTATGATTTATGGATTCACCATGATGTGATTGCAGCGGTGGCACCTGCGGCAGATGCTACACACATTGCGGGTGGACGGTCAGTGGAGACGATAGATGCGAACGGGGGATACGTTACCGCTGGTTTCATTGACTTGCACTCGGATTATATTGAACATATGGCGGCACCGCGGCCAACATCGTTGATGGATTTCAACTTGAGCCTGCGTGAGACAGAGAAGCAGCTGATCGCCCACGGCATTACAACGATGTTCCATTCATTGTCGATCTGCAAGACGTGGGATTTCGATCATAAGCCGATTCGTGATCCCGAGAATGCCAAGAAATTCATTGAATTGATCCATGAATCGCACGGGCGCAAACATCTGGTGCGGCATCGTTTTCACGCGCGCTTCGAGATCGATAATTTCGATGAGCTCGACAGTATGCAAGACTACATTGCACAGAAGAAAGTACACCTGGTTTCCTTCATGGACCATACCCCCGGACAAGGGCAATATCGCAATCTGGAGTTGTATCGACACACCGTCAAAGGTTACAAAAACTTAAGCGATGAGGCCATTGATCTGATCATTACGAAGCAACAGAGCAAGGAAAAAATTACCGCAGACAAGATTGAAGCACTGGCCGAACTGGCGAGCAGTCATGGCATCGCGGTGGCCTCCCACGATGACGATACGATGGAAAAGTTGGAGTATGTCCAAAGTTTCGGCACCACGATTAGCGAGTTTCCGATTACGATGGAGATCGCAAGACACGCCCATTCACTTGGACTCCACACCATTGCCGGCGCTCCGAATGTGCTATTGGGCGGTTCGCACAGTGGGAATTTGAACGCGAGCGAAGCGATCAAACAAGGGTACATCGACATTCTGTGCAGTGATTATTATCCTGCGGCGATGTTGCATGCGATCTTCACGTTGCATGAAAAACACGGATTGGATTTGGTCGAATTGCTCCGACTCGTCACCATCGCGCCTGCGCGCGCGGTCCGCATGGATGATCAGATCGGTTCGATCGCCCCGGGCAAGAAAGCGGATGTGCTGATCATTGAACGGATTGAAGCGAACTTCCCTGTGATCACGTCTGTGTGGGTCGATGGGCAATGGATCCAGCGCACCAACTATCGCATGTGAAGGAAGGAACGAAGCCGATGAGCCCCATACTGGAAATTCAGCATCTGTCCAAAATATTCAACCTGAATGACGGCAACGAGACGATTCGCGCGATTACAGATATTCATCTATCGATCCAAGAAGGTGAGTTCGTAGGCATTACAGGGAAAAGCGGCAGCGGGAAATCGACCATTCTCAAATGTATTCACCGCACGTACTTACCGACGACAGGATCGATTTATTTTCTCTCAAGCCGCTATGGCCGAATGAATCTCGCTCAAGCGACAGATCGTGAGATGATTCATCTGCGCAAATACGAGATGGGATATGTATCTCAATTCCTCAATGTGATGCCGCGAACGTCAGCTTGGGAATTAGTGAAATTGGCCAGCTTGGAAATGGGTGTGCAGGAGCAACAGGCGGCGGAAGAGGCGACGCGGTTGCTTGAACATTTTGAACTGAAGAAAGAATTGTGGGACCGGTTCCCGAACACGTTCTCAGGCGGCGAAAAACTGAGATTGAACATTGCGATGGCCATGGTGAAGAAACCGCGGTTGTTGTTATTGGATGAACCGACCGCAAGTTTGGATGCGATATCCAAATTACGTGTGAAACAATTGTTGGAACAACTGAAGCGAGAGCGCACAACGATGCTCGGGATTTTCCACGATCTCGAATTTATGGAGCACATCTGTGATCGTGAGTTCAAGATGCAAGAAGGACGAACTTCCTTGTAATGCGTGCATTTATTCCGTCAATCCCAGCGCTTCATATTCTGCCCCGCCTATGATCCCATCGACGGCCATCCCGTTCGCTCGCTCGAATGAGCGGACGGCGGATTCCGTCGCCGGACCGAACTTGCCGTTGCATGGTCCGTTGTAATGACCCGCAGCGCGCAGTTGGTATTGGACCAATAAGACATCGCCCCCCGTGTGACCTTTCACCAACGCTCTAGGCTGTTCAAACAATCCGCCAAGTGCATGTCCGAGAATCGTGACTTTCGTGCCCACCTTCACCCATGGATATAACTCTTCGACGTGCCGATTCAACATGCGGATGCATCCGTGCGAAGCGGACGTACCGATCGATCCCGGCTTATTGGTGCCATGAATGCCATACATCCCCCAGGGAACGTTCAGCCCGATCCAGCGCGTCCCAAACCCGGTGCCCCAATTCACGTGTTTCTCCGCTACGGCAAACTCACCGATGGGGGTCGGGGTGCTCCGCTTGCCGATCGCTACAGGATAGGCGTGATAGGGAATTCCATCGGCATAGACGACCAATCGTCTTGTGAGCGGATTAATGACGATAGAGACGTCTCCTTCGGGAGCCGCCTTCTTCACCGTCGTCCATCCTGTGAGGATGATCAATGCTGCCAGCAGGGCGATGGCCCACAACATCTTTGCCTTGCCGCGCCGTAATTCGCTTTCACGCAACAGATTCAATTCAATAGCCTCCGGTTCTGTAACGTTGGAATGTTTTTGCGTTAGTTTTCCCAATCTTTTCAAGAATATAATCGACACCGAAAGCGAGTTTATGCGTTATAATAGAGGTATGTACACATTCATGCAACTGGGGTGGATCGATTGAAGAAAATGAATAAACGCGTGATCATCAGCAGTGTTGCCGGCCTCTTTGTGATTATCTTAATTGTAATCTTACTCGCGAATTGTGCCAAAACTGACGACACGACAGTCGACGCGGAGATGCCCGCCGTTGAAGAACCTATCGATAGCGCTGCAGCATTCGCCCCGGAGGAAACAGTTGATAAGGGTACGTCTGAACCTGAGGTAAATCTGCCTTATACATATCCGCTGACCGGAAAGCCGGCTGCCGAGAATATGAAAGATCGGCCATTCGTTGTGATGGTGGAGAATTACCTGACGGCCAGGCCACAGTCGGGCCTCGATCAAGCGGATCTTGTATATGAAGTTCTGGCGGAAGGAAATATTACGCGGTTCGTAGCGGTCTATCACAGCCAACCAGCGGAGGCGATTGGTCCCGTTCGCAGCATCCGACCTTATTTCATTGAGCTCGGACTCGGTTTCGACGGCATCCTCGTTCACGCCGGTTGGAGCCAAGTCGCGATGAATTTGATCGCCGAACAGAAATTGAATCATCTTGATCAAGTGTACGGCGACCATCCGTATTTCTGGCGGGATAAAGCGCGAGCATCACCGCACAACGTATTCACAAGTACGAAGTTGATGAAGAAAGGTGTTTCTGCGAAGAAGTTCCGCAAGAAGTGGGTCGACCCGGAACTCCGATTCACGCAAGTGAAACCTCAGGACGGCACACGCCCCGCCGAAGGACAACCGGCTACATCGATCACAATTCCTTATGTGCAATCGTATGCTGTAGGTTACGATTACCAAGCTTCATCCAACACGTATCTGCGTTCCATGGACGGTACGCCCCATGTGGATCGAATTTCGGACAAGGTGCTAAGTGCTACGAACGTGTTGATTATCGAAGCGAAACATCGGGTTGTCGATGACGATGGCCGGCGCTCGGTCGATGTGTATGGCCCTGGACGAGGATATTTGCTACAGAACGGATTGATACGTAGAATTATCTGGGAAAATCGCAATGATGTGATCCGTGCCTATGAACCTTCAGGGAAACAAGCGGAGATCCCGTTATTTCCCGGGCAAACATGGGTGCAGATTATTCCGAAGCTCGAGCAGGTGTCGTATGCTTACCGTGCGGCCGCGGAGTAGATTGTGGGGGTAGCGCGGCAATGCGCGGCCCTTTCTGCTGTCTTCCGGATGCAACACGCTGACGACGGCGGCGACGACGACGGCGCGGATATTCGTTCAACTCGGAATTCGATCTGGCGTTTGCTGTTGCGCGCGCCCCGCCAAGCCCACCCAACAACAATTTAAACATCGGTCCCATCTGTTGCATCGTACCGATCATCTTCTGAATTTTCCCCATGTTGCTTAAGAGGCCATCAATGCCGCCCATCCGGTCGACCATCTGGCGAAGACTCCCTAAATTGTTCAGCAGCCCTCCAAGACCTTCCGTGGTCGCGCCTGCTGGTGGTGTGGGCGGGGCGAGCGGTGATAATGAACTAAATCCGCCAACCTCGGGTGTAAAACTCGCCATGTACGTTGGCAACGTCGGGTACGCGCCCAATGGGGGAACCGAAGTGTTTCTGACTTGCGCATAGTGATCCATCGGCTTCACAATCCTTTGTCATAAATTATAGGGTTTCATGCTACACTTTATGTGATAGGCGAATGTTTCGCATGGACGCATGCCCGGTTTTCCAAAAAGCCGAAGACATGGTACTATAATGATGTACAATGTTAAAGCGTTAACGTCCAACCGGAGGGTGAGCGAAACGATGCAGCTGAAGAAACTGAATGACAAGACGATTGATCAATTGTTCGAAGCCGTGCTAACACTGAAAGATCGGGAAGAGTGTTATGTGTTCTTCGACGATCTGTGTACCATCAATGAAATTGAATCGATGGCGCAACGGCTGGAAGTGGCTCGGATGTTGCGCAAAGGATTTACGTATAAACAAATTGAATCGGATACAGGTGCAAGCACAGCGACCATCTCTCGGGTCAAAAGGTGTTTGCATTACGGTACCGATGGGTATCAGATGACATTGGAGCGATTGGGCAGGTAATTTGTTGCACACCGTTATGGAATTCAACCGATGTTGATGCGGATCAGGTGAAGGAGCGAGCCGATATGGTGAAGAGAGCGAGACTCATCTACAATCCAACTTCCGGGCGAGAAGAGATGCGCCGCAGACTACCCGACGTGTTGCAACGTCTTGAGGGATATGGCTTTGAGACGTCTACCCATGCAACGATGGGTCCGGGTGATGCAGTGCTGGCCGGTGCCGAAGCCGCTCGGCGTAAGTACGATGTCGTGATCGCAGCTGGCGGTGATGGGACACTCAACGAAGTGGTGAGCGGACTGGCCAAAGCCGATAAACGCCCACCCCTAGGGATATTGCCGCTAGGCACAACGAATGATTTGGCTCGCGCGTTAGGTATTCCCCGTGCGTGGGATGCCGCGGTTGATTTGATTGCGCACGGTTCGGTGAAGAAGATCGATATTGGGCGGTTGAATCAGAAACATTTTGTCAATATTGCTGGGGGTGGGTCACTCACGGAGCTGACTTATGAGGTGCCCTCGAAGATGAAGACCGTGCTCGGACAGCTGGCTTATTATATGAAAGGTTTTGAGAAGCTGCCGCGGCTTCGCCCGATTCGGATGCGTGTACGAGCCGAGGGGATCGAGTTGAACGAGGACATGATGCTGTTCTTCGTCGCCAATTCCAATTCTGTGGGCGGGTTTGAGAAGTTGATGCCGGATGCGAAATTGGATGACGGCTTGATGGATGTTCTGTTCTTGCGCCGCTGCAACTTGGCTGAATTCATTCGACTGGCCACGATGGTGGCGCGCGGTGAACTCGTACAAGACCCGCTCATTGTACAATTTCGGACGCGGCAGTTGCAGATTGAGTCGCCGGATTACGTGCAGCTGAATCTCGATGGAGAGTTTGGCGGCACATTGCCTTGCGAGATTGAAGTGTTGCCGAGGTATCAGGGCGTGTTTGTGGATCCGACAGGGAAATCCAGCTATCATCGTCAGTCGGGTGCTGTAGGTATTGCGGTGTCGGCTCCAACACAGACGGCGTTCGAATTGAATGATGCGATGGAAACGACTAGGAATGGAGTCAGCTCATGAGGCATGGAACGAAACGCAATCGCAAAGGGTCCATCATCGCGGGTCGGGGGCATCAAGCGCCCGGCTTTTCACGTTCGTCGGAACGTGTAGATTTGCCCGTGTCGATCCATCAGGTGGTCGATGCCCAGATCGTTGGACTCACACATGATGGGGAGGGTGTTGGGCGAACGGCGTCGGGGTTCACCTTATTTATTGCGGGTGCGCTGCCCGGTGAAGCGGTGCGCGCGCGTGTGACCGAGGTGAAGCGCAAATACGGCCGCGCCGAACTGATGTCGGTGCAGACAGTCAGTACCGATCGGGTCGTTGCGCCATGCGAGGTGTTCATACGGTGCGGCGGGTGCCAATTGCAGCATCTTTCTTATGATGCGCAGTTACACTGGAAACGTCAGCAAGTGGTTGATGCGCTTGAGCGGATTGGCAAGCTGCGTGTCGTGCCGGCGCCGGCGGATACGTCGCCTCTTGGGGGAAGTGAGGAAGCTGGGGTGATCGCGCTTGCCGACCGAGGCGTTGTGGTGCATCCTGTGATCGGGATGGACGAGCCTTGGCGGTACCGTAATAAAGTGCAGCTGCCGATCGGCTTCGATGTAGCGGAAGGCGGGCTGATCGGTGGTTTCTATGGCGCGGGGACGCATCGAATCGTCGAGACGGAGTCATGTCTCATTCAACATGAACGAAACGATGCAGCCGTGTTGCAGGTGAAACGCATCGCACGCGAGCTCGACATTGAAGCGTACCATGAGCCCTCGCACACGGGATGGTTGCGTCATGTCATCGCGAAAGTGTCGTTCGCGACCGGCGAACTGATGATTGTACTCGTTGCCACTGCTCCTGAGACCCCGCAATTGGATGCATTCATCGACCGCATGCGTCGTGAACTTGCACACATGGTGAGCCTCTGCCTGAATATCAATCCTGCTCGAACGAGCGAAATTTTCGGTGATCAGACCGTCACCTTATGGGGAGCGGATACGATCGAGGATGAGATCGGCGGCATTCGATTCGCCATCTCTGCGCGCTCGTTCTTCCAAGTGAATCCGGTCCAGACGTTGAAGCTCTATCAGACCGCGCTCGATTACGCGGCTCTCACCGGCAGCGAGACCGTCATCGATGCCTACTGCGGCATCGGGACGATCTCGCTCTTCCTGGCGCGTGCCGCTCGCCACGTGTATGGCGTCGAGCTCATCCCCGACGCCATCACCGACGCGCGCGCGAACGCACAACGCAACGGCATCGACAACGCCGACTTCGTCACCGGCCGCGCCGAAGCCGTGCTCCCCGCGTGGCGCGAACAAGGCATCGACGCCGATGTCATCGTCGTTGATCCCCCGCGCAAGGGCTGCGATCCTGCGCTCCTCGACACGCTGATCGCCATGCGCCCGCAGCGCATCGTCTACGTGTCGTGCAATCCCGCCACGCTCGCCCGCGACCTCGCGCTGCTCGAGGCCGGCGGCTTCCGCACCGTCGCGGTGCAACCTGTGGACATGTTCCCGCATACGGGGCATGTCGAGTGTGTAGTGTCAACACATTATACCGGCATACCAGATAATGGGAACTTTAAAGACACGGGCCCATGAAAGACAAAAATTCAGTAAAAAAAGCAGCCGTTTCCATTGACACTCGCAGGTATCTCTTGTAAAGTAATGTCAACAGTTCCCACCACGCCTCTTCACAATGCGTACCAAGGTGGGCCTTTTTATTTCGTTGGAGGAGACTATGTGCAATAAATTTGTTCCCTCAGTGAAGCGACCTACAACATTTGAAGAGCAAATTCAAATTTTGAAAAGTCGCGGGCTTGTCATTGATGATGAAGACTTTGCGATTCGTACTTTGCGGCACATCAATTATTACCGTTTGAGTGCGTATACTTTAAGTCTCAAACAAGATGACAAATTTCTTTCAGGAACCTCATTTGAACATATTTTTAAATTGTACGAGTTTGATCGCCGCTTCCGTTATATGATTATGGAAATGGTGGAGCAAGTGGAAATTGCACTCAGAACTCATATTTCGTACTATATTGCTCACGCATACGGTGCTCTGGGGCATTTGGCCTCAGAACATTTTGAATACCATGAATTGTTTCTTGCAGAGTTGGAGAAGGAAATCCAGCGGTCACAAGAAATTTTCATAAAACATCATGTTGAGAAATACGAGGGGAAAATCCCTGTCTGGGTTGCGATAGAAGTACTTTCGTTCGGTGCGCTATCCAAGTTATTCTCTAATATGAAAAGCGAAGATCAGAATCAAATTGCCAAAAGAAATTATCAAGTCCCCGCTGTTTATCTGGGGAGCTGGCTAAAATGCTTATCCTACATCCGCAATATATGTGCTCACTATGGTCGACTATACAATCGACCGCTGACGAGCAAACCGAGACTAGATACGAAATCGAAAAAGTTGGGGATTCATCAAGGGAAAATCTTTGCTCACTTGTATGTTCTAAAAGAGCTTATCCCGGATTATATGAAATGGAGAAACTTTATTACCCGCATGGAAGCCTTGCTCACGGAGTTTAAAGATATAGTCGAACTGGATCGTATTGGATTTCCTGAGGACTGGGAGTCCATACTTTTGATAAAAAAAAGATAGGTCATGGATATCTTTTATGACTAAAATTATACTAATTGCAAGCAGAAACTCCTCATATGTAGAAGTTCCTCCAACATCCTCAGGCGGACGATGACTCTCTCCTCCAATACAACGTATCGATAAATCTTCTTCAGTTTGGAGTAATTGTTCAAGCTCGCTTCGTTGCAACATATTTTTGCGTTCTCACTTTTCCGACGATTGTTCTCATTTAATTATGTTCACTTTCTTGATAGAGGTCCAAAAGTGTTCATTGAATGGGTTGATAATTTGTAGTATAGTATGATGTTTGCAATGACTTTGGTTCTAATGGATAATAGTTCTATTTATGTAATTTTTTTGAAAGCGGTATTTAACTATATAAGAATGTGATGTGAGTCGAATGCCTGCTGAAATATTTGAAAATTTTAACCCCAACGATCCTAGAACAACCGGTGAACAGTTTTTATTAAATTTATTTGGAACGAATCCTCGATTTGACGGTTGGATGGTATTTGAACAACCGCATATAAATTCAATGAAGCCAGACTTCGTTTTATTAAATCCACAAAGAGGAATTATCATTATAGAGGTAAAAGATTGGGATTTAAACTCGGATGTTTATGAGAATGGTGGCTATGTTCGCGGAACAGATGGGAAATCTCATAAAAAAATCCAATTAACCAAGTACAAAATTATAAGAAAGCGATTTTGGAATCAGGATTAATCAATAGTGTCTATGTTGCTGAAAATTTTGATGATTACTATGGTTGTGTTGAAACAATAGTGTATTTTCATAGAGCCACAAAAAAACAAGCTTTAGACTTTTGCAAAGATGGAAATCCCCGTACCAAAGTTCGGACTAAAGTTTGGACTAATGAAGATATTGAATTTATTAAAAACATAAATAACCAACTAAGACCGGCTGATCACACATATGCACTTGCAAGGGAAAATTCACAATTTAACAAACACGAGTTGTTACAAGAGCTTGTAGAAGAGTTAGCAAAGCATTTACAATATGCGGATTATAACTATGAGCGGAAGCAACCTTTTATTTTAACCAGAGTACAAAGAGAATTGGCAGAACTCAGTCCTGGAAGTATTCGGAGATGGAGTGGCGTTGCGGGTGCTGGAAAGTCACTAATTCTCGCAGAAAAGTGTGTAAAAGCATTAAGAGATAATAAGCGTGTACTTATTTTGACATTTAACATCACTTTGCGCCATTACTTAAGAGATTTATGCAGTCAGCAATTTGGAACAGGGAAATATGATGGAGAAAGAAAAAAACTACGAAAAGACTTAACTATCATACATTTTCATGACTTATTAAAAGTCATCATGACAGAACATGAAATTGAAGTAGATTTTGACAACGATGAACATGATTACACAGAAAAATGTATGAGCGTGATTACATCATATTTGGCAAGAGGGACCAACAAATCACAGTTTAAGTTCGATTATATTTTAATTGACGAGGGGCAAGATTTTAAAGGGGCATGGATTCGGTTTTTAAAACAATGTTTCACTGGTCAAGGTGAGTTATTTATTGTTTACGATAAAGCACAAGATTTATATGGTAATGGGGTATGGATTGAAGACCCAGCGGAAATTAAAAATATAGGTTTTAAGGGCAAACCAGGTTTATTGAGATATACACATCGTTTGCCGGATACGATGGTCCCCAAAATACGTGCTGTTCGTCAACAATTACAGATTGATGCGGAAGATATTTTAGTAGAATCAAGTGCAGAACAAGTTAGTTTTCATCAAACAGCATTATGGTACAACTATAGGTCAAGTGTGAGTACAGAAAAAATAATGCAGCTTGATCATCATATCGATTTCTTGCGTCAATCGAATGACTGGGAAGATATTACGATCCTGACAACAAATGAAAGTACAGGCGCTGAAATTGTGAAGTATTTCGAGCAGAAAGGTGTTAGAACATCCCATGTTTATGCTATTAAGCAAAGTGGAGATATAGAAAGTCGCCGTTCAGAAAAATGGAAGTTCCACGGAGGTACGGGAAGACTTAAAATAAGTTCTTTTCAAAGTTATAAAGGATGGCAAACTCCTAATATTGTCTTAATTTTGGATTCGCCATCGACTCGTTATTGTAATGGGAATATTACATATGCAGCACCAAATCCTCAAACAATCAAGGATGCGATATTTATTAGTATGTCGCGAGTGAAAGGAAAAGCTACAACAGGAGAATATTCATTTATTTGCTTAAATTACTTACCAGAGTACGACCATTTAATATCGTCTTTTGAGAATGTTTGAATCATTGGGAGTCATCATTTATTGTATCTAGCAGAACGACCCCGAAAAGTCATGATAGGTTATCCGTAATAATCGTCTCTAGCTAGTAATTGACGGCATGGTCGACATAGAGCTTCTGATATAAATTAAAAAAATATTGAATAAAGCGAAATTAAAAACCTAGAATTTACGCGGTTATATGTAATTATCGCAGAAGATAGAATATTAGGACATGTTCCCACATACGGGGCATGTGGAGGTCGTTTGTTCCTTGATTTTTAAGGGTTTTGAGTGATTGGACAGGAGTGTTGGGGACGAATTGGGGACGCGAAATTACGCGTCCCCATTTGATAGTAAGATATGACATCTTCTGCTGATTAAGTTCATAATTAACGTTGAATAGATCTTTTTCTTACAAAAAGGCAGATACTTTCAGTGAGGCAAACATAGAGAGAATATTTTATCAATTCTTAAGAAAAATTTTCTGCGGTAATCATTCGATAGCAATCAAATGAACGCGTTGACTTTCATATATGTCGAGGTATCTTCAGTACCTTTTCCTCAATGGAAGGCCATTTAACCTGGAGTAAAGTGAATCACAAGTGAGGCTAGATATTTGAAGACTTGCATTTTGGGGCGTTGCTGTGATTTAGGTATTTACACTATGGTAATTGGAGTAAAAAGAGGTAAAATGATGTAAGAATCAAGTGTCTTACTTTAGGGAGGGACTTCAATGCGTCGAAATATCCTGTTATCATTTGTATTTCATATTTTAATCTTAGTAATCACCAGTTTTTTGTATTCCATGGGGAATCATCCAGCATTTCTCCTTGCAATACTTATAATTGCACTTTCTGCTTATGTCACGCTGGGGTATGCATTTCTCACCCCTTTAACGTCGAACCTTCTGAACTTCTTTTCCGTCTCACTTGTTAGTTTACTTGGTTTATTAATTGGACTGTATTGTTTAGCATTCCCGAGCCAAATGGGTTTTAATTGGATGTTATTTTTGGGATACAATTTATATGTGATTGGACTTGGACAGGTGCTCCATTTTGACCCGAGTCCATCGAACACAATTTGGTTTTTTGCAGTTCCTTCATTCGGATTGTGGATTGGGTTGCAATTAAAAAAATAAAAATAAAAATATACACATAATAGGAAATAAATGATATTTTTACCATGTAGTCAAAACGTTAAAGGAGATGGTACGATGTCAAAAAGTCATTTTAAACCGGGGGGATATACACGCTTCGGTAGGAAACCTGCGATTGCTGCGTTGCTTTCGGTTTCAATGTTATTGGGGGCGCCGACAGGTAGTGCATTAGCCAACGATATTCAAAATTATACTAACCACTCCTCTGAAAGTGAATACGACTATAAGATAGTAATTCCTCAGAGATTAACGGTATCTGCAATTGATCAGGAAAAGTTGGAGAACGCCATTGCATACGGTATCTTGGAAACCATATCACGCGTAATGGCTGACCCGGATAGCCAATGGGCTGTGCTTTTTAAGAATGGGAAACTCGATATCAAACAAATAGTTCCAATCTATGACGTTGAGGACAATTTAGCAGAGGTAATGCTTATTTACGAGGAAGGGTACCTGATTGTTGACGCAGAAAACGGCGCTCTCAATCAGTATTCTTACGGTGAGATTGATGCGAACTATTTCAATCAAAGCGATAAGATTTATGTTAGTGGTTTTGAACATTTCGCTGTTGCAAATGGGATCGTGCGAGATGGAAGCTATAAAGGGATGGAAATAAGTACATTAAAGAGAGGGGTCAATAATCCAAATAAGATCAAAAAGCAAACTAATACGAAGTGGGGTATTATTAATAAAGAACTAAGGAAATCATTAATTCAAAGCTATGGATCCAATGAAGGAACTTCCCGTCGAAACTACATAACGGATCCGTATGTATGGCTTAGCAATTATTATGGGCCCGGTTATAGCATTGTTTATAATACGGGCTATTCTTTAAATGTACCTGAAATAAATCAGAATTCTAGTCTATATCCTGAAGCGAATGACTGTGCTGTTATATCTACTTTAGAGATCTTAAAATACTACCAGTATCCGGAAATTACATCTTCTCAATTAGCTACTGCATATAATGGAATGATAAATTCTTCATACTTCTCGTCAAGCAATGGGGTATATTGGTACAATAATAATGAGTTATTCAAAGTTGCTGCCGAATCAATTGGTTGGCAAACACAAAGTACAACCAATGACCCCGAAGATTATATTAATACCAACAATTACAACTACATTTATAACAAATTGTACCAAATTGGGCCTGGCTATATTAGCATGAATCAAACCCCGTATGGAGCTCATACCGTAACTTTTAAAGGTGTGAAAAAATACACTGTTTCTTGGTGGAGCCCTCAAGGTGCATATTACTCAAACTTTGAGGACTTTGTACAAATTAATGATCACTGGTCAATTACATCTGGTGATGCCTATTTAAGTATCCAAGGTGGAAATGTTACATGGTACTTTACTACGATCGTAGTAAATTAAGGCAAAGTGAAGCATAGCATATATTTCCAGTTTGAGTTAGATTCAAACAAACCCCTTAGGTTCCGTATTTGGAACCTAAGGTTTTTTTACGATTTTAAGAAATATTTGTTTCGTAAATTACTTTATGTGCTTGTTTTTGGAAAGAAACATGGTAAGTTTTGATCGGGCGAGGGCATCTGTGGGATTATCTAACTTTGTGGAATTTTATGAGGAATACCGACGATATTATGAAATGCCTTCAGCATCGAACAAAATGAAGCTTGCTCAAAAGTTACTGGACTCGAATCCAAATGCATCATCAATAGGCGCTCAGAGTACTAGAATTAACTATACGAACATTATATTTTCGAATCAATGGGAAGCCAACATGATTAAGGCAGCAGTCGATTCAAATCATCCTAGCGTTACAAATGCAATAAAATCAAAAGCTAGAGAATTGTTAAAGACAATTAATGACCGATAGCTTCTTGATTATAGGAATTGTCGTTTTACATAAGTATCATCTTTCAACAGACATCGGGACAGAGAATGTAATTCTTAATGCAATGATGCCGATCTTAAAAAATAATTCGGTGACGTGAATTAATCACGTCACCGAATACTGTTCAAAATCGTTTCAAATTTATCAGCAGCTAATTGGTCGGCAGATCTTAACGCATGACCATAGATGTTCATCGTCGTATTGATATTACCATGCCCGAGACGTTCGGAGATTATCTTTGCGTGAACACCTGGTTTGGCAACAGGAAACTAGACAGTTTTTTTAAGGTGTCGAGACTTATATTCCATCGGGCTTAAGTAGCCCAGCGTTCCGTGAATGCGGATATGGTTAAACCAGTGTACATAATCAAACAGTGCCAAATCTAATGCTGCTTGGCTTTCGAATGTGGCACCTTTAACGAATTCTGTTTTGATCACTTTGAACATGGCCTTGGCCACAGCATTGTCATACGGTTGCATTCCGCATAATTAAAGTGCCGAATATTGCAGCGTAAAAATGCTTTGTTACATGCAAAGAGACACTTGCCAGCATCCTATTAAACTCCTAACGTTATGTTTGTCTAGAACTGACGAAGGAGACTGGAAGGAATGCTGAAAATGGCTCAACAAGAGTATATCAAATTTTTACATGAAGCAGAAGGTTGTACAGTAAGCGAGATCGCTAGACAGGTAGGGGTTCACTGGCGGACAGCCAAGCGATATGCGGATAAGGACAATTGGAATAAACCACTGGGCAAGCGTAAGAGCAGTAGCCCCGTGATGGGACCGTATATGGAAATCGTCGATGCTTGGCTGGAAGAAGACCAGCTTCTCCCACGAAAGCAGCGGGTATTTTACCAATATCATGATAATATACCCGAGGTTAGGATAGTTAACCCTGGTTTCTCCTTTCCTGGCGAAGGCTCAGGCATAGGAGTGTCCCTTACTTGGTCAAAGGCATCGATCCTTCTAACTGTCACGTATAAGGTAGAAAGTTTGAGCGCGAGAAAGGATCACTTGTTTTTCTTGAACCGGGAAAAGAAGTGGAATGCCAATTAAGTTAGCTTTTTCAACAGTCAGCATTTAATCTTAAAGTCAATTGGAGAAATTGAGTCCGTATAATTGTGTAAATGAATAGACTTTCAAAAATAAAGGGAACCATGATCAAAACCCTCAGTAACTTTATGATTCATGCTTCATCGCCATCTCGTTCAAACTATTCTCAAGCAAATTGATAATGAAAAGGAATCGTTCCGCTTCCCGAAATACATGGTCCGCGAGTAATGGGTGGATAATACTTTTTATTCTACAGGCCTCTATTAATTCTTTTGCCGTCTTTTTAAAATCACGAAGCGACTTTACGGAAATTCGATTTTGGTCCAAGAATTGGTCCAGCAAGGGAACGGTTTGGGATTGAGGACGCATGGATTCTAAATCTCGAGCTTGGAAAAGCAGTTGGTCAAAGTCGTGGCTAAAGTCCTTGGCTTGCTCAACAAGCTTCCGCTCAGAGGGATCTAGCAAATGCCCAATGAACTTGGCATGATCTGCCATTATGCGTAAGAAAAATACATTTTCATTAATGATTTCATCTGGTAAAGGGTCTATCCTTCCATTATTGAGTTCTTGTAATCGATTTCCAAAATAAAAAGCCTCACGACTCACATGATCCACCAACAAGGGAAAGTTATTGGCTCCAGGAAGCTGGCAACTAAGGATTAAACCCAACACTTTTCTCTTGAAAGCCCAAATATGAGCAACATGATTGTACACTTCGGCATTGAATCTTTTGATCATTTCAGGATCCGTTTCGGGTGTGAACGTATGTGCTCTCCTTTCGATATCCTCAAACACGACGAAAAAAAAATTAGCTTCATTGATTAACTGTGTGTCATCACAACGGAAACCCAACTTCAGAAAAAAAGAATGCTCCTTCATAATACGCGACCAGAACCGAACTTCATCTAAAGAACGTGTAACAAACGCATTAAGCATGAATCCACCTCACTTCTCTTTATTCCGCTAACAAATGGTATTCGGATTGTGGGGGATTATTCCAAAAAAAGAATCAACGCTGAAGTTGAAACCATGCATGCAGAGATTAAGGAAAATTCTCTTGAAAAAGAGGGTTTTCTTACTTCTGAGAAAATAGGTAAGGAGCGGGATATTGATTTTTGAAGCTGTAAAGCATTTGTTTTTATTTTGGAAAGGGAGGAATAATACCATAGGATCGTATACAGGAAAAAAGGCAGAAATACCAGCACCAAGACAATTTGATACTGCTGAAAGCTATGTAGGAATTCAGCCTATAGAACGTCAGGAGGCATTACATCGTGTAAGGAAAGTCATTAAGATGAATTTACCAAAGGGTTTTCAGGAAACTATTCAGTATGGAATGATAGGATATGTTGTGCCTCACACACTGTATCCGAATGGATATCATGTTGATCCGAAAGAGCCATTGCCCTTTATTGCACTTGCAAATCAGAAAGGATATATAGCATTTTATCATCTTGGTATTTATGCGGACAAATCATTGCTTGATTGGTTTGTAAAGTCATATAGAGAACTGAATATTGGTAAACTTGACATGGGGAAAAGTTGTATCCGATTTAAGAAAATCGACAAAATTCCTTATGAATTGATCGGTGAGTTATGTTCAAAACTTACTGTTGAGGACTATATAAAAATTTATGAAGCAAACAAACCTAATAAATGACCTTTATAAAACTGTACTTTCTCTATTTTTATATCCCCTGCCCACTGAACCTTTGTGAGTGTAGCAAAAATCAAAAAACTACATTAAACAGAGGGTGAAAAATGCGTTTGCTTTGATGTCGACAATGTAGTACGTTAAAAGCATCGATAAAACAGACCTAGAGGTGTTAATTTGAGAAAGCAAAAACCAATGTCTTTTGATGAACTGCTGGTGGAATTACAAGGCCAAAGAACGAAACAAGAAGATCCAAATCACATTTCGTTAGAGAAGCTGTTCAATGAAACGTTCATGAGGAAGTATTCCAACTTTACCAATTTTGATGAGTTTCTGGTGAAAGGCAACTTTCAGGTAAAGACGCATGAAGATATTAACAACATTCTAGATGAACTTTTTGATCGGTATGTTGTAAGGGAGACGGATTTTGTGGATTGGAAATCTATGTTGGATGCGGCGACCTTGGAGTATAGCGGTAAATAAATATTTTTATACAAAAGCAGATAAAAATCATTGGTTTGAAACCCACCAGTGCTTTTTTTATGTGAACTTCGGGATCGGTTATTGATGAGGCGGATGGCATGGATCAGTTCCTCGTCGATAACCTCTGCAAGATCAAGAACCTTTAGAAAAATTCCCCAAGTAAGCTGTTACTGTTCTCGTTGGATCCACGTTGCCATGGTCAGTACTGAATGGACTATGCCTACCTTGGAAGATGATCCTTACAAGGATTGAAAGAGGCGCTACTCTTCATGTTTAAGACGGACTATCAAATTATAGATTCATAAACAACGGAGAAAAAGGGTTTCAGCTATGAAATTGTTTGGACTGATTCCGTTTCGGGAGGAACGACACAGTTGATTGACGGATACTACATATCTGATGCAGCATTCACTTCCGATGAGGCAGGATCTTTTGAGATGGGGTACGACGTAATCATGAGAGCGGGTAAGAGCCACATCACATGGCAAGGTGGAGAGCAGGGTTTACGTTGGTGATGGAGACGTTGTAGGTAATCATGGAAAAATATTACAGAAGAAAGAGGCAGCATCGATGGTACTATGGGGAACAATTGTGAATGCGGCGGCCATTATTGTCGGAGGGTGGATCGGAAGCCGAATTCCGAGCTTGCCCGAAGGCATCCGCACCACAGTCATGCAAGGGTTAGGCTTAGCCACGGCCACGCTGGGATTGACCATGGCATTCCGTTGGGAACATATCTTGGTGGTTATTACCAGTCTTGTAGCGGGCGGTATCGCGGGGGAACTGCTGCAGATTGAACAGCGGCTGCAGCAGTTTGGCAGCTGGCTGGAGAGGAAAGTCCAGCGGAGCAGCAGTACGCATGGCGGCAAGGCTTCGATTGCAGAAGGCTTTGTCACCACCTCTTTACTTTATTGTGTGGGATCGATGGCAATCTTGGGCGCCCTTGACAGCGGGCTGCGCCTCAATCACGATATTTTGTTTACCAAATCTATGTTGGACGGGTTTACGGCCATCCTCTTTGCATCGACGCTAGGCATTGGGGTCATGTTCTCCGCCGTTCCCGTGTTCCTCTATCAAGGGTTGATTGCGCTAAGCGCCAGTATGCTTGCAGTCTTCATCGACACCGCCCAGATCGACGAGATGGTTGCAGATGTCACCGCCGTCGGCGGGGTGCTGATCGTTGGGATCGGGTTGAATATTCTGGGGATCGCAAAAATCAACATCGGGAATCTGCTGCCCTCCTTGTTTATTGCCGCAGCTTTTATCCCATTCCTGTGAGAAGGCTTAGTCCACCTTCACTCTTGTTGTAAAGACAGCGTTATACCCATATCCTTTGCGGTTCCACTCTGCTTGAAGCGGTTGGGTACGTCCGAGGAAATCTGTGGCTCTAGAAAGCAAGGTATACGTTCCCTTCGTTACTGTCTTCCATTCATACGACCATGCGGTCCAAGCGTAGGGGGAGTGGGGGTCCTGATAAAGCGTCGCCAACTCCCAACTCTCCCCTTGATTCATGCTGACCTCAACCTTGGCGATGCGTTCTGCGCCACTCCAAGCCAATCCCTGGACGATGTGTGTGCCTACGTCTAGGATTTGTAGGTCTAGCGGCTGTTGGATCAAGGAGTTGACTCGTATGGTTGTGACCGATTTTCGGCCGGCGTCCGATACCGGATCTGGATAATAAACGTAATCGATGCTCTGGAACGGCCCGTGGAAGGGTTGATCAACGAGCGTAATCTGGCGCAACCATTTCACGGAGGCCATCGCATACCACTGGGGCACGATCAGCCGAAGGGGATATCCATGCTTGAAGGGAATGGGCTGGTCGTTCATCGCATAGGCGACGATCGTGTCAGAGTGGAGCGCTTTCTCCAGCGGCAGACTTCGCTGATAATGGAAGATTCCGTCGATATCGGTCCGCGGTCATCTCCAGTAAACACGACCTCCCCTTGCAGTGGATTGGATTTGGGCAGTCTGTAACAACTCACGAAGCGGGACGCCCTTCCACACGGTCTGACTGATCGCATCGCCTTCCCATGACTCACCGAACACCCTCGGTTCGAAGAATGCGCGTTTATTGCCGGAGCATTCTAGCGGTACAACTACCGTGTGTGCTGGCATAGCAATCAGATCTTTATAATGCAAACGCAGCGGCTGATGCACTTGCCCGTCTACATGCAAGTGAAGCAAATCCTCATTCGGAATGGGAAAAGCAAAATGATTTCTTCTATAAACATAGTCTGCAGGTGTGATCCATGCGTTCAAGTGATGAATCGGCGATTCTTGGTTCTCCGGATGCAGATTTCGGGTCGTTAGATATGGAATGGCATTCCGCGGATGTATCCACATACTCGCCCTCCTTTTTCCTCAGCCTCCTCCAATGTATGCTTCTATGATTCAAACTATAGCGTATGGGGAACGGCGGCCTTTTTGTCACCCAACAAATCTAACTTCTCGGCTAGCCATGATATGGTGGAATCTTGAATTAAGGCGGAAGTCAGTACCACGAAGAAGACGAAGTTAAAGATGAGTTGGCTGTTCTCAATGCCCGCAATCCTGCCCATGATATGAAGATGGTTTCTTTCATGTTGAATTTCATAAAAACCATACTTATATCGCAAGGGTAGCTGGAGAGGTGAAGTATACGCACGAGCCTTCGCACCGGGAGCTTCACCCATTCCTTGCGTTCGTCGCGGAGTCCTTTGCTGAATCAGAGCAGTTATGGCAGTCTTTACTTGAATAATCTATAGATTTATACTTTCATTTAGGAGGAATGTCAATGTCACAGCATCGAATCTATACCACGAGCTTTGCAAGTGTATATCCCCATTACATTGCAAAGGCAAACAGAAAAGGCCGTACGAAACCAGAAGTTGATGAAATCATTCGTTGGTTGACCGGATATGCTCAGGACAAGATGGAGGAACAACTCAGTAAACAAACAGATTTTGAAACATTCTTTAAAGAAGCTCCGTTGCTCAATCCATCAAGAACGCTAATAAAGGGTCTGATTTGCGGTGTTAGGGTAGAAGACATCAAAGAGCCAACGATGCAGGAAATTCGATATTTAGACAAGTTGATTGACGAATTGGCCAAAGGGAAATCCATGGATAAAATACTTCGACAATCGAAAATATAATACATAAAACACAAGTTTCAACCTATGTAAACGGTTGATTCAATGGAGTCCGTCTCTTATTCTCCGAAGCGTAATGATCTTAGAACCCTTCCCAGTTGAACAAATCCTTAAGTCCCACAGATAATCCCTCATAATATAAGGAATAAGCATGTGAGTCCGCGCGGTTCGTCCAAACTTTGTTGTTCTGAATCTCTTTGTTCTCGAAGGCGTACAACTGTACAGACTCATCTTCTGGATCGATGACCCAATATTCTCTCACGCCGCTCACCATGTAAAGGTTGAGTTTCTTGATTATGTCCTTGGTGCGTGTGGAAGGCGACAAAATTTCCACGACAAGGAGCGGTACGCCCATATACTTGCCTTTGTTATCGACATGCGTATCGCAAACTACAAATACGTCTGGTTGAACAACACAGATATTATCTGAAGTCTTCTTAATAGTGATATCGAATGGGGATGTCATCGCTTTACACGATTTTCCTTTGAACCAATAATAGAATATTCCCATGATCTCATGAACGGCATGCTGGTGTTTGAATGCAGGGGAAGCCATGAAATATAGCACGCCATCAATCAACTCATAACGTTGTTCGGACGCCTCAGTCAGCTCAAGGAATTGTTCATAAGTCACATGATTTGCAGAGAGAGTGTAGTCCATAGCTTCTTCATGGACCATCTCAGCAGCTGGGATTATTTTGGCCACATCTCTGCCTTTGCGCGAAATGATGATTTCCTCTCCAGCTTCTGCATACTTCAAAAACTTGCCGAAATTGTTCTGTGCCTCGGTAGAAGGAACTCGCATGACACACCTCCATTTAGCTAATATAGCGATATTTTATTCTATTTTAGCTAACTTGTAAAGTTCGATTTACCTATGAACATTAATGATGTCATGTTACAATGACATGGAAATATGAACATGCAGGAGGGGCATTCATGCAAGTGTGGCGCAGGAACAATGTTGTGCTCAGTTTGTCGTTTCTTTTGCTATTGGTTGGAGGTTATTGGTTGTATTTTGGGTCACATGCGGAAAAAACTTCATTGGATTGGTCCTATATAGCCCTACAACAAGAAAACCCAACGGAGCAATTTGAATTTATAGATAATGATAAAATACGACTCGGTATCGGATTGCATTGGGGCGGGGCCATTACGCATGTAAGTGAAAGTGGGGCATCGAGTACGAATCTTGTCAATCGTCATGACCCTGGTCGACTTATTACACAATCGTATTATGGCGCTGGAGACTATGGTTCAGATTTCGGTTCATGGGGGTATAATCCTGTGCAAGGCGGCACGGGTCAGCATGGCAGTGATATTTTGGCTTTTTATAAAGGGGACCAGTGGATGTACGTGAAGACATCTGCCATGGATTTTTTATTAGATGGCGTCCGCACGAGATCATTCATGGAAAATTGGTATTCGCTTCATGATGACCGTATCCATGTTGTAGCTCGTTTCACGAACCTGGATCATCCCGCAGGACCGATACGTCCACAGGAGTTACCTCCCATCTTTACGATTGCACAATTAAGTCAAACGGTGCGATATGAGGGGGACCAACCTTTTGGGAATGGTGAATTAACTACTGTTACGCATGGCTGGCCGAATCAAGTTGGCTATCAGACAGAAGGTTGGGGAGCACACGTGAATCATCAAGGGTTTGGTCTTGGATGGTATACCCCGCATCTGTATGAAAGCACAAATTATACATTTCAAGGGGATGGGTCTACTGGTGATACAGGAGACAAAACGACATATACGAGTCCTGTTTATTCGATGTCAATTTTTCCATATGAGGTGTATCAATTCGAATATGATCTATTCGTAGGCGATGATGTCGCTAAGCTTGCGCGTGATTACGCTTACAGAATGAGAGATACAACAGGAAGCACATGGAATTTTGAAGTTCCGCATTACCGACAAGGATGGTCGCTCGCCATTGCCAACGATGAAGATGGACCTGAAGATGGGGCATGGCAATTTACTATGCAATCCGGATTAAAACAAAAATTGCATGCACCACCTGTGACCATCCCTGATGCACAAAGTGAATTTGAAGCCGTGATTCGTAATTACGTCGGTGCAAAGACGTTGCGATTGTCTTGGAGTGTTATAGGAGAGAACAATAAAAGCGGTACATTCCCTATGTATGAAGTCACAATTCCACTAGACCCGAATGTGTCGGAACAAACGGTGCGCTATGATTTGAGTAATCACCCTCATTGGACACGCGCAACTCATCTGATCGATCTGGAATTCAAAGCGGAACAAGACGGGGTTTTCGAAATTGCATCGATTGCTTTTCGGAATGCAACGGATCAGCAACCACCTGTTCTCAGTCAAGTTAAACATCAGGTGTGGAATGCGAATATCGCTGATGTGTCATTCTCGACAGATGAAAAAACGAGTGCAATGGTGGTCTATGGGGAACAGGCAGATCGACTAGAGGAACATACACCGAATGTTATGACGTTGCGCAAACAACATCGCATACATTTGTCTCAATTAAAGCCAGATACGACATATTATTATCAAATCATTACCCAAGACGCGAACGGGAATAGAACGCGCGGAGAAGTTGCAAAGTTTCACACGAACCGTCTTGGCACAGATCGGATCGGTTTGATCCAAGCAACCATGCCTACGGATTTCTTATATACTGGACAAAGTAACAAGATTTTTTTGCGAACAATGATGGACAATGGGGAAACCCCTACAGATATCGTGTATAAACAAATCGCATACAACAGTATTATGAGCGAATTTGCGGACGTCCGTGCGGATGGTCAAGTGAATGGTAAAAAACCCGGACAAACGTTACTCCAGGTAGAGGCAACGTATAAAGGGCAAACGATCCTAGACCATATGGTTATCAATATTAAGAGTGCAGATGAACTCCAACCGCCTTCTCGTCAACAACAAATCGAGTGGACGTTCCCGAATGCGATGAGCGAATGGAAGGATCCCAACCAATTGAGAATGGTTAGACAAGACGACTCCGTGTTATTGACCATCACTGGAGCAGACCCTTATATTTTTTCTCCAACCAAGTTAAACTTGGATGCTAAGGCGAATCAACTCGAAATACGATTGAAAAATAACACCAAGGAGACATCAGCTTCGTTATTTTTTGTCACGACGGATCAAACGCTGTTTGATGGTGACAAAATGGTGAATTTCAAAATTGAACCTCATTCCGGTTGGCAAACGATTCGCGTAGACTTACGACAAAACACTGCATGGCGAGGCATTATTTCACAAGTTCGATTCGATCCTGCTGAAACAATGGAAAGCGGCACAATCGAGGTGGCTTGGATTAAAATTAGTGATCAATAAGTACGAAGAGAGGGCGGGAGATTCCCGCCCTCTCTTGGATGTTACACGATTACTCGGGTTGATCGGGATATTGCGGAATCTCCATAACATTCTCAAGCTTGATCAGCAACAGCATCTCTTGCTTGATGACGGTGTTGAGGACCTTGTCTACAGACGCATCAATCTTGAGCAAATCTTCAAGACTTGGCGATGTGACTGTTCTCGGGCCGCCTTCAAGCGTACCAAGCACGGCTTGAATCTTCTCAGCTTCGGCATTGATGACATGCGCTAGTCCGAGTTCTTCGAATGCAATAGATGCCAGCAGCAAATCAATTGCATTCTCCCTTGTCAACGTAATCGACGGGTTGATATTCGGGATGGTTGGGAACGACATTCGGTTAACAACTCCTTTGCTTTAGGATATCCCATCGTATTCCTCCCCTAATGCTTGTGAGCCTGTCCACGAATGAATTAGATCATCATCTACTCCCTGAAATTGATGTTCTATTATTAGGAATATCCGCCATAGGGTAATAGAAATAGGCTAGATAGGGTGATGTGTGTTGACGATGCCAGTGTATTCAGAAAAAAAATCGATAAAGACCTATAGGGAAGTTGTGAAAGACATTCTAGAATCGGCTGCGCTGGAGGAGCTTGCCATCGCTCATCTCATCAATGCCGAAGCTGAACATATTCAAGCGTTCACCGGCCATTACGGAGGGTTTCCAACGTCGCCTTCCAATAAGCAAATCAATCAGTTTCAGAATCATGTCGCACGCATCCTTGAAGCATTGTGTGAGAAGCAGAAGCTTCTCGTTCGGACGATCGAGTTGAGCAAAGAATTGTTAGACGAGGACGATATAGACGAGGAGGATCTCGTTGAATAAGGAAGGTACTCCGCAATTATACTTTGAACGCATAGAACATCTGATTACGGCTTCTCCTTTATTTACACCTGCTCGAGATTCCGGGATGATCGGGGCTGTTCAGGAAGTTCTTCAACAAATTGACTACTTACGCTGCGCCTATGAGGCCTCGCCATTCCCGATGAAACGCGTCGTGGCAAATTTAAAGAAGGCTACTGAAGAGCTATTTGATGCGGTGAAGACAGCTGAACAGGAACATCAGCCTAACGTTCAATTGCCACAGGCTCCAACATATACTCATTCCAATTCCACTCCCCATACGCAACCGCTCATTCTAAATAGAAACAAAAATAATAATAATGGAAAAGCTATGCGAAGTATGCTGAGGTAATACCTATTGAAGGCGGTGCAACAAGATGACCATGCCTCATATCCCGGACATTACGCCCACGATCCAATTCACTCGACATGAAGCAGTAACACTCCTGCTATCTTCCATCGCTTTGGAAGAAATTGGTATTTCGCATATGTTGAACGCAGAAGGCGAAAAAATCCAATATGTCTTGAAGCAAAATCCCAGCGTCCATGATTTATTCCGAATGAATCGGTTCACGGAACGACTCCTCAGAAAGCTCATTCATCAAGAGATGTTGCTACAGGAAAAACTCGAGAACGTGATCGAAATGTGTCATCGTTGTGATGCTGAGGATTCAGAAGAAGATGGCGAGTTTGAAGAGTAAAGTATGGAATCTCACACGAAGACTGCTGTACACTGCGCGTTTATCATCATTTGTCCGATTTGAACTATACGCACATTGATAGAACATCCATTGTGTTATAAACTAAGTCAATGGAGAGTGGTTCAAGGTATACTACTCGATGGAATACAATCATCATCGGACTCATGATTGAAGGAAGTGTAATGACGTGTTCGTACAAGAAAGTCATAACGAAAAACAAAAATCGATATGGAACTATCATCCTCCCGTACCCATCAAGAATTCACCTGTATTTGCAATGCCGTGGTCACCCGTGAAAGCTCTAACCTGGCTTACCAAACGCTGGGTTACGATCACACACATGTTTCTCTTCTTGGTATTGGCAGTGAGCGTGTACCACTTTTTCCCCATGAATGTCACGGAGATGTCCTCGTTATCCATTACATGGATTGGCACCATTCTATTGCGTAACCTGATCTTGTTCGTTCTTTTCGCGGGTACACTTCATTTGTATTTGTATACATTCAGTAAGCAGGGTCAATTGTTCAAATTTGATTTGCGGGAACAGATGAAGAATAATCCCTCATTTACATTCCATAATCAAGTGTTTGATAACATGTTTTGGAGTTTAACCGGCGGCGTGCTCACATGGACATTCTTTGAGACGATGTATTTCTGGGGCGTTGCGAATGGCGTTATTCCAACGTTCACCTTCGCCGGGAATGAGATATGGTTTCTCCTATGGCTGGTCTTATTTCCTATCTTCACATCCTCTCATTTCTATTGGGTGCATCGCTTTCTCCATTGGCCGCCAATATATAAGCGAATCCATGCTCTTCACCACAAGAATGTGAATATTGGTCCATGGTCAGGCATGTCCATGCATCCTGTTGAATCGTTCTTATATTTATCCGCGGTGCTGATTCATTTTGTTGTGCCCACACATCCTATTATTTTCTTACTTCACATGTATTTGAAAGCGATCGGGCCGGTTTTTTCGCATGCGGGGTATGAGAAAGTGGTCTACAAAGAAAATAAATTAATTCATGCAGGGGATTTTCATCACCAACTTCACCATCGATATTTTGAATGCAATTACGGCACAGCAGAAGCTCCTTGGGACAAGTGGTTTCATTCCTTCCATGATGGCACAGCAGAAGCTACGATTGCTACCAATGAAAGAAGACGGAAGAAATATTCGCGCATGTAGGTGATGTTCTCAAGGAAAGGATAGCCGATTTGAAATCAACACAGTTTTGGGGAGAATGTCACGTTGCAGGAATCTATTATGAGGGGCGTCGCGAAGTCGTCTCTGCTTTGACGTCTTCTGAACAAGTGGTATTCAAACGTGAACCCCAACACCCGCATGACCCGAATGCGATTGCGATTCATACACAAGACGGTCGCAGCATAGGTTATATTCCTCGAGATGAAGCGAGACGAATCGCGCCCTTGATGGATCAAGGCATCGTTTTCGTTGGTTATGTGGATGCACTTTCGGATAGCGGGGACTCGCACTTGTCAGTGAACCTGCAATTGTTTACAGAGATCGACACAGAATTCAGATTGTCTCCCTCCGCCAAATTTATTTTGACCGAACTTAGAAAATATGTGACGTTGTATGGAATTGATGAATTTGGAATATTCTTAGATCCGTCGAAACCATGCAGCGATTTGGTGATCAAGGTTCGTTCTCCTTCAGCTGAAGATCCAACAAGTATACAGCAAAGTAGGCTCATGTTTGATTTTCCGATGAATTCATTGGATGAAATCCTCCCGCCGCTAGAAGAACTTGCTCTTAAAGGGTTATTAAGAGTTGGCGTCAACATGCATGTTCATATCGTTCTCTCGGAACTTGGTAGAAGTGTGGACTTAACAAAACTTTGACGGAGTCGTGCTGAAAATCAAGTAAAAAGCTGAATTCATCAACTTACTTTTTCGTTCCACGATACGCTTGAATCGACCGCAGCTCGATAGCGAAAGAACCCTCTTGTTTATCGGAAATGATGAGCTGCATGGTGATCACGTTCTTCGGATTGAATGGATCCGCGGCAACCCTGCGACCGAAAGACAGAGGCGTCAAGCTGGTGAATGGAATGCGAATGATCTGCCAATCTCCCTTATTTGCGATAAAATCTGCTTGATATACGGTCCAACCACGGCGGTCGCGCATGTTCAGTCCATAGCGCTTGCCGTCGCCACGATAGGTGAGCTCAATGCCTGCATAATCACTTAAATCCACTGGTTCAAAACGCGCTTCCACCGAAGCAAACCCGCCATTGTTTTCTAAACTCACTTCACCGGAAAATAACGCAGACCCTTGATCTGTGGGGGCCATCCTACTGCGACTCACGCCACCCATGACACCATCATTGACGATATTCCAATACGCCCAAGCAGACGACTCTGCAAAATCGAATAGAACGCTGTCTTCACTCCACTCGGCCTTCAACGGTTCGGTCTCCTCCTTCCACAGTCCATTCACCAATAACAATAATAAGGATACTATAAGTACGATGAGTCCACTCCATATATAACGCTTTCGCATCAGGCTGCACCTTCTTTCGCATCTCAGAATGGTGTTAATGAAGTGCTTTAAGTTGATTGTAACAATCGCTTTGGATTGATTACAAATGAAGATCGAGACAAATTTGTGTTTGTTTCGACTTCTAGCTTAGGTGGCTGGATTAACATGGGAATGTTGTAAGAATAAAATAAAGTAAGAATCTGAGCGAAGTAGGAGTGAACTACAATGTCGGAATCAAGAATGATATCATCCAAAGGGCAGGTTGTCATTCCGAAGGCGGTTCGAGACTATTTACAAATCAAGGAAGGGGATATGCTTT
>JBILCM010000162.1:0-20449 GCA_044353165.1 Paenibacillus sp.
TCGCGCCTTCTTCGGCCATACGATCGAGCACCGGCGTATGATGTACAGTTGAACCGTAACACCCCAAATCGCCATACCCCAAATCGTCACAATTGATCAGAATGATATTCGGTTGCTTACGCGTCATCTTGTCTGCCTCCAGTTCCACGCACAATGGTTTCCAATTCATATTTGACCTATTGTATCGTATTTAACGGCTAGCGTTGATGCGGTAAAATCAACATCCGATGTGAAAAAAATTAACTTGATTCCATTACTCGCGGAATGCGCTTGGCGTCGACTGGTAGATCCTTCGAAAGACTTGGCTGAAATAACGTCCATCCTCGTAGCCCACTTCCATCGCGATCTCCGCAACCGTCTTTTTCGTCTCCAAGAGCAATGTGCGGGCTCTTTTCATACGGACTTGCGTCATGTGCTCGAGGAACGTGCTGTTCAATTGCTTCTTAAATAAGCGAGCGAGGTGATTGGGATGAATCCCGTATTCGTCGGCGTAATCTTGCAGCGTCTTGCGCAATATGTACTGTTTCTCCATATCGGCAAGCACCTCGCGCAGAATGTCTTTCCCGGAGGTCGGCCATGGCTCGTCATGCGCCATCTTGACCAAATCAACACACGCGGCAATGAACGGCTCTATTCGATCGAAACTTTGCAGCCACTCTGTAGAGACTTCCATACGAAAAATGTTGCTCATGAATAGATGGAATGCTTGTTCTTTCACTTTCTGCGGAAGTTTGGCATGAATCAGCTGCCTCACCAACTCCCATGCAACTTCATAGCGGCGCTCGAGTTTGATTTTCTCTAGCAGGGAGGCATGCTCCACGTTCACATCGGTCCAGAATTTATCGGGAATAACCTCATCCGCTTTGACATGGATCAGGTTCCGCTCATCGAGAACAAGCGTTTCTCGAATCTTATGCAATCCGAACGAGACCAATTCCGGTAACCGTTCGAACGCTTGTACGGATGAGAGATGGGCAATCGTCACAGTGGATGTATGTGTACAGGAATCGAAAATCTGTGAAGCGTAGTGACCTGAGGCATGGAAATAAACGAGCACATGGTGGAGTCCACCGACATACATTGGAAAATAAAATTCGCCCGGTTTTCCTTCAAAATCCGGTATTTCAGCTTGTGCACTGTAGAAATTACCTACAAGCACCACATACACATGCGGACGGTTTGCGACTTGCTCTCTCGCATAAGCCTCTGTTGCTTCGTTCAGACGACCCGCACCGCGCTGCGACAACCAGATCGCCATCTCGTTCTTGTAATCGGCTTGTTTGGAAGATGTCCTCTTCTCCACTTTGTATTTCATACTGTCCATCGTGCTGATGAGCTCATCGGTCATGATCGGCTTCATCAAATAATCGTGCACGCCAAGTTGTATCGCCGAGCGTGCATAAGGAAAGTCATTGTGACCGCTAGCAATAATATAATGGATGTCCGGCCATATCTCTTTCGCATACCGAATAAATTCCAGACCATCCATGCGTGGCATCACAATATCCACGAACATCACATCCACGGGCTGTTGTTTCGCTTCCCGTAACCGTTGCAGCACCGCATGCCCGTCATCATGTTCCAAAACCACCTCGTATGCGAGATCCGTGAACTTGAGTTTCGCTTTAATGCTGGAACGTACGAGCGGTTCATCATCAAGAATGCCGATGCGATATATCATGCGTCACTTCCCTTCCCTTCTCCTTGCTCTTGCCCTTGCAAGGGGATCACAACGGTGACCTTAAACCAAAAGCCCGGTTTGGATTGCACTTCAATTCCATACTGATCGCCATAGAACAAACGAATACGCTGATGCACATTATAAAGGCCGATCTTGTCCGTCAATAGCTGATTATTCTCATCGAGCGGGTTCATAATCCACTTCAACTGATCCACTTCGGTACCCACACCATTATCAACGATATGAATGTTTAATGCAGTCTCCCCGCGTTCCGTATAGATGTAAAGCACATCTGCCCCCTTTTTGTGAAAAAGTCCGTATTTAAAGGCGTTCTCTACAATCGGCTGAAGAATGAGTTGCGGCATCTTTATCGCATGATCTTCCTCAGGGATGCGAAGCTTGATTCGTAAACGTTGCTCATATTTAATTTGTTGAATATTTAAGTAAGCTTCAAGGTGCCGCAATTCATCACGTAGCAACACCGATTCCTTGGCGTTCAGGGCGTAGCGCAACATAATGGCTAACGACTCAATCATCTGGTGCAGCTTCCACGTCTCCTCATTCAGGGCGAGCGCATCCATCGATTCTAACGTATTGTATAGAAAATGAGGATTGATCTGTGCCCGAAGTGCGGTGAAGCGCGCTTCCTGATTTTTGATATCTGCTTTGTACACCCGTTTGATCAACATGTCGATGTTCTCGACCATTTTGTTCATCCGACGCGCCAGTTCTCCGATCTCATCTTTGGATACCACCGGAATTTGCGTCTGGAAATTCCCACTCTCGATCTTCTTCATCGACTGGAACACTTGACGCAGCGGTTGCGTGACACGTCTGGAAATCAGCACCGCCCCGAAAGCAGCGAAGAGAACGTTTACAAAAATAAAACTGATTGCGAATGTGCGAACTTGAATCAACCCTTGGTTCAACAGTTGTTGCGGGACGGTCAACACCGTCATCCAATTCGTGACGCTAGAAGTGTTGTAACTGATCAAGCTGTCTTTATCTAAATATGGTTGAAAAACGTACCCCTTGCGATCCTGCTCTCGTAACAAACTGGAGATGATCACAATATCGACTTTCTCAGGGTGGTTGGCATAAATGACGCGGGCGCTCGGTTCTAACACCATGAAGATGCGCTCATCTGCAGAAAGTTTTTGAAAGAAATCGGTATTGTATAAGTTCTGATCCATGCGAATCCAACCGATGGGTTTGCCATTGTTATCTTTCACCAAACGGAGGAAGGAAAAAACGGCAAATTCTTTGTTCTCCGTTCGGTTCAACACGGTGCCATATACAATCTGTGTATCCGATTCCTTGAAGTTACTAATTTCTGGATTCGCGAGCGCCACCTCATAGTCCGTTACACCGATTTTTCTGCCATTCAGGTCGTACAGATATACATTATCGATCTGCGGCCAATTGTTGCGCGTCGACTCCATGAGGCGATAGACCGGATCATTGGGGACAAATTCGGTGATTGGATTGTAGAACAATCCCACTTGTTCACGGACTTCCAACATGGTCACTTGCACCAGCGGATCTTCCGCAAGCATGGCGCTAACGTTGTCCATCGTGACGATCTGAGTATCGAGCACGTTCGTCA
Source organism: Paenibacillus sp. (assembly GCA_044353165.1). Lineage (GTDB taxonomy): Bacteria > Bacillota > Bacilli > Paenibacillales > YIM-B00363 > JBILCM01. Next base: position 3,288 of record JBILCM010000162.1, read on the forward strand.
TCTGTTCCACGGTGAGCACATTCGCATTCGCCACCTCGTTATAGATCGAACGTGAGTCAAACCAGAATGTCACCACACTAAACAGAGAGAGTTGCGTTACAATGAACACGAGGAAGGTGACCGTGATTTTTGATTGCAACGAATGAAAGGTGAACAACTTCACGGGCATCCCCCTCCCTGTTCAACGTGCGGATTGTAATGGTATGCAATATTGTACGTTGTGGACATTGTTTTGTCCATGTCAATCCGCTTCCATACGAATACACTCTGCGTTGCCTATCCCAAATTCGGTTGTGGGATCAACGCTTCGATGGAGACGCGCCAAGCTTCCAACATACGCTGCATCCGCGAAGCCAACTCCGGCATCGCCGCGGCTAAATTATGCTGCTCGCTACCGTCTTCTTCGAGATTGTAGAGCTCCAGACGCCCATCCTCAAAAAATTCAATGAGCTTGTAGGCTCCCATGCGCATCGATGATCCCGGGGTTCCCCCTTGATTGCCGTAATGCGGGTAATGCCAATAGATCGCCTCACGATCCAATCGCGGGGCAACGCCATCAACCGGACCGCTTAGCAAAGGCAGCAGACTGACGCCATCAATTGCATAGTCGGGTTGAGCAGACAGTCCCGCAATTTCTCGGAAGGTCGGGAACACATCCGGTGTGACAATCGGCTCGTGACATTCACAACCTGCCGGAATGACCGAAGGCCACCGAATCAAGAACGGCACGCGGACACCGCCTTCATACATCCACCCTTTCCCTTCACTGAGCGGGGCATTGCAGGTTGGCGCGCCTTCGGAGGTAGCCAATCCCCCGTTGTCAGACGTGAACACGATCAACGTATGGTCTGCTTGTCCACTTTCGTCTAACGCAGCCAACAGCCTCCCGATATTCCAATCGAGGTTATACACCATGGCCGCATAAGTGGGGTGCGACTGAAGACGACGCCGTGTGAGTCGTAGATGCTTCTTGTGCTCGGTAGGGAAATGTTCACCCTGCTCGATCGGGTCCATCTGATCGAGTCCCAGCTGCTTCGCTTTCTGTTCGAATCGCTCAATATCTTCCGGCTTCGCCTGCAACGGCGTGTGCACTGCATAATGACACAGATTCAGGAAGAAGGGCCGCTCATCCTTGGACTGAATCAGCACGATCGCCTCATCCGTCAGACGATCGGTCAAGTATTCCCCAGCCGGACCGTCCAACAGTGAAGGGTGTTTGAACGGGCTGAAATATCCATGTTTTGGTGCACCCCATTCACATCCGCCGATATTCACGTCGAAGCCGTGGTGTTCTGGCGTATGATCGCCGCCGCCGAGATGCCATTTGCCCACGTGCCAAGTGCGATACCCGGATGACTGCAAATCATGGGCAATGGTTCGTTCATGCAGCGGTAATTCCTTCAAGTATGGAACATCGACGAGCTTCCCCTTACAAGGATGCATCTGCCCCGCATGGTCAATCCAATCCGTAATGCCCACACGAGCAGGGTATTTTCCGGTCATCGCACTGGCGCGAGTTGGCGAACAGACCGGACATGCTGCATACGCATGGGTAAATCGCAAGCCCTCTGCCGCAAGCCGGTCCAAATTAGGCGTTTCATAGAACGTGCTCCCATAAATAGCTAAATCTTTCCAACCCATGTCGTCAATCAGAATAAAGATTACATTCGATCGATGCAAGCAAATCCCTCCCCGTCCATGTATAATTCAGATAATCATATCCTCATTGTAAATAGAGGAAATGAACTATTCCATGGATGGAAGTGAAGGAACATGTCAAAAAACACTTTAAATCTACAAGCCGCACACACTGCACTATCACAGATACTCGCTCTGCTCCCGCATCGATGCTACTTGAAATTGGACAATAAGAATGACTTCGTTCTGCCGCACAATTGGGGGTTTGTAAATCGCCGAAATCCGAATTTTCACTTAGCGTATGTCCGATCCGGTGACGGCTGGTATACACTGGGGAAACACATGGAGCGATTAACACGGGGGAAAATCATTGTAGCCAGTCCACAATATGCGCACAGCCGGATTTTGAGCTCCGATCATTTGCCGCACCTTGTTTTGACGCGATTCAGCTTGCTAGCGCATGGCACCGACAAGCCGTACCCTTGGGACATGACGCCTTTTGGCTTTGCACTCGTCCCGCGAGATCCACTCTTGTTTCACGCATTGTTCGGTCAGTTGCAACGAACGACCTCAGATTCGGTATTGGATGCGCAACGATACAGCAGCATTCTAACAACCCTCTTGTATACGTGTTGTCGCGAGCTGCAAGACAGCTACCGTCAACAAGAGTCGAGCGATCTACGCATGGAAAAAGCACTCGAATTCATGCGCCAACATCTGCATAAGAACATTACGATGACGCAGTTGGCCCAAGCAGCGGACTTAAGTCCCAATTATTTTCGCGAACAATTCAGAAACCAATTTGGAAAAAATCCGCACCAGTACTTCATTGCAATGAAAATCAAACGTGCCATAGAGTGGCTCACAGAAACCGATGAGTCGATCAAGGATATCGCCGCCGCATTGGGTTACTGCGATCCATTCGCTTTCTCGAAACAATTCAAGGCGATCACCGGTGTCGCCCCAAGCGCACTCAAAAGAGACGAGTTATCGCATCCATCCACCAAATAATACAGACACGATGCATTAAAAGAACGTGATGCAGACAGGTTTAGGTACGTTGAATTCATCACCCGTCGCGATCAATCGACCCGTAACAACGTCACGTGAGAAGGTCACAATATGATTCCCATCTCGATTGGCAACCAGAACAAATCGTCCATCAGGAGACAATGCAAAATTACGCGGATGACCTCCACCTGTGGGAACGTGCTCCACGTAAGTAAGCGTTCCTTCGGATACATGCACAGCATAGACCACAATACTATCATGACCCCGATTCGAACCATATAAGAAGCGACCATCCGGTGAAACATGAATGTCCGCACAAGCATTCAACGCTGAATAACTCTCTGGCAACGTGGGTACCGTCTGAACCTCTTGCAAGGAACCGAGTTCCTCATCGTAACGAAAAACGATAATGGTGGCATTCAATTCATTGATCACGTACCCGAACGGCAAGGTAGGATGGAATGTAAAATGTCTTGGCCCTGCACCCGCCGCTACTGGAACTTCCCGATGCCGCACCAATGTACGATGAATCGCATCCAACCGATAGATGATCAGATGATCCGTTCCTAAGTCGCAGACGATAACATATGTATTGTTCCGATCCACACATGCAGAATGAACTCTGGCTTGCGTCTGTGCTGGATGAACACTGGATCCTTGGTGAGTGTGACTCTCTTGAAGTGTTCCGATGGATCCATCTTGTTCGATCGGAGAAATCCCTAAACATCCCTTATGGTAGCTGGATACAATCACTGCGGAGCCCGTATGATCCAACGCGATGTGGCACGTAGAACCAGAAACCGTGGCTGCGGTGTTGATCTCCTCAACATGCCAAGTCCGTGAATCGAATGCGAATGCCGTTGCTTGACCTACCTTGTGTCCTTCCTCATTCAATCGTTCTGACAAGACATACACTCTGTCATTCACACGATCGGCCGCTGCGAACGTGGGGTTGTGTAATCCCTCTATAGCTTGCTTCAGTTCAACCGTGCCGCGATGTGTATCGAACACGCACACACAATACCCCGGATCTAGCGCATCGGCATATGAACCGACGAATACTGGAATGAAGCGACTGTTTAACATGTCGTGTTGATCCTCTCATCGTATTCTCAATGGAGCAGCTTCCTGATCTGCAGTTATAACACATCAGATTTGCCGCCGTCGATGTTCACTGCGACCCCGGTGACATACGAGGCCGCGCCAGAAACCAAGAAAGTAATCACATTCGCCGCTTCTTCACTTTCACCAAAACGCCCTAACGGAATGTCGTGGCTAGGATTCGTTGAATACTGCTCCCACGTTAAATCAGACGCTTTCTCTTTCCATATTCGCTCAATTTGTTCACTGCGGATACTCCCGATGCACACCGCATTCACACGGATTCCGTCTTTGGCCAAATCTTTGCTCATGGCTTTGGTCAACGCCAAACCCGCAGCTCGGGTGACGGATGATGGCGTCGATGAAGCACTGGGCGCCTTACCTCGAATCGCGGTTACATTCACGACTGCACCGCCGCCTGAACGCTTCATATGCGGGATCGCCGCCTTCGTGCAATGTACCGCTGCATAAAACTTTAAATCAAAATCGCCCTGCCAAGTGGCATAATCAATCTCTGGGAACGGTCTGCCCATCGCTGTACCCGCATTATTAACGAGAATGTCCAATCGGCCATAATGACGCACTGTCTGCTCGATCGCACGGATACAATCGGCCTCCGATGAGACATCGCCTTGAATGGTCAAGATATCGTGACCCGTCTCTTTACGAATACATTCTGCCGCAGCGGCCAACCCCGCTTCAATGCGAGCCACAATCGCGACCTTCGCGCCTTCCCTTGCAAGCGCTGTTGCTGTTGCGAGGCCAATGCCTTTGCTCCCGCCTGTGATCACGGCCACTTTATTCTGTACATTCAACTCCACAGTTGTCTCTCCCATGTATCTATTTAAAGTTCAACTCCGATTTTCTAACGTAATGCCTCAATCTCATCCACAGTTAGATTCGTTGCCTTCACAATCTGTTCCATATTTATATTTAAAGCCATGAGATTCTTGGCAATCTCAATCGCCCGTTCACGGCTACCTTCTTGTCTACCTTCTTGTCTACCTTCTTGTCTACCTTCTTGTCTACCTTCTTCCCGTCCTTCTTCGCGACCAATTTCTCTGCCCTCGGCCATGCCGATCTCCAGTCCTTCTTCGCGCGCTTCTGAAATTAAGCTATTACGCTCAATTAAAGCTTCCTCGCGCGCTTCATACAATCGCAACATCTGCTCGTCACCGCTGAGGAAAGCAAGTCGCTCCTCTGCAGTCCTGATTAAGGGATCCATCTCAATCAACTCCTTCAGTTGTTCCTCGGTCACACCATCATCCAAGAATCGTAACCATCGATGCAGCGGGTTGTGAATGTTAAATGTCATCTTCTCCACCTTCGGACATTCAATGAAATGAATCTCGATTAAATCCGTTAGCCGAAACGACTTGCACTCATCTTCATACAGGTGAAAACAATGATGATACCCCTCCAGCGGCAAATACCTGTGGTCCAACAAATTAATCGCAATCGTCTTCTTGATTTCAGCAAAATGCTCCCCTGCACGAATAGAACCAACGAACATCTTACCCAAGTAGAACAAACTTCGTTTCTCCATATGGCGGTAGCGCTGCACTTGCATCTCGACATTGATCTGCACGCGCTCATTCGTCTCGCACCGAACGTCCAATCGACCTTCCTTGTCATCGAGCAGTTGTCTTGTCAGTTCAACGTTCTCCACGATCGTTATATCCGTAATCAAATCCTGGCCCTTATTCTGAAATATAGCATTCAACAATCCGATCAGCAATGCCTTATTATCATCATCACCAAACAAACGCTTGAATAAAAAATCATTCTTGGGATTTAACCTCCGTTGCCTTGCCATTCGATAAGCCTCCCATTAAATTCGTTGGTTCTTGTGCGCATGGGATCTCATTCATGACTGCGGAGATAGATTAGAGGCACATACAGAACTCTTGTTCTTATTATAGCAAAATTTAGGTGGTTGTGCAATGTATGTTGTTATTCATGACGTATAGTTCTATTGTTATTTAACTTATGCATGCCATTCCTTGCAATGTGTAGCAGAAATTATCAATCTCTGTGTTAGGCCAAAACTAACGAATCGAAGTGATGATTTTATTTGCAGCAAAAGAACTTATTTGTGGACATCAGACCGTGGAGAGAAATAATAGCGAGTAAATATCATACAACAGTAGAAATAATATGTGGGCATTAGACAAAAATCCGGCAAGTATCGCTCACCTTCATCTACAACAGTAGAAATTATATGCGGTCATTAGACACTTTATTGAAAGGTTCTGCAAGCACAGATCTACAACAGTAGAAATTATATGCGGTCATTAGACTACACTTGTTTTGGCTTCCGGTTTTAATATCTACAACAGTAGAAATTATATGCGGTCATTAGACCTTATCATTTTCCGTTCTAATTGTGCCGCATCTACAACAGTAGAAATTATATGCGGTCATTAGACTCTCGCTACCTGAAAAACGTCCTCTTTATCTACAACAGTAGAAATTATATGCGGTCATTAGACATTGCTATTTCTATGTCCTCCAACTCATCTACAACAGTAGAAATTATATGCGGTCATTAGACATATGGTCTTAGCTCCATAAGTTAACCTTATCTACAACAGTAGAAATTATATGCGGTCATTAGACACGTCAAGACGGTGACATCGATTGACCATCTACAACAGTAGAAATTATATGCGGTCATTAGACCTTTATCAAGCGTGAATGGTGTGTACAATCTACAACAGTAGAAATTATATGCGGTCATTAGATTTCGTAAGAGGATCGCGGTAGGTGACGCATCTACAACAGTAGAAATTATATGCGGTCATTAGACTCCCGTAGTAGTTTCACATCCGATAATATCTACAACAGTAGAAATTATATGCGGTCATTAGACGTTGCAAGTAATCAAGTTTCTTCAATGAGATCTACAACAGTAGAAATTATATGCGGTCATTAGACAAGTTGGGAAGGATGGCATGAGTTCGTGGAATCTACAACAGTAGAAATTATATGCGGTCATTAGACAAGCATGTACGTGATTCAGTTGCGATAATCTACAACAGTAGAAATTATATGCGGTCATTAGACTTCGTATTCTCTGATAATATCGCTAGTATCTACAACAGTAGAAATTATATGCGGTCATTAGACCAGCTGCATCGAATACTTGGTCTGGTATCTACAACAGTAGAAATTATATGCGGTCATTAGACTAACACGAAATACTACGCTAACATCCTATCTACAACAGTAGAAATTATATGCGGTCATTAGACTAGACATTGAAAGAGCATATCACGCGCATCTACAACAGTAGAAATTATATGCGGTCATTAGACACGAAGCGTACTCAATACTACATCTGCTATCTACAACAGTAGAAATTATATGCGGTCATTAGACGTCACAGCATATCGGCCGCCAAGTGCTCATCTACAACAGTAGAAATTATATGCGGTCATTAGACATGTTCCGGCTCATGGCACCATCACTATCTACAACAGTAGAAATTATATGCGGTCATTAGACATACTGTGCTAGCATAAAACTTCTTCGCATCTACAACAGTAGAAATTATATGCGGTCATTAGACAAGGCACGCAAGGGAGAGGAAGAACCTATCTACAACAGTAGAAATTATATGCGGTCATTAGACGACCACGCCATACGTCCGATTTTTTGCAATCTACAACAGTAGAAATTATATGCGGTCATTAGACCGGACAATGTGGTTCGCAGGCAAGCACAATCTACAACAGTAGAAATTATATGCGGTCATTAGACCGGCAAGGGTCATATCAAGTACGTTGAAATCTACAACAGTAGAAATTATATGCGGTCATTAGACCTTTGGCACATGAGGTCACCATAGCGGATCTACAACAGTAGAAATTATATGCGGTCATTAGACTTTGTGGCTTCTCCGCTTCCTTATTAACATCTACAACAGTAGAAATTATATGCGGTCATTAGACCGCTTCCACCACAGATAACCAACGTCAATCTACAACAGTAGAAATTATATGCGGTCATTAGACGAAACAGAACTTCGCGCTCTCGATGACGAATCTACAACAGTAGAAATTATATGCGGTCATTAGACATATGATCGCTACCAGCTTAAGCTAGGTATCTACAACAGTAGAAATTATATGCGGTCATTAGACGACCTGTCCGTTCGTGTCACCCGGTTCATCTACAACAGTAGAAATTATATGCGGTCATTAGACATTGCCGTCTTTGTCCGTGATGTAGGCATCTACAACAGTAGAAATTATATGCGGTCATTAGACATCGTGCGCATCAATGAGAAGTACATCATCTACAACAGTAGAAATTATATGCGGTCATTAGACTACAAGGCCATTCTTACGTGGGTGATCGAATCTACAACAGTAGAAATTATATGCGGTCATTAGACGTTCCAAATCTTGAGGATTCCGGCGAGTATCTACAACAGTAGAAATTATATGCGGTCATTAGACTATTTACAATGCCGTTTTAAAAGAACCTATCTACAACAGTAGAAATTATATGCGGTCATTAGACGTGAGGTGTGAACTTTAACTACGACGAAATCTACAACAGTAGAAATTATATGCGGTCATTAGACGTGAATAAACCACTACCCCGCCCGGATATCTACAACAGTAGAAATTATATGCGGTCATTAGACGAAGTCACGAACACTTGTCCATCCACGGCATCTACAACAGTAGAAATTATATGCGGTCATTAGACCGACCTACTACGACATGGTGCTCCAAAAATCTACAACAGTAGAAATTATATGCGGTCATTAGACGAGATGACATTGACTCGCCTGGACACCATCTACAACAGTAGAAATTATATGCGGTCATTAGACGTATCGGAAGGTTACACCTGAGGAGTTAATCTACAACAGTAGAAATTATATGCGGTCATTAGACACCATAACCAATATGACGAGAAACAGACAATCTACAACAGTAGAAATTATATGCGGTCATTAGACTCCGAACGCACAATTCTATGACTATACATCTACAACAGTAGAAATTATATGCGGTCATTAGACGTAAAGGTCTACGATAACACGGTATATAATCTACAACAGTAGAAATTATATGCGGTCATTAGACATTAATGGTTCTGGCGGTATGGCATGGAATCTACAACAGTAGAAATTATATGCGGTCATTAGACCTTGTAAGCTGTGGGCTTCTTGTACTTATCTACAACAGTAGAAATTATATGCGGTCATTAGACGTGTTGCATGGCGGGCAGGGAATATCCCATCTACAACAGTAGAAATTATATGCGGTCATTAGACAAGCAAGGACTCACAGACGGCTCAGATCCATCTACAACAGTAGAAATTATATGCGGTCATTAGACAAGGTGCCGAGTTTATCGACAGCCTGGAATCTACAACAGTAGAAATTATATGCGGTCATTAGACCCCTAATCTTCGAAAATTTGCATTTTATATCGTAAATACATTGTTATCTTCAAACATTTGTTCTAATTTTTCGAGGTTTTTGCTGTAATTTATCTAAAATCACTCCTCTTTGAAAAATTAAGACTGAGGTTTGCAAAGAAATATTTCTATGCTTTACACAATAATGATATCATGGTTATCATTCTTTGCATACCCGAATCTGGTAATTTTACAAATTTCAGATAAATTAAATATTATGATACTGTCGGACTGTCCGAATAATTTCTCAAATTTGTTCGTGATGTCATTCGTGATATTTTTTAATATTCTAGCACTGTGGTCAATTTGATAGACCGAGTATTGCAGCCTATAACCGAACTTCGTAATATATTTTACAAACTTTCTCCTTAACTTATCATCGGAAATGTCAAAACTAATGATGATCATGCTCCACCTCCTCCATCATGAATATCGGAAACTGGCTAGATTGTTTCTGCTTCATAAATGCCCTGTAATAAGATTGAATATAATAGAAAATATCGATCTTCCTTTCTAGAAGTGGCTGCATAAATATAGAGACATATTTTGAATTAAAGCTATACTTCAGTTGCCAACTTTTACCTACAATTTGAAAATCTTCTTCCGTAATCTGTTTGAGACTAATTGCTTTCTTCAGTTTGAGATCAACAAGGGGGCGAATAGGTTCGATCAAATCACACACAAGTGATTTTCTCATATAAAATTGTTTGTGCAGTACGCCATAATATAAGTCGAATCCATACAGTCTTAGCAGCGACTCAATAAAATTAAATAACAAGGTGTAACCAATATCTAAAGCGCTATTCACATAATCTTCTTTAATCCTTGGTTTTCTTCCATTCCATTGAATATTGTTAAAATGATTTGAAAAATAAATTCTTGAAGCCGATCCTTCTATGCCTAACATGCCTGTAAGTTCCCCAGTGTAAGAAGCCAAGTTCGAAACATATAGATCTAACTTTTGAATTGAACCCACTACATTCTCACTCTTGTGTCTTTGCTGGCTCAACACCCACCGTTGGTTATTCATTTTATTTATGATTAAGTGCCGAGCCAACTCAACCCCTTCGTACTTGTACTGTAATTTACGAAGTGCTACATTCCCTTCCATCTGATGACCTATAACATCATATACTCTTAACGATGGTGTCATCAGAACGATCGGGAAACCAAACTTACGTGATCTCTGAATAAAGCCGGTCGTAATCGTCAGATGTCCTACAATAAATAATGCAAACAGTCGTGCACAAGTGGATTGATGTTTGATATGACCGTCTTCATCTCTAACAACTAAGTTATCATTAGAGAACGATATCTTTTCTTTAAGGTGTAAGAATACAAAGACGAATTGTTTTTTTTCAAATTCTTTATTCGTTATCATAGTAAAGACCTATCGCATGCAGGTTCATATATACACCGCATGCATTTGCTTTTATTGGTTTGATGATAGTCGTCGAGGACAAAAGCATGCATATCAGAGATGGTTTGCAGAAATTTAGCTTCCATCTCTGGATCTTCAGAAGGTAAAGGAATCATGTACCCCTTGTTATCTGACATGCTGTAAATTTTTAGTTTTTTCACGGAATATCCCATTTCTCTCATACAAACATACTGTGCATACAATTGGAATACATACCCATCGTAGATTGTAGTCACCTTTCTTTTGCGTTCTGTTAACAAGCCTGTTTGATTGTCAAATATATCAATTTTTCCGATAAGATTGTACTGATCGCTATAAACATGAAGAGCCTGTACGATGTGTTTTCGGGAACTATACCTTCCTTCTTCTATAGCCGCGTGAGCGTGACTACCGTTAATTTGATCATCTGTTTGATACATCATTGTATCAATACCTTGATAGAGATTATGAAAATATATGGATGCGGGACAAAAAATGAAATCATTAATAAATGAGATCGGTAACGGGTTCTCCATGCCAACGCCCCCAATAATGAATCCAAATTAATTATTGAATTCTTTATTCTGAATAAACCTCAACCAATCTACGTTACTAATTACGGGAATTTTCAGTTTATCTTGATCACTTTCAAGTTTTGCTGAAATTTTGTTTAGAATATACAAGCCTTTCAGTGCGATATGATATGCACCATTCGCATCTGCATCTACAGGCAGCATATGTCCGTTCAAAACTCGACTATCAAAGAATGTGTCGTTCATGTTCTTTACGGGGGAGCGAATGTAATCTTCCCCAGTGTTAGGATTGCTATTTCGCAGTTGCAGCGTTTTTGAGAACGCGTTGTAAAGACCATCAAAAAACCAACTTTTGTCTTTGGTTACTTCAATCCCCATAATATCGTGGATTAGATTTTTGCCTGGTAAATATGTAATTCCTGCTTTCTGTAACGCATCTTTAAGAAGTTCGGTTGGGTTAACTTCCTCATACATCTTCTTTTTCGTATTGTAGACGATTCGCTTATCATTCGTGAACACAGCCCATTCTTTAATTGCACAATTCTGAAAGGTCTTAAATCGATTATAATTGAACTGAAAAACAAATGAATCTTCGATCCCGTCATAAATAATGGAGTCAAACTTCCCGAAAAAGTCACGCTTTTTTTCCATGTTCGTGAGTTCTTTTAGATTGAAGGCGTTAATAAATCCTGTTGTTGGATCCACTTTGGATGTGAAACTAGCGGGGACGTAAAACAAGAACCCACTTTGTTTCCCTAATGATTTAAAACTTTCGAATTTATTTGTGAATTGAAATCCACGTAATGCACCGCCGGGCACGTCATTCTTCACATCTTTGAATACGAGATAGTTTAATTTCTCAATCAGCATCTTCTCGAATTTCTGATATACCTGCCTCTCGAACTTGAATCGACCTCTCTTAAATCCAAAGTTCAAATCTTCGAGAATAATGACAGCGTTATACTGAACCATTAGTTTGGCAAGTTCGTGGACAACTATAGATAGATACCCCTCTTTTAGATCTTTAATTGCTTCAATAGAAGTCCAACTCTTTCTTGCTTGATCTCTTTCCTGCTCCCTCTGTGTTAGTTTTTCAGAATAATTGGTTCCCCCCGCGGTGTTGTAGGATTGCTGATGTAGTAAATTCCCTTGCTGATCAATGACCGATACATACAATAAATTTCGTTCGCCTCTGTCAATTCCAATAATATTAACTTGCTTATTGTTGACCAGGTAACTGATGACTTTATCGTTGATATCTCTGCTTTGACCCGATGCTTTGAAGTTGATTGTAATCGGCACATGGAATAAATACTTATCTTGTGTAAATCGCTTGTCCTTTGTGATCTCGTGCTTGACTTCTTTTATAACAATCCGATTACGTAGAGCGTGGGCTTCATCTGATAGATTCCCTTCGTCACCCGTGTTTACATACTGTAACAACTCACGATACACGCGATCGGGTAAGATCGCGCCATCTTGTGTTCTTCGGTTAATCATCTTTTCATTGATCTTATGTTTGTAGGGCTTCTTAATGCTTGCAGGTCTATAGAATAATTCTGCTTCTCCATTCAACTTCATGACGACGTCTTTTAAATTTTCTCGATCAAATAGAAGCTTCCAGTAAATCGTATGCAGGTTAGGTTTTCCGTTGCTACCAACAGCAAAGTCTTTATTGTAAATTTGGAATAAATATAATTTCCCCTCAGAAACCCAACGATGCACTTCTTCAACAGATAGGTGCTCCAAGGTAATTTTGTAAAATTCCCCGTCACAATCATTTAAAAATTCATCATAGCTTTGATATGTTTCAGGTCGCCTCATAAATTCAAGATTATACTCTTTAGTACCTGAGTATGATCTAAGGAATTGTTGGCAAAAATGAATCCATTCTCGGGTTGCTGTATTAAAGCCTTGATCGTCACCAGTATTTCTGAGGTATTCTTTAGTAAATTTCTTAGCAGTACCCTCTATTGGATTATTTAAATCATAGATGGTTTTACTAATCATTAATCCATCAATAAAATTTTGATTCTTCAAATAGTAGTCGGTATTGTTTTCCTTAAAATGCTGATTGACTTCTTTTAATTGCGTGCTACATTTAGGAATCATTTTGGCTATATCAGGAAAATATTTATAAACCATCTTTCCATATCCATTCTCAACGACCTTGGTAGGAGTCCCTTTTATTTTGGGTTTATCATTTGCATTCATAACACCAAGAAAATATTCACCATTCCTCATAAGCAGGATCGCAGTATTATCTTTTTCTTTGTTTTGGTCCCACCCCGATGCCAATGTTGGGTTTTCAAAATTCAATTTATACTTAGATTCCGCATATGGCTTTTGAGTGATGTAATTGCGAACCTTGTTATACAAAGGAACGATTAATTGAAGTTCATCATACAGTTCATCAAACTCCAGATAAAAAGTCTGATCCTTATCCAGTTCTGCTTGAACTCGAAAAGGTTTTATGACATGGAGGAGATCGTGCATTGTATCAAAATAACTTTTAATGGATGAAATCCCATTCAAATCGTCCTTGAGTGCGATATCGGAACTTCTGTTTTTAATGAAATCTTGGAATTGTTCTTTCTTCTCCTGTACCCATGTAAGTGTAGTTTCTATATGGTTATAATAATTAACAATACCGATTTGCTCATTACCGTTATGATTGTGATCTTCGTTCAATGTGTTAGCCAACTCTAAAGATTTCTGCACAGTGGATAAAGAAAAATCTTCTGACTTCAACCACTTGTCAAGGAGTTCCCCATTATTCTTCTTAGTTAAGTCTAATTTTTCTTTATCCACTTTATAATTCCTTAGGGTTTCAGTTAATCTACTCCATTCCTGAAATAATCCGATAGATACTTTCCCAATCTCTTTGTTTGCGAAGTAGATTTTGTCTAAATTATGGGTCCCCTTGTCTTGCATCAGTAAGTGTATTCGTTCGTAAAGTCCGATTTCATCTATCCGTGATGAAAATATACTTATTGCATCAATAACTTCCGCGTCTGTGGCGAACGCCTCTGGAATAAATGATGCTGAACTCCGATCACTTAGTATTTGTTTATAGAGAGGAACTAACTTTATCTTGGGATTATTTAAAGAAATCTCCTGCTGTTGTTGACGATACAGATTGCAAAATTCATTAATCCCCCGTACCTTGACATTACCAGACTCTGACGCGAAGCCACCTAGAATTGAATTATATTGATCTATTCCCGCCTGGGTTAGTATCTTATTAAAACCTTGTATACTAAAAATTTCATCAAACCATTCATCAAAAGATGTGTTCTGGGTATAGTTCTTAGCATATGATCTGAACTCACTTTTGAAGGAAACAAGAATGTCTGGTGCATGCTTCCGGATATATTCGATTGTCTTAAGATTACTTAAAAACTTAGGGAAATTATCATGCACAATACGATAAGCTATACTTGAACTAATTTCTTTTTCTGCATATATATTTTTTCGATTCTCCGAAAATCCAGTGAAATACGTAGTAAATCTATTGAATGATTTTACCTCCATCAGTAGTTGTTCATCTTTTTCTGATTGTTCTTCTAAATATTGCGGGAGAATTCTTAAGAATAGATCTTTATTAAATAAATCCTTGTAATTTTCATGAACAGTAAACAATCTGGAAACTTCTTTTCGTTTTAATTCTTGGAACTTCTGAAGATTCTTTTTATTGTTCGGTTCACTCTGAAATTCCCGATATTGATCTAAGCTCTGTGCCAGTTCTGTCCAATTTATGTCCGCCTTCTCAAGAACTTTGCTGATAAATACTTTATGATACTCGTCTATAACTCGTTTAACCTTCCTGTAGTTCTCCGCCAACTGTTCATCTTTCAGCAAAATGCCTTTCTTTTGAATATGGTCCGATGTCTCTCTCTGTGGAATTAATTCAAACCGCAATGTTTTGGAGATGGGATACATCCCTGTGAATTGCTCTAATCCGTTCCCATTTTTAATCATAACAAACTCCCTTCTTGTCGTTCGCAGTAATAGTTGGCACAGTGAATCCTGTCATCAAACAACATCGCAAAAACGCAGTTCTTCATCCTATAAACATTCCTTTTGTTGGTATTCAATTCCATCTCGTTTAATTCCTGCTGAATAAAATAATGTATTGCATATTTGATATGACAATAACATATGAAATTGACAACATTATGTCAGTAAGTATTTGTCCCATCTATTTTTAAATATTTTATGATATCCATCGAGAACGTCTATGTAGCCAATGAAAAGAATCCCCGCCTCGACTTAGGCAGGGATTCGAATTTTATCCATTTACGTTATGTTATATTTAATTATGAATGCTTTTCTAAGCACTCCTACCCGCCTTCAACCGATCCAACCACAGTGTCAGCAATCCCAAGTATGTGCTCAGCCTGCCATAAATTTCGATAGCAAGACTTTCGTTATAAGTGTGTAGACTCCGATTGCGATCGTTGGCCATCTCTAAAGCGAATGTAAACTCAAATCTCTGAATCGCAGCATCCCGTTCAATGGTCGTCGGCTTTGCAATTTGCATCACTTCATCGAAGGCGATCAATGCTTTACGTGCCACCTCTATTCGCTCGTAACGTCTTTCCAAATCTCTCCCTCCCTTAGAATTTTGCTAATGATTACTGGATCTGCTTCATTCATATTAAGAATATCGACTTTGTATGGCACCGTGGATTCCTCAAGGGCATCACGAATGGTGGTTAATTCTCTTTGCAGTGTAGTAGCCGATACTTTCCAATCAATGGCAATATCAATATCCGACGTTCGCTTCTGCTCCCCGCGGGCCCATGAACCAAACAAATATACTTTGGCAGGTTTGCCTGCAAGTTGTTTCAGAACAACTTCTTTCACTCGATCCAAACCATGGATCTGCATTCATGACACCTTCTCACCGGGATAGTCATGTTCCTGATATTTGAATTATAACATTCACTTCTAGGAACAACATGCCGCGTTCCGTTGCTTGATGGTTCGGATCAATGTAACGAAAGGCATGGTGTAATGAAGGACAGCACGAAGCCAGAATTGAAGATGATGTGAAACGTTTATAAAATGGTAAAAACCCAGCACCGTTCTGCGGCGCTGGGTTCGTAAATGTTATCGTTTCATTTTTTCTTTAATTTCTTTCGTCAAAGCTTCTTGATTGGTGCGCAATGCGGTGTTGATATCAACCTTATTGCCAATGACATCTGCCACTATTTTGTTATAATAACTCGGTAAAAGATTGTCATATTCATGGTATTTGCTAAGTGGTGCCATCTTGTTCTTGAAGATCGCTGAGATGTTCTTTCCTTTCAAATGTGGCGCATCCCCCGCAAACTGACTTGTCACGTCAGCGGTTGACACAGCAGGCAAGAATCCAGCTTTTGCAAATTCAATTTGTGATTCCTTCGTCGTGCTGAGGTATTGAATGACGAGAAAACTTTGTTCCTTGTGCTTCGAAGCGTTGGATATCATCATTGTATGCGTATCGACCCTCGTACCGATACCGGGACGGTCTTCCCACGTTGGTAAAGTAACCATGTCAAAGTTCATCGCGGAAAGGTCTGTACTCCTTGCAAGTGTTAATTGGCCCACCCAATCCATTGCCATTGCTACAGTTCTGTCCTTGTAGAATCCATTTAAATTTGTAGGCATTAACGTTGTAAAGCTATACCCCGGGATATTATAGAGATCAATAAAATACTGCATAATCTTCCTTATATCGTTGTTATCAAAGTTCGCCTCGTTGGTTTTCACATTGATTTCTTGAATCGACCGTTGCTTGGCATGCGCGTTCAAATTGCCCGGTAAGAGTCCGTAATACTGTTTTCCCCCGTCACTGCGTGTGAGTTTCTTGGCCAGTTCCACCAGTTGCGGGAATGTCATACCATCCTTAGGGTAAGGAACACCGAACCGATCAAAAATACTCTTGTTGTAGAGCAACACTTGGGTATTCATCCGCATTGGCAGTCCGACGAGTTTCCCTTCCCCGTACATACGCAAGGCATCAATCGCTTCCGAACGGAATTCATTTACATTT
>JBILCM010000036.1:0-20369 GCA_044353165.1 Paenibacillus sp.
ACGTTTGTAAGTGTGCTGGTCCTTGTAGCAAAGGCAATGTGAAGGTGATCGCGACATCATCTTGCGCTGTCACCTCTTGCGAAACACGGTGGTGTGCAATCTCGATCGACGCTCGTTTGATCGGGATCGCTCTCCCGCCGCTATACATAAATTTAGATGCTTCCAATATCCCAGATCTCAATTCCACATCAGGTAATCCCGAAGTCAATCCAGCGCCTTCTTCTTCCGGCCATCGACGCAATTCGAACGTATAGGTGCCACTCGTCTCGACTAACAATTCCACATAACTATTCGTGATTTTCCCTTTACGAATGTCCCCTTGGTTCCAGACAACTTCGGGAGCGTCTCCGCGCCAATCATGAGCCGTAATGCGAGTCGTTGGTTCATACATTGTCCCAATACTGATCGGAATTTCTTTGTCAAATTGGACACTGACTTTCTCCCACCATACCTCATAATCTTGACGCATCTGTTCGACAAGCTCTGGGTATTGCGCTGCGACATCTGTGCGTTGTTCAGGGTCATGCTGTATGTTGAACAGCTCTTTCCCATTGACAAGACGCCACTTCCCGCGCATCACCGCACTGTCTTTCCACTTGATCGGTTGCGTCACCCGCTGTGAATCCGTCACCAAGGTGCGCTCTTCCCAATGCGCAGTTTCGCCTAGCATGATCGACAACAGGCTCTTGCCATCGAACGATAGCTCTCTTGGGGTTTGCAACCCGCACAGATCGATAAGCGTCGGCATGAAATCCACATTCGCTGTCAGTTCTTGCACATCTATCCCCGTGGAATATCCCCCTGCTGGCCAGTGCAAGAAGAATGGCACCCGGTGACCCCCATCGTAGCGGGAACCTTTCTTGCCGCGCATGCCCGCATTGTATCCATTCACGAGAAACCCTTCTTTGTCCAATTGGCATCCGTCCGCAGTCCCGTTGTCCGTCATGAAGATGACGATCGTGTTGTCCGCAAGGCCCCAATCTTGTAGCGCTGCTCTCAACTTGCCCACATTCTCATCAATGTTGGTAATCATCCCATAGAAACGAGCGCGATTCTCTGGCACTTGTCCGCGATACATGTCCACATAATGCTCTTCGACATTCAGCGGGCCATGCGGTGCGTTCGTTGGAATGTAACAGAAGAACGGTTGCTCTCGGTGACGGTCGATGAAATCCAGTCCCAACTGAAAGAACACATCCGTACAGTATCCCTTGAACGGACGAGGTACGCCGCGATCATAGTAATGATCATCAAAGTAATCATTGCCCCAATAATCGGGGGTTTGGCTAATTCCGCCGCCGCCATGAACGATGGCTTCATCGAACCCTCGGTCATGCGGTCGATAGGGATAGTTGTCACCGAGGTGCCATTTGCCAAATATTCCTGTCTTGTAACCGTTCGCGCGGAACACATCCGCCAGACTCACTTCATCTTTACGCAACAGTGAGCGACCGCCGATCGTGTGCCATACGCCTGTGCTATTGTGGAAATGTCCTGTCATCAAACCTGCCCGTGTAGGCGCACAAGTCGGGCCTACATGAAAGTCAGTAAAGTGAACGCTCCCTTGATACAATTGGTCAATATTAGGGGTTTGGATCGTGGGATTGCCTGTGCAACCTAAATCACCGTATCCTTGGTCGTCCGTGATGATAAATACTACATTCGGTCGTTGTCTCGTCAATGCCATCATTGCCCCTCTCCAGACATGCGTGTCTTTATTAAATTTTACTGTCTGACGAGGAAGAATGATATACAGAAAAAATACAATGATTTATACTATTCACAGATTGTCAGATTGTCATTTTCTCATAATATTAAAGAGGTGCTCACGTGGATTCCCTTATGCGTCATCTCAAGTTTCATGTGCATCAAGCGAAATTCGGAACGGTGAACGCTACGTGGACGCGGACGAGGTTCCCCTATCCGCACCACCGTATTTATTATGTGACAGAGGGCGAAGGGGAGATCGTACTCAAACAACAGACGATCCAGCTTGTGCCCGGTTGCATGTATTTATTACCCGCGTATCAGTTGGTCAAGGCGACCTGTTGGGATCGCATGACGCATTACTATGTGCATTTTCAGGTGGAGTCTGATGTTACCAACCCCCTGATGCAATGGGCACAACCGCAACTTTCGATTTGTGTTCAAGATGACGAGGTGCGACCGTGGTTTGAACGATTGAAGCAAAGCTTTCATTCCACCACGGTGGATGGTTATTTGCACTGTCAAGCTTCACTGATGATGTTGCTGGCACCGTTCTTCAAAGACATTACACTGCAAGAGACGAATCGCTCCCGATTTCAGACGGTACTGCATTACATCGAGGAACATGTTGGAAAAAAGATTTCGCTTGATGAATTGGCCAATGTCATGCATCTGGACCCGGTCTACTTCTCCAATCTTTTTACCAGAACATTCCATATCCCGCCGTCACAGTTTGTTGTACAGAAGCGAGTGGAACGGGCGCAGCAATTGCTTGCCTTCACGAATCACACAATGAAACAGATCGCCGAGCAATGTGGGTTTGATAACCAGATGTATTTTGCAAGAGTATTCCAATTGAGAACGGGATTGACGCCTACCAAATACCGTCAAGTGGTGCGGATATAGTACACGAAGATGTCAAAAAAGTGCGCACGAAGAACTTGGGAGTTCCTCATGCGCACACATTATTCTATGTTATGATTTCAGTTTCAGTGCAGCAATGCCCGCTTGCAACACTTCCAGAATCCGCTCGGTATCATAGACGCTTCCCGTCCACGTTCCCCCGCTCACCGATTGAAGCGCCGCCCACAGTCGGGTGTCATCGGGCAAATCCGGGTCAGGCGCAAGTTGTGGGTGGGGGTCACGGCCAGCAAGAATCGTGGCGCCTGCTTCTGGCGTGCAAGGTTGTTCGCTCGTACCCATAAAGTTGATGGAACCTTCCATCTCGCGTCTGCGGATGACGATCTGAATGATGTCGCCATCGCGCAACTTGCCGATGGGCCCGCCGGCTAAGCCTTCGGGACCAATGTGCCCGATACATGCTCCGGTAGAAACGCCGGAGAAGCGAGCGTCTGTCACGAGTGCGACATGCTTGCCCCACGGCAGATGCTTCAATGCAGACGTCAGCTGATACGTCTCTTCCATACCGGTTCCGCTCGGTCCGCGTCCTGTGAGTACCATCACATCGCCCGTTTGGATACGACCATCCTTGATCGCACGAATCGCGGACCGCTCCGTCGTGAATACTCGCGCAGGTCCAGTGTGGTTGAAGACGCCGTCTGGATCGACGACCGACGGATCGATCGAAGTGGCTTTGACGACAGAACCCTCAGGTGCGATGTTGCCCGTCGGGAACACCAATGTCGATGTCAAGCCCGCTTGCCTCGCTTGATCTGGCGACATAATGACGGTATCGGGATCAATCCCGTCTTCGACAAGACGAGCACGAAACCGCTGGCGCCGCTCCGATTGCTCCCACCAATCGAGCACTTCGCCCCAAGTGGCACCGGAGACGGTGCGCGCCGATTCATCCAAGATGCCTAGCGGACGAAGCCGCAACATCACTTCCGGGACGCCGCCAGCCAAGAAAACGCGCACGGTCGGATGGTCAATCGGACCATTCGGTAAGGCGCTGACGAGCCGTGGCACCCATTTATTAACCTCGATCCAGTCCTGGACGGTCGGGATGCGTAACTGTGCGGCATGCGCGATGGCCGGGATGTGAAGCAACAAATTGGTCGAACCGCCGAATGCCGCGAACACGATCATCGCGTTACGGATGGAAGCATCGGTCAATACATCGGCCGATGGGGTGCCCGATCGCTCGAGCTCGAGCAGTGCGCGAGCCGATTGACGCGCCATTGCTTGCCATACCGGCTCACCCGAAGGCGCGAGCGCTGCATGCGGCACCGTCAAGCCGAGCGCTTCGGCAACCACTTGCGCGGTAGCTGCGGTGCCTAGAAATTGACACCCGCCGCCGGGTGTCGCACACGCGCGGCAACCCAACTCAGCCGCTTCTTGCAGGCTGATTTCGCCATGGGCGTAACGCGCGCCGATCGTCTGTATTTTGCCGGCATCTTCCCCGTGTGTCGGCGGTAATGTGACGCCGCCGGGGACGATGACGACGGGGAGCTTGCGCATCGCAGCGAGCGCAATCAGCATCGCTGGCAACCCCTTGTCACAAGTGGCAATGCCTAACACACCGCGCCGCGTAGGCAGCGAGCGAATAAGGCGGCGAAATACGATCGCCGCATCATTGCGATAGGGGAGGGAATCGAACATGCCCGTCGTGCCTTGAGAGCGGCCGTCGCACGGATCACTCACAAAACCGGCGAACGGCACGCCGCCGCTCTCGCGTATTTCATTCGCGGCCTCGCGCGCCAGTATGCCCACTTCCCAATGTCCCGTGTGATAACCGAGTGCGATCGGTTGTCCGTCGTGATCGCGCATGCCGCCTTGCGTACTCAAAATAAGAAATTGTTTGCCGCTAAGTGCCGCAGGGTCCCAGCCCATGCCTGCATTCTGCGTCAAACCAAACAAATCACCGCTTGGCGCGTGGCGTAGCATCTCATCGCTAAGTGGCAATGCACCTACCGGTCCAGATGCATGTGTGCGAACGTGATAGATCGGCGCTGTGCTTTCTTCCATGATACGTTGGAGTGGTGTAGTCATATCGAACCTCCTGATGGCACGAAACGGCATTCCGAGTAACTGGAATCGTTCTACGCTTTGACAAATACGGTCTTAATTGAAGTGAAAAATTCAATCGCTGCTTGTCCTTGCTCTCTGGAATGTGAGCTGGACTGCTTCATGCCTCCGAACGGTGCTTGCAACTCGACACCGGCTGTCTCGGCATTGACACGAACTAAGCCTGCGTCCAAATCACGGATGAACGATAACACATGGCCAATATCCCGTGTATAGATCGATGCGCTTAATCCATATTCCGTATCATTGGCCAGGTGAATGGCTTCTTCCATGCTCGCTGCTGGGATCAAAGCCAGAACCGGTCCGAATATTTCTTCCTGGGCAATTCGCATGGAAGGGGCAACACCGTCAAACACCGTCGGTTGCACGAAGAAGCCATTGTGCAGTCCGTCAACTTGAACACGCGCACCGCCGCACAATAACGAAGCGCCTTCCTCCAAACCAATTTTCACGTAATCAAGTACGGTTTCGAGTTGCTTCTCATTGGCGCAAGGTCCCATCCAGACACCTGGACTCATGCCATCTCCAACGCGCACTGCAGCAACCGCAGCAAGCAATTTTTGTTTGAACGCCTCATAGATATCTTGATGAACAATGACGCGGCTCGTCGCTGTGCACTTCTGACCCGTCGAACGCATGCCGCCGCTGACAGTCGCTTCTACAGCAAGATCCAAATCCGCATCCGCAGCAATGATGATTGGATTTTTACCGCCCATCTCCAATTGATACTTGGCGCCGCGTGCAAGCGCCGCTTGCCCGACTTGTTTGCCCACACCATTGGAGCCTGTGAACGTAATGCCGCTCACATCCGGATGCTCCGAAAGCCTGCGGCCGATCAAGGAACCAGACCCTGTAACCATGTTGACGACACCTGCAGGAAATCCAGCTTCCACAAAGCATTCCATCACTTTGGCAGCCGTTACGGCCGTTTCCTGTGCAGGCTTCAAAACCACCGTATTCCCATAAATAAGGGCTGGCGCCATCTTCCAGATTGGAATCGCAACAGGGAAATTCCACGGGGAGATCACCGCAACAACACCCAGCGGCACCCGTGTTGTGAACATCAAAGCGCCAGCATCGGACGATGGGATCACATCTCCCGTCTTACGCATGCCTTCTCCGGCGTAATACCGCAACAACGCTACGCCTCTTGCGGTTTCCCCTTTGGCCTCTGGGAACGTCTTGCCCATCTCACGCGTCATCGTTTCGGCAATTTCTTCGAGCCGTCTTTCCATCACATTCGCTGCTTTGAACAACAAATCGCCTCGGGCCGCGCCAGCGAACTTCCTCCATCCGACAGAGGCCGCTTTCGCTGCGGCTACTGCACGGTTGACATCATCGATATTCGATACTTGCACATACCCAACGACCTCATGTTTGTTGGCTGGGTTTATACTTGCCGCTGTTTTACCTGTATCGCTTGCAACCCATTCACCGTTCATTAAATTATAATACGTCTGATCCGTCACAAAGCTCATTCGAAAACACCCTCCCTAAGTTATTCGTAATCTGCTGTAGAACGCACATGATTGACGAGCGTACCGATACCGGTAATCTCGATCTCGACGCGGTCATCAACCTTCAGTGTGAACTCATTGGGCGGCACGATGCACGTTCCCGTTAACAATACGGTGCCATCCAAAATCTGATTATCCCGAACGAGGTATGTAACAAGTTCGTCGTATTTGCGTATGAGCTGCGATGTGTTTGCTTGACCTTCCACAGCAAGATGTCCATCGCGATAAATACGGCATACAATTTGTAAATTGTATGGATTCTCAACACTCTCACGGAGCAGTACCGAAGGTCCGATGGAACAAGAACGGCGCCACATTTTCGCCTGCGGCAAATACAGTGGGTTTTCCCCTTCGATATCTCTGCAACTCATGTCATTACCAATCGTATATCCAAGTATTTCGCCTTTGCGATCGATGACGAGCGCCAACTCGGGCTCTGGAATTTGCCAATCGGAATCGCTGCGAATGCACAGCACTCCGCCGGGTTCGACCAATCGTGCTGCGGTCGCTTTGAAGAACAGTTCGGGTCGTTGTGCATCATACACTTTATCGTAGAATGTCGATGCATCCAATCGTCCACCCGTGGCCTCATAATTGCGTGCCTCCCGGCTGCGTTCATAGGTGACGCCTGCCGCCCACACTTCCTCGGCTTCCACCGGCACTGTCAACACAAGGTTGCGAGCGGCATGATCCGATAACGGTTGCGCAATGGACTGCAGTCGTAGTCCCCAAGCGAGCGGAGTCAGTCCAAATTTGCGGGCATCACGAATGAATTCCATCAATCCGTGATAAGGTGTTGGATGAATGACACCCGCCCCCAATCCCCCTACATTCGCGTGTGCATCCTCTGTCCAAATGGCCAACCTTGCTTTGCCATCTTCCATGTAACGAATCAATTTCATCTGCGATCTACACCCTTTCTTGTTCTACAATTTGTTTTACAATTTAGTGATTTGACGCTCTGTAGATATATCCCATCTGTCTTGACACCTGTTGTGTGGCTTCCATGAGCAGCTGTATACATTGTTCAAAACCTTCTTGATCTAACCCGGATACCATCGTCGATATGCTCATTGACGCGGCAAGTTGACCATTGTGATCGAAGATGGGCGCTGCCGCACAACGCACGCCGGGTTCATTCTCTTCGATGTCCAGAGCATAACCACGATTTTGAATTTCCTGCAGATCAGCTAAGAATGCATCTCGATTCACAATCGTCGCGGGGGTGAGTGAACGAAAATCATAATCAGACAACACCACTTCGAGCTCCGTCGGTTTGCTGAATGCGGCAAGTACTTTGCCTGAGGCACTGCTATGCAAAGGAACCCGCCGACCAATCCGCGAATAACGAATGGCTGCTTTCTCGCCTTCGACTTTATCGACGTATACACCGTGGTTGCCATCTGCGATGACCAGATGCGTGGTTTGTCCGGTTCGCATGGATAAATACTCTAACCATCGTCTGGACGTGTTGCGTATGTCCAACCCTTGTAACATGATGTGCCCTTTCTCTGCACATTTGATGCCGAGTCGGTATTTGCCGTTGTCTGCATTCTGTTCGATGTATCCATGAAGTTGTAACGTCTTCAGCAAGGAATGAACTGTACTCTTGTGAAGCCCTACCTTGACACTAATGTCCGTTATTTTCAATTCGGGATGGGTCTCATCGAACAGGTCGATGATCTGCAACGCGCGGTCCACAGCCTGAATAATCGGCATGGATGGGAATCTCCTTTGTGAAAGTTTTGATTTTTGTTTTATATTATAAAACCATGTTCTGTTTTTACACTACAAATTGTATATGAACTTGTTGTACGATTCAAGGGAATTATTTTTTTGCAATGACCAATTTATATCCTACACCTCGAATGGAATCAATCTGGACGGATTGTTGATTCATTTCGAACTCCAACTTTTTCCTTAATGCAGACACGTGCACATCCACTGTGCGTTGCCCGCCTACATAATCAAATCCCCAGACGACATTCATCAAATCGTCACGGGTCACAACCACACCTGGACGTTTGACCAAATAGAGCAATACCTCAAACTCTTTCGGCCGAAGTTCAATGGATATGCCATGGAGTGCCACTTCATATTTTTCCGGATAAATTTTTAAATCCCCGGCATGGATCACATGTTCAGTGGGGTCATCCCGTTCGCGCACGACCTCAGGTTCATCAGGTTTGACGCGCCTTAACACCGCACTTACACGGGCCAACAATTCCGCAACACCGAAAGGCTTCGTCATATAATCATCTGCACCCAGCTTGAGCCCTTGCACCACATCATGCTCCGCGTTGCGCGCAGTCAGCATGATCACAGGCGTCCTACTTCCGGTTTGACGAATCTTGGTCAACACTTCAAAGCCACTCAATCCTGGCAACATGACATCTAGAATGATGAGATCGTAGGCTTGAGTTAAGGCTTCTTGCAATCCTTCTGCGCCATGCTCAACACTGTGAACGGAATAACCGTCTTGGGTTAAATTGTAAGAGAGCAAACGGGATAATGTCGGTTCGTCTTCGATGATAAGTATTTGTTGCGGCATAAGAGCCCTCCTGAATATGATGAATCATTCACTGCAGAACGGGTAAATCAATATAGAACCGTGTGCCTACACCCACCTGACTATCTACACGGATGGTACCCTTGTGCATTTCGACAAGATGCTTCACAATGCTTAACCCGAGTCCCGTACCGCCCGAACTGCGTGTTCTCGCTTTATCCACACGGTAGAAGCGCTCGAAAATGCGAGGCAAATCTTTCCTTGGAATACCGATTCCCGCATCTTCAACCGTAATACGAACATGCTCATGCTCCTCCGAAGCGCCTTGGATCAGTTCAACCCCGACGCGCACCCAGCCCTCGTCATAAGAGTACGTGATTCCATTGGATAATAGGTTAATCAAGATTTGTCGGAGTCGATCTTCATCCGCCTCCATATAAATTCCGCTCGGAATGCTCGCTTCCAAGCGAATCCGTTTCTTCTGCGCTTCTGCAGACATGATATGGAACACTTGATCAATGAATGACTTCAATTCAATAGGTGAAAAATGGAGCGGCACACGCTTGGATTCAATTTTATTCAAATCAAGAATGTCTCCAATCAAGCGATTCAGCCGTTCACTCTCGTCATGGATGATCTGCAAGAATGACTTTGCAATCTGTGCATCGTTCATTGCACCGCCGAGCAACGTCTCGGCAAAACCTTTTACCGCGGCGATCGGTGTCTTTAATTCATGGGACACATTCGCTACGAATTCACTGCGAACACGTTCCAATCGACGAATTGCGGAGATATCATGAAGCACAATGACAATGCCGCCCCAGTCTTCCATAACACCTGTCATGGGTGCCAGATGAACATCCATGATGCGCTCCTCTGGGAAATAAAACACAACTTCATCTCGAATATGCTCGTGTTTTTCCAAACAAGCTTGGATCATCTTCGTCAACTCATAATGTGACTTCAGCTTGATGAACGATTGCCCCAACAGCTCAGACTCTCGCAAATCGAGCAATTGTTCCGCCGAACGATTGATCAGGACGATCCGCTCGTCGTGTCCGATCATAATGATCCCGCTCGTCATGTTATCAAGCACGCTCTTCAGACGGTTTTCATTCTCTTGGAATTGAGTCAATTGAAATTGTAGGCTTTCTGACATTCTGTTAATCGCTTGACCCAACTGACCTATCTCATCGCGGTTGGGGATATTGACGCGTGCTTTATAATTCATATTGGCGATTTGGTAGGCGACTCTTGTCATTTTTTCGATCGGTCTTGTTAGAAGTTGCGATAATCGATAAGCAATCACCGCTGTCACAACAAGTAAACACAACATGCCGACCAAGAACCAGCTGCGGATGCTCGCAATTTGCGTTTCTACGACCGTCATTGACTCACCCAATCGCACATAACCATCACCCGTCAACCCGAAATCTACTGGGATGGCAACATACATGACGTTCCCTTGCTCAGCCGTTACGCCTCTCCTGACATCGATCCCCTTACCCTCTTGCTTTGCTTGAATAATTTCTGGTGGCCATACGATGGAGGACGCTGTATTGCTCGATTCTTCTGAATCGGCAAGCACTTGACCGAACTGATCAAAGAATGTCACTTGGGCGTTTAATTTTTCAGAAATGATTGCAACTTCATCTTCCAGAAAATTTACATTAGTAAGACCAAAGTTTTCCAAATACAAATCCAACTTATCTTGCAATTGACGCTGCAACGCATCAGCTTGCGCATCGCGAAACATCGCAATAGCAAATATGCCTGCCGCTACATTCGACAGGCCGATAAATAGAATGAAAATAACGGTAAGCCGATTTCTAAATTTCGTCATCAACGAAACACAGGCTCCTTGAATTGCTCCAATTTCTCCAGCGAACTCTTATCCACATCCGCATGCAAGCTGTTCCCATGTGCATCCATTGTAACGATCGCAGTGAAACCCTCCACATGAAGATGCCACATCGCTTCGGGAATGCCGAATTCCATGAGGTCCACACCGTCTACACGCTTGACCGTCTCCGCGTAATATTGCGCAGCGCCGCCAATCGCATTCAAATATACTGCGCCATGCTCTTCAAGCGCCTTCAGCGTCTTGGGACCCATGCCCCCTTTGCCGATGACCGCACGGATGCCGAACTTCTTGATGATCTCACCCTGATAAGGTTCCTCTCGTGCCGATGTTGTAGGACCCGCCGCCTTCACATGCCACCCTTGATCATCTTTTAACATGACCGGCCCACAATGATACAAGGCAGCACCTTCAAGATCGACAGGCGCATCGTGGCTCATCAGATGTTTGTGGATCGCATCCCTGCCTGTGAACATACGCCCATTGAGCACCACGACATCCCCGACATGAAGTTGTCTCACTTGCTCTTCGGTTAAAGGCGTTGTAAGTACAACGGTTTTGCGTTCACGAACATCCACATTAGGTTCCGATACATCCCGCTTCGGTTCATCCATCGCTTCCGTTTCGCCTCGTTCATAGACCCAGGAACGAATGTTGCCGGTACTGGGATCAATCGTTACACCTTGGCGACGGAATGCCCAACAGTTGTAGGCCACGGATACAAAGAAACTCGCAGGCAGACGGTTCATGACCCCGATCTTACAACCGAGCAGCGTCACTTCCCCACCGAATCCCATCGTGCCAATGCCCAATTCATTCGCTTTCTCCATAATGTACACTTCAAGCTTGCGCAGATCTTCATGCGGATTGACATCATCCACGGAGCGGAATAGCTGCTGCTTGGCTAGCTCATACCCCGAGGTTCGATCACCACCGATTCCGACGCCAATAAACCCTGCGCTACACCCTTGACCTTGTGCTTGGTATACGGCATGGAGAATACATTTGCGTATGCCATCCAAATCGCGTCCTGCTTTGCCGAGGCCATCCAACTCTGTGGGCAGACTGTATTGAATATTCTTATTCTCACAGCCACCGCCCTTGAGAATGAGTCTGACTTCTATCTCTTCACGTTCCCATTGCTCACAATGAATCACCGGCGTGCCAGGACCCAGATTGTCTCCTGAGTTGGCACCTGTTAACGAATCTACGGAATTCGTCCGCAGCTTGCCGTCCTTCGTCGCTCTCGCAATCGCGTTGCGGATCGCCTGTTTCATCTGAATCTGATTCGCACCAACAGGTGTATGCAGAATGAACGTGGGCATGCCCGTATCTTGACAAATCGGCAAAACATTCGTTTGCGCCATTGTAATATTTCTTGTGATGGTCTCCATGGAGAGCGCTGCACGGGTGCCCGCATTCTCGCGTTTCGCACCGTCTTTGATCGCGCGACGAACATCTGCTGGAAGGTGCGCAGACGTCTCGACAATCAAATTGTATATGCTTTGTTCGAAACCTTGCATCGTTGTGGTGAATCCCCTCTCGAGCATTTATAATTGTACTTATACTATATCACAATTGTTGATGTCATTTCTTGTCTTACGATGACGTTTACAAGAAATTAATAAAGGGAGGCTGTCCGATGGACAATCATTTTTTTGCATATTTATATCGGCTTCGCTACATCGAACGGTGGAGTTTGATGCGCAATGTCGTCAGGGAAAATGTAGCTGAACATTCCTACCACGTCGCGTTATTGGCACACGCATTAGGCACAATTGCACGCGAGGTACTGCATCGGCATGATGGTCCAGATCCCGCAGAATTGGCTGTGCGAGCGCTGTTCCATGATGCTTCTGAAGTGTTTACAGGCGATATCCCTACGCCGGTAAAGCATCACAACCAGGAAATCCTACACAATTTTCGCGAAATTGAACGGTTGTCCGCTGAACGGCTCACCAATCTTGTGCCCGATGCGTTGAGAGAGGTGTATGCGCCGCTGTTACAAGGGAAAACGTCCTCTTCGAAAGATGATGTGTACCGGTACGTGAAAGCAGCGGATCTTCTGGATGCTTATCTGAAATGCGCCACCGAACTTACCGCAGGCAACCGGGAGTTTGTTGTCGCCAAACAACAAATCGAGGCTGCGCTGGTTGCGCTTAAGATGCCAGAAGTGGAGTACTTCCTGACGCATCTAGCCCCGAGTGTTGAAAAAACGTTGGATGAACTATCGTGAGGATACAATCAAGCCTAGATCAAATCAGGGAAAAACATGAGCAACACGAGGATAAATACAGAAACGGCAGCAATGGTGCTAAAAATCAACAAGCGAGACGTATCTTTCGCTTCGACCGACTTGCCCTCTGTACCTGCTTTGATGATCCGCTTCAGCGGTGCACCCAACATGCCGGATACCGCTCCGAGGAGCAAAAATACGACAATTACAACGACCATCCATGCAACGGATAAATCGAACTGGCTGATCATATATCCGCCGGTCAAAAACTGGACAATCAATAACCATTGACCGATCCGATTTAGACGGTTCAAGCCTGCTGCGAAGCCAGCTTGTGCAGCAGGCTGCATCTTGCGGATGGTGGCTACAACGAATGGCAGCAATAAATAAAATCCTACCGTTAACGATCCAAGCACATGTACGAAATAAATCAAATTCAAGTTCATGAGATGCCTCCGTTCGATTACGAATATTGTACCTTCCCTAGTATATCGCAGCTCTGTACTCATCTCAATTAGCGCAAGTAAACAACAACTCCCCAGACGATGCCTAGGGAGTTTTTCGTAATGAAGATTGTACCGATTGATCAGCCTGTGACCACTTGGATCACATTGCGAACGGATTCAGCGGATTTGTCAAGAGCAGCGCGTTCTTCAGGCGTAAGCTCAATTTCGATAATCCGCTCGATCCCATCGCCGCCAAGGACAGTCAGCACACCCATGAACAAATCTTGATACCCATATTCGCCTTGGAGGAGTGCGATCGTAGGAAGAATTCGCTTCTTATCCTTGAGAATGGCTTCCGTCATCTGAACAAGTGAAGCGGCAGGGGCATAGTACGCGCTCCCGTTCCCTAATAGATTCACAATTTCACCGCCGCCAGTGCGTGTTCGTTGCACAATGGCGTCAATGCGTTCTTGTGGGATCAACTTCTCGATGGGCACACCGCCAGCAGACGTATAACGTACAAGCGGCACCATGTCATCCCCATGGCCCCCAAGCACAACACCCACGATATCTTCCATCGAAACGTTCAACTCTTGCGCGATAAACGTGCGATAGCGAGCTGAATCAAGAACACCGGATTGGCCGATAACGCGATTTTTGGGGAAACCCAACGTCTGATAAGCTACATA
The DNA here is from genome assembly GCA_044353165.1 of Paenibacillus sp. Lineage (GTDB taxonomy): Bacteria > Bacillota > Bacilli > Paenibacillales > YIM-B00363 > JBILCM01. The sequence goes on from JBILCM010000036.1 coordinate 13,954, forward strand.
CGTCATCGCATCGACCGGATTGCTCAAGATGATGACATACGCATTCGGACATTTGACCTTTACTTGTTCACAGACGGATTTGACGATGCCTGCGTTCGTATTGACAAGATCATCGCGGCTCATGCCCGGCTTGCGTGCAATCCCTGCTGTAATAATGACAACATCGGATCCTGCCGCATCTTCATAAGAGGACGTGCCAACAATTTTGCTGTCAAACCCTTGCACAGGGGACGTCTCGAGCATGTCGAGCGCTTTCCCTTTGGTTGGATTTTCAAGCTGTGGAATGTCGATCAACACGACATCCCCAAGTTCTTTCTGTGCGAGCATCAGCGCCGTTGTTGCACCTGTGAAACCGGCACCAACAACGGTAATTTTATTCCGGCGAATGGACATAGTTTATGTGACCTCCCGTGATCATCTCTCGTGTATTAGCCCATATTTTTGATAATCAAATCAGCAAACTCTGAAGTTTTCACTTCGCGAGCACCGTCCATCAGACGCGCAAAATCATACGTGACTGTCTTGTCGGCAATCGTCTTCTCCATCCCTTTGTAAATCATGTCGGCTGCTTCAAGCCATCCCAAGTGCTCAAGCATCATCACGCCTGAGAGGGTGACTGAGCCTGGGTTCACGACATCAAGGCCGGCATATTTCGGCGCTGTTCCATGTGTAGCTTCGAAGATGGCATGTCCGGTGACATAGTTAATGTTTGCGCCTGGCGCAATCCCAATCCCGCCGACTTGCGCCGCTAGCGCATCGGAGAGATAATCACCGTTTAAATTCAACGTTGCAATGACATCAAAATCCGTTGGACGCGTCAATACTTGTTGTAACGCGATATCTGCGATTGCGTCTTTCACAATCACTTTACCTGCAGCTTCCGCGGCTTTCTGTGCGGCATTCGCTGCATCAGCGCCTTGTTCAGCTTTGATGCGGTCATATTGCTCCCATGTGAATGTGTGATCGCCAAATTCTTTTTCTGCGAGCTCATATCCCCAATTTTTAAACGCGCCTTCCGTGTATTTCATGATGTTCCCTTTGTGCACGAGGGTAAGGCTCTTACGTCCATGTTTGATCGCATACTCAATGGCAGCACGGACAAGTCGCGTGGAGCCTTCTCTTGACACCGGCTTAATCCCGATTCCGGATGTTTCGGGGAAACGAATTTTCTTCACGCCCATCTCATTCTGCAAAAAGGCAATCACTTTCTTCACATCGACAGACTCCGCTTGATACTCAATTCCCGCATAAATATCTTCTGTATTCTCACGGAAAATGACCATATCTACGAGTTCTGGACGCTTCACGGGTGATGGAACGCCTTGAAAATAACGAACGGGACGCAGACACACGTACAAATCCAATTCTTGGCGCAATGCCACGTTCAACGAACGAATTCCGCCACCTACAGGTGTAGTCAACGGGCCTTTGATCGCGACAATGTACTCTCGAATGGCTGTCAACGTGTCGCTCGGTAACCAAGACGAAAATTGGTTGTATGATTTCTCGCCTGCATACACTTCATACCATGCAATTTTCTTCTCGCCTCGGTATGCCTTCTCTACTGCTGCGTCTAGAATGCGCTTGGATGCGGCCCAAATGTCAGGGCCTGTGCCGTCACCTTCAATGAAGGGAATGATCGGATGATTCGGCACTTGCAGCTTGCCATCCGTGTCAATCGTAATGCGGTCACCTTCGGTTGGAAGGGAGTAATGTTCGAATTGAACCATAATTTGGAATGCTCCTCCTAGAAAACGGTTTTTTTACTGACGTTGGTCAATCGGAATCACTTTCTGCTCCACGGGTCCGGTATATTCTGCACGTGGACGGATTAAGCGATTATTCTCATACTGTTCAAGTATATGAGCGGTCCATCCTGAAACACGAGAGATGGCAAAAATCGGTGTGAATAGGTCGCGCGGTATTTCAAGCGCCGTGTATGTCGATGCGGAATAGAAATCGACGTTCGGTTTCAATCCTTTCATGCCGGTGACCATCTCTTCGATTTGAACGGACATGTCATACCACAACGTATCGCCTGTCAATTGGCCTAATTCATAAGACATCTGCTGAAGATGCTTCGCACGCGGATCCCCATTCTTATAGACACGATGTCCAAAGCCCATAATTTTTTCTTTGTTGTTCAGCTTGTCCAATATGTACGGCTCAAGATTGTCCATCGTGCCAATCTCTTCAAGCATCGCCATCACCGCTTCATTCGCGCCGCCGTGCAAAGGTCCTCGCAACGCCCCTATAGCTGAAGTCACACCCGAATACATGTCAGACAACGTAGCGACGGTGACACGCGCAGCGAACGTAGATGCATTCAATTCGTGGTCGGCATGCAGAACGAGCGCTTTATCCAAAGCGTTGATCGCCACTTGATCCGGCTCTTTGCCCGTAAGCATATACAGGAAATTCTCCGCAATCGTTGCCCCTGATTTCGGAGCCATCGGCTCTAACCCTTGACGAATTCTAGCGAACGCAGCGACAATGGTTGGAATTTGCGCTTGCAAGCGGATCGCGATACTGCGATTCGCTTCCATGCTCATCTCATGGGCTTGTGCATCGTACAACCCCAATGCAGACGTTGCCGTACGCAATACAGACATCGAATTCGCATCTGCTGGACAATGGCGTAACAGATCGATAACTTGTGACGGGATGGATGCATTCGCACTTAACTCCTGATGCAGACTCTGCAACTCCGAGCGTGTAGGAAGCTTCCCATACCACAACAAATAAACGACCTCTTCATACGACGTGTTATCCGCAAGATCATCAATGTTATACCCGCGGTACGTGAGCACCCCATCAATGATCGAGCTGACTGAAGATGTCGTTGCGACAATGCCTTCTAGTCCCTTGGTAGCTGTCATAACATGCACACTCCTTTATCATATTGTTTTATCATATCGAATTACGGACCATAAAGAAACCGACAACGGCATAAAACTTCATTATCGGGATCATAAAGTATTTTTCATGCGCACTTTCATACACATTTGCCTTCGCTCAAAACTCGATTACAATGATGAAAGGGATAGATATGAGTTTCATCCGGGAGTGAACAGAAAAGCATGAGGCGTATTGGCATTATTGACATCGGATCGAATTCAATTCGTCTGGTCATATACGAAATTACAGAATCTGGCGCTTATCGGATCATCGATGAATCCAAAGAGTCAGCACGGTTAAGCGCGCGGGCGCATGAAGACGGTAGTTTGAAAGAGAAGGATTTGCAGGATATTACGAACATTCTCCGTCGTTTCAAGTTGCTATGCGTTGCACAACAAGTTTCCAACATACGAATGGTTGCCACAGCGGCTATACGTAACGCATCCAACAGCGCGTGGATTGGACAACAACTTACAGAACGAACAGGTCAACGTGTTGAAATTTTGTCGGGGGAAGAAGAAGGAAGACTCGGATTTCTTGGAATGATTAATACCCTTACTATTGAAGATGGATTTCTGATTGACATCGGTGGGGGGAGTACCGAAGTCTCTTTGTTTCGCAAGCGAAGTCTCGTTCGAAGCATCTCGTTTCCATTCGGAGCTGTGAATATGATGCAACAATTCGGCAAAGATGGGAACATCGACCCCAAAAGTGGATATGCCATTGTTGAATTGGTGGAGCGCACCGCATTGGAACAATCTTGGTTGAACATTAGCCCCGGCTTGCCGATGATCGGATTAGGCGGCACCGTTCGATCCCTGTGCAAATTGGATCAATCTCGACGCAAATACGCGTTCCCCTTACTACACAATTACCTGATGACAGCGAATGATGTGGAACAATGGTTGAGTAAATTGAACAGTGTGCCTTTCGAGGAGCGGAAAAACATCGAAAGCTTGTCTAAAGATCGCGCCGATATTATTTTGCCAGGATTGATCATTCTGCAAACATTGTTCCGTATTTGCCATGCTTCTCAGTTGGTTGTCAGCGGCTCTGGATTGCGGGATGGCATTTTTTTCGAGACGTTGCGTCCGGACGCACCGCAATTTAGCGATGTGCTCGAACATAGCGTGCAAAATTTATTAGCACTTCATCCCACAGTGTCCCTCTCGCACGTGCTCCAAGTGGAGCGCATCGCAATGAAATTGTTCACTGATTTGCGCTCTGTGCATGGATTGAGCGATCGTGCTGGAACATTATTGCATGTGGCTTCCCTGTTGTACCGGATCGGTATTTCTATCCACTATTACAACTACTCCCACCACACCTTCTATCTGATGATGCATTCACGGATCGATGGTTTGTCACATCGGGAGATTCTGCTTTGTGCGCTCATTGCATCGTTTCGGAGCACGAAACGAACAAGAACCATGATGCTAAATTACAAAGATCTGGTAACCGAATCTGATTTTACTTTAGTGACCAAGCTAGGTTCCTTGTTGCAATTGGCCGCTGCATGTGATCGCAGTGAAACACAGCCCATTGAGGAAATTGTCGCCCACCCCAACGGACGTGAATTGCAATTCACCATCACAGCTCACAAAGAGTGGTCGATCGAACGTCGGGAATTGGATGCCCTCGGCAAAGACATTCAGAAAATTTGGGGAATCAAATTGCGAATACAGCATGCATAAACGATTCAATTAATACACTTTCCAACGATCAACCTTCAGCGCAGCAAATTGACTGCGAAGCGGGGGGCGATCATTGCGTACGCGCGAGTACATGCCGCTCGTCTGCAATTCGCGCGCTTTCACATTGTCTTCAAGACACAGTTGTAACATCTGAATTAAACTTTGCTTGTGTTTTCGATCATAGACGGGACACATCAATTCAATCCTGCGCGTTAAATTGCGTGTCATCCAATCTGCGCTGGTGATATACACCTCGGGATCCCCAGCATTCTCAAAGTAAAGGATACGGGAATGCTCCAAGAATCGATCCACAATCGAAATAACACGTATGTTTTCTGATATCCCGGTTACACCCGGACGCAAACAACAAACGCCGCGAACAATCAACTCAACCACAACGCCTGCTTGACTTGCCTCGTACAATGCATCGACCATTTCCTTGTGGGATAAAGAATTGATTTTGGCAATGATGCGTGCGGGTTTTCCTGCTTTGGCATGTGCTGACTCGCGGCGAATCAATTGAAATAACTGATCGCGTAAATCCGTGGGCGCAACACCTAACGCTTTCCAGTGGCGGGGAGCAGAATAACCTGTCATCTCGTTAAACAAAGCGGAGGCATCCTCACCTATGACGGGGTCGCTCGTGAATAATCCGACATCGGTATACAGTTTGGCCGTAGAATCATTATAATTTCCGGTACCTACGTGGATGTATCTGCGTAATCCGGTCGTTTCTTGGCGAACGACAAGCAGCAATTTTGCATGTGTCTTGAGTCCCACAAGTCCATAGACCACATGGCAACCTGCTTTCTCCAAGCGTCGTGCCCAAGCAATGTTGCGTTCTTCATCGAATCGCGCTTTGAGTTCCACGACGACCGTCACCTGCTTACCCGCTTCCGCAGCAACTGCAAGGGATTGAACCAATCTAGAGTTCCCACTGACGCGATACAGTGTCATCTTCATCGCGAGCACTTTGGGATCCTGCGCTGCATGCATGACAAAATGAGTCACAGGATCAAACGATTCATACGGGTGATGCAATAAAACATCTTGTCGGGAAAGTAACGCGAACATGGAATCAGGCGAATCCTCTTCTTCTTTGAATTCCATCGGATATGACGGTTGGACGATGGGGTATCGCAAATATTCTAATCCTGTAAGATTGTTCACAAAGCGCATCAGACATGAAATATCAACAGGCCCATCGATATGGAATATGTGTTCATTGATCTCAAATTCGATCTGTAACATTTCTAACGCGAAAGGATGAATACCTTTCTCCGTCTCAAGTCGGACCGGCGCTCCCCACTTGCGCTTATGCAACTCGCGCTCAATTTCTTCAAGTAGATCCTCTGCGCCTTCCTCATTCAATGTCAAATCCGCATTCCGTGTTAAGCGAAACATATGTACCGATAACGGGATGTATCCCGAAAATAGCGTTTGGATATGCTGTTTGATTATCGTTTCGATGAAAATAAATTCAATTTTTTTGCTATTGCGGCGATGTGGCACTTCCACCAAGCGGGGTAAGTTCGACGGCACCTGCACAATCGCAAAGAACGGCTCATTCCCGATGTCACCCTCCCTCTGGAGCACAACAGCTAAATAAACACCTAGACTGTGGACAAGCGGGAACGGCCTGCTCTGGTCTACAGCCATAGGTGTCAACACAGGGAAAATGATTTCGTGAAAAAAAATGTCCATTTCTTTGTGCTGTGCCGCATTCAATTCATCATATTCGGAAATCATGGAAATGCCTTCTTTAGCAAGCTGGCGTATGATTTCTCGATACGTACGATATTGGTCGGAGACAAGATCCTCAGC
>JBILCM010000037.1:0-20304 GCA_044353165.1 Paenibacillus sp.
CGTGAAGCTGTGGAGAATGGTGTCGTTTGTATGACATCATTGGATACTGTAAGGGCGTTGCTGTCGATGCTGCAAGCGATCAACTTTTCTTCCACGCCGATGCCTGGGTTTTATGGTTCCAACACATGAGCGGATCATCATTCCATGCATCTGATGTGTTACCGATTGTGATCGCCCTTGATGTTGCTGAACCGGAAGCAGCAAGGGCACTTGTCGAGAAGTTCCGTGGTATTCCTTGCTGGTTTAAAGTGGGGATGGAGTTGTACTACAGTGCGGGACCCGACATTGTAAATAGGTTGAAAGGCGAAGGTCATTGCGTCTTTCTCGATTTGAAGTTGCATGATATTCCGAACACGGTCCGCAGTGCGGCCAAAGCGGTAGCTCGGCTTGGCGTTGATATGTTGAATGTTCATGCGGCAGGCGGAACGGTGATGATGCGTGCTGCGCTTGAAGGGTTCGAAGAAGGCTGTGCACAGATAGGGACAGTGGCTAAACGGCCGATACTCATTGCGGTCACGCAGTTGACATCCACCAGCGAGGTGATGTTGCGTGAGGAAATCGGCATCGCCATGCCGCTCGCTTCCTGCGTCGTTCATTATGCGAAACTTGCCCAAGCTGCGGGATTGCATGGCGTCGTTTGTTCGGCACATGAAGCCTCTGCAATTAAAGCGGGTTGCGGCCCATCGTTCGTGACCGTCACGCCAGGGATTCGACCCCAGGGTGCTGATGCGCATGATCAGGTTAGAATCATGACGCCTGCGACGGCTATACGTAACGGCTCGGATTATCTTGTGATTGGACGGGCAATTACAGGCGCACCCGATCCAAGAGCCGCTTTGGAGCGCATTGTTGAAGAGATCAAAGACGGTGCTTATGAAGAATAGGGGGTTGCTACGTTGCTAGAACAACAAATTTCCGAAGACTTGCTCTCCATCGGCGCAGTCTCGCTTCGCCCCACCGATCCGTTCACGTGGACGAGTGGGATCAAATCTCCCATCTATTGCGACAACCGATTAACGATGTCGCATCCGCTTATTCGAGACCACATCGCGGATGGTTTTGCATCGATCATTCGAGCCAGCTATCCTGCAGCTGAAGTGATTGCCGGGACAGCTACTGCGGGCATCCCCCATGCAGCATGGGTGGCACAGAAATTAAATTTACCAATGATCTACATTCGAGACAAGGCGAAGGGCCATGGCAAAATGAATTTGATCGAAGGTGAATTGGGCAGAGGTCAGCAAGTGATAGTCATCGAAGACTTGATCTCTACAGGAGGAAGCTCTTTGAAAGCGGCCCAAGCGGTGAATGAATCGGGAGGGCATGTGCTTGCGGTGCTGGCCATTTTCTCCTACCAGTTCAGTAAAGCAGAGGCTGCATTCAATGCCCATCATATTCCGTTACATACGCTCTCCAACTACACGGCGTTGATCAACACAGCTTTGCGGATCGGGCGCATTCATCCTGAAGATGTTGCCTCACTGCAAGCATGGCGTAACAACCCTGAGACGTTCTACGCCTAGAAGAGCATTCTTCTTTGCCCCAAGCACTCGCTGGGGCTTTTTTTGTGTTGCTGTCGCAACAAAAGATTATACAAACAATCCATTTAAACTTGACAAACATTATACAGATAAGTAGTATATGTAATGACCGACTGGTCAGTCATCTATTAAGCAACGAGCGTTCATCCATACCAACGGATAGGAGAGGTGAAGCATGTCATTTTTAACAAAGTTTAGTTTGAAGAATGCAGCAGCGGTTTTAATTATTGCGGTTTTACTCATCGGAGGGGGAGTTTATAGCTTCCTGGGGTTAAAGTCGGATTTGTTGCCGGATATTGAATTCCCGCAATTGTCCATTACGACCGTGTACCCAGGTGCCTCTGCTGAAGATGTGAATGCGAGGGTTACCGCACCGATGGAGAAACTTCTCAAGGGTGTGGAGGGTGTTGATAACGTAACCAGCCAATCATTGGAAAGTGTATCACGCATTCAGATGACTTTCCCGATCGGTTCTGATATGGACAAAATTACACAAGAAGTGAATGATATTATCGGCAAGGTCACATTGCCTGAAGATGTCATCGAACCTGCAGTGAACCGCTTCTCATTCTCTGCGATTCCCGTTTTGACGATGGCTGTATTTCCGAAAGAGGAAGGGAATATTGCCGATTGGGTGACAGATACATTAAAACCCGAACTTGAGAAAATCGACGGTGTCAACTCAGCCGCGATTTCCGCTGTGGACCAAGAATACTTACAAATTGTTGTGAATAAAGACAAAGCCATCATGGCCGGCATCGGCCTTAACACGATCAAAGAAAACATAAACAATTCATTCTTTTCGTTCCCGGCAGGTGCAGTTACCGAGGAATCGGTCATCGTTCCAGTGCACATTGAACAGAAGATTGAGAAGATCGACGAACTGAAAGCCATTACTTTAACTTCACCTACGACTCGACAAATAGTGAAATTATCGGATATTGCACAAGTGCAAGTCATCTCCGAACGCGCAGAGATTGCTCGATACAACATGAAAGACAGCATTGCGCTCTTGATTAACAAAAAACAGGATGCCAACACGGTGGAAGTTGCAGACCGCGTCATTGAAACGCTCGATTCGTATAACGAAAAAATCGAGTATGTCATGATCTTCGACCAAGCGGCAGCTGTGAAGAGCTCCATAAGTGATCTCATATCTAAAGGCTTGTTCGGCGCCTTGTTCGCTGCATTAACGGTGCTTGTGTTCTTGCGTAATCTGCGAGCTACACTCATTGCGATTCTTTCCATTCCGCTTTCTCTATTGATTGCCGCTATTTTTCTCAAATGGTGGGGTTTAACGCTGAACGTAATGAGTTTGGCGGGAATGACGGTTGCCGTTGGCCGGGTTGTGGATGACAGTATTATCGTTATTGAAAATATATACCGCAAAATCAAGCTGAATCCAGGAGCAGACCGCAGCGCACTGACGATGGATGGCACGAAAGAAATGATGAGTGCTATTCTTTCATCAACGATCACGACGGTAGTTGTATTCTTGCCGCTCGGTTTGGTTGGCGGCATTACCGGGGCATTTTTCTTACCTTTTGCCTTAACCGTCGTTGTCGCCTTGCTGGCATCATTGGTTGTCGCTATCACCATTGTGCCCGTCTTGGCTAGAGTTTCGTTCATTAAGATGCATGAAGAGCAAGATAAAGAACCATTCTACGTGAGATGGTATGAGTCCATTATCCGTGTTGCGCTCAAGCGCAAAGCCCTTGTGTTACTTGCAGCGGTGTTATTGCTGATCGGTTCCGGTGGTTTGTATGCGGTCAGCAATGTCGGCTTCGTGTTCTTGCCGAATGAGAAGGTGAAAATTTTGAACGTCACCGTTGAACTTCCACCATCGACGACATTACAGCGCACGAGCGAAGTGTCGATGATGATCGAAGAAAAATTGCAAGAAAAAAGTGATCAATTGGAGAAACGTTTTGCTACCATTGGCAGCTTTGATTTTGCGACAGGTTCTTCGTTGCCTAACCGTGCTGTATACTTCATTGAACTTGCTGAAGGCGCAGATGTTGACGTAGAGACTAAAAATATTGACAAGGTATTGCAAACGATTCTTGAGGCTAAGGCACCTGGTTCCGAGTGGAGTGTGCAGGAACAAGGTGGCGGCGGACCACCTGCGAACAACAATGTGAACATTGACTTGTTCTCGAATGATTTAACGAAACTGGAAGCCGCCGCGAATCAAGTGGAACAATTAATGGCTTCACGCAGCGATTTGAAGAAAGTCACGAATAACATGCAAGAAAAGCAAGAACAATGGGCCGTAAAATTAGACGGAACGAAGATGAAGGAAGCAGGAATTTCCTCATTTGTTGTGCTTGGCCTCATTAGTGACCGCACACGACCTGTGAATGCAGGTACGTTCATGCTAGACGGTCAAGATCAGGAAATTCGCCTAAGCTACGACAAGCCTATGCAAGGGAAAGCGGAGCTAGAGAATTTGATGTTGTTCGGACAGATGGGACCCATGAAATTAAGTGATGTGGCGACTGTCGAGAAAGAAGAAATTTATACTTCGATTCAGAAATTGAACGAACGCGTGTACGCACGGATATCGGCAGAAGTGCAAGGCAACGACATCCGCCTTGTGTCGGCAGAAGTTGTTGATGCAGTCAAAAAACTACAATTGCCAGAAGGCGTTACACTTGAATCTGGTGGCGGTAGCGATGAGACGATCCAAACTTTCATCGATTTAGGAATTGCAATGATTATCGCGATCGGTCTTGTGTATCTCACCATGCTTATTTTCTTCGGGAAAGCGCGGGTTCCGTTCATCATTATGACCTCGTTGCTATTCGTTCCGATTGGCGCATTGCTGGGTCTCGTTGTTACAAGGGAGCCGCTGTCGATGTCGGCGATGATCGGACTGCTCATGTTGATCGGGATCGTCGTGACCAACGCCATTGTGATGGTGGATCGAATCAACCAAAACCGCGATAGCGGTATGACGATTCGTGATGCGCTGATCGAATCTGGCAAAACACGCCTTCGCCCGATTCTTATGACGGCGATTGCTACGATTGCTGCGCTCTTGCCGCTCGTCTTCTCAACACCTGAAGGTGGGTTGATCTCCAGAGGACTTGCCGTCGTTGTTGTTGGCGGCTTGACAACTTCGACATTACTCACAGTCATTTTCTTACCTGTTGTATACGAGATTGCCTTCTATCGCCAACACAAGCGTGAGCAGCGCAACCTTGTTGCCTAAACAAATCAGTGTTTTGACGCATAGGGGAGGAGGGGGATCGTGAGCGCTGCACAAAATAACGAAAAACTGGAATCCATCTTTGATGTAGCGTTCCGGCTCTTCGGTACCCAAGGTTTTTTTGAAACCAAAATGTCCGATATTGCAGAAGAAGCAGGGATCGCCAAAGGAACGCTGTACCTCTACTTCTCTAGTAAAGAGCAGTTGTACACAGCAATGACAGTGCGTGAGTTCACGCGATATGTGCAGCAACTTCGTCTTTTATTGCAGCATGAGAACAGTTTTGATGAACGGCTTGATATCATTGCCCGCCATCATCTTTCGTATTATTTTCGAGTGAAGCAGTATACGAGAACGTTCTTTCATGCGCAGAATAACGAATGGTTCTTGATGGAGGCGTTGCGCACATTCATGGAAAACTACACGACAACCGTTGCCCAGTCGCTCGAAGAGATGGGTGTGGAAGATGCGGGGCTGCATGCAAAGTCTTTCATCGGGATTCTGGACGTATTTAAGATGGATATTCTGTTTGATCCTCATTTTTCCGAGCATGATCTGGAACAACGCATTGCCTTTGCCGTCAAGTTGTTCCGATTTGGCTGCAAACCTGCTTAGCGTAACGCAACGAAACAACCTCTCATCCCATACAACGGGTGAGAGGTTGTTGATTTATACACGACATATTTCCTTCGGGCAATTCTCACAGTGACATATATCTTTCAAATATTGCAAGTCCTTAATAATAAAATGTCCACTGTCGTAGGCGATCACATCGGCTACCCTCAAATCCGCGAGCATCCGGTTCACACTCTCGCGAGTGGCACCGATCATATCAGCAAGTTCAGTGTTCGTCAGTTTCTTCGTGATGAACGTTCCTGTTGTATGTGGCGTTCCGTACGTATGATTCAGCCGTATGAGCAGGGAACAAAGGGCGCCTGATTTCCCGAACATCATCAGATCGCGGAATTTCGTCTGCGTCGTGCGGTGCATGAGACCCATCCATTTCATAAATTCAATCGCGAGGTCTCCGTGTTGCCATAGCAGAACTTCCAAATCTTTCTTCTGGATTTGACCGATGACACATGATTCGACCGCTTGCGCATGAAATCCTTGGGTTGAATCTTGGTACGGATCTACTTGGCCGAACAGGTCACCTTCTTGATACATATATAAGATCAATTCTCTTCCTTCATCGGAAGTCTTGGTAATTTTGACGCGACCTTGGATGACGTAGTAGAGCTTATCAGCCATATCGCCCTCCCAGAATAAGTGAGCGCCAGCTTCGATTTTTATCTCGTACATAATGTTTCGAAGCCGTTGAAAGTTTTCTTCTGAAAAACTTGACGTGTTCCGCATCTCATGGACGGGCATGCTTCATTCACCTCTTAAGCACGATATGCTCTATCATACTACAATTTTTCTTTTTGATGTGTGATTTAAATCACTGTGACCGATTTCACAGCTAAATTCATATCTGAATGGTTTAATAGGATCATCATATTCAATGAGGTGGGAAACGATGCGGACGGGTGTCATACTGGCCGGGGGGACAGAGGAACAAATCAATGGCATACCCAAGGCGCTTCAACGCTTGGGCGATGTGACAGTGGTCGAACATCAAGTGCGTGAGATGCGCAAATGTTGCAACGAGATCATCATCGTGACGAATGACCCCAAACCTTATCTTAGAACTGTAGATCGCGACGTGCGAATTATAACGGATTATTACGACAAATCGGGTCCGCAGGTGGGTATGCACGCGGGGTTCATGTTGTCAACAGAGCAAGTGTTATGGATCGTTGGCGGGAATATGCCTTATATTTCAGCGTCAGCGGCGGAGCGATGTTTTGATGCGCTCGATGATGAGATGCAAGCCGCGGTGCCTTGTGTGAACGGGGAGTTGCATCCCTTGCATGCTGTCTACCATAAATCATGCGCTCCCTTCGCAAAACAGTCGATCGAGCAAGGGGATACATCTGCTGCGGGCTTGTTGAAGCATATTGCGTGGAAAGAAGTGCCTGATGTGACATTCATCCGTGACCAGATTTCACTTCGGTTTGTGGAGCGCATAAACAAGTGATTCACGATACGTAAAAACATGTTATGCTAAGAGAAATAAAGCAAGTTTCAGCGTTGAGGGGTGGATTCGGTGGGACGCGGTGCCATCCTACTGGCAGGCGGACAATCAAGACGTATGGGTTCGGACAAATGGTTGTTGCGCGTTGGACAGGCGACTGTGCTAGAGCGCATGATCGAACGTTTATCTTTGCATGTGGACAAAATCTGGATCATTCTCGCATACCCTACGGATGAACAGCGCGAGGGAATACGTTTGTTACCGCCCTCTGTGATCCAACAACCCAAGTGCGAGATTTTACGTGATGAGAACCGTGATTGTGGTCCATTAGCGGGTTTACAGGTCGGTTTACAAGCCAGTCCGTTCGAATATAACCTTGTGGCGGCAACGGACATGCCTTTTGTTCAGTGGAATGTAGCGGAGCTGCTGTTTGATATGTGTGAACGCGGAATGGCCGAATGCGCTTACCCTGTGTGGGAAGGACGCAGTCACCCGTTGTTCGCCGTCTATCGCCGATCTACCCGATCTTCGCTTGTTACGTATCAGGCCTCAGGTGGCCGTAAAGTGATGGAATGGGTGAAACAGCTCGATTGTCTTGAAGTGACACAAGACCAGCTATGTATTCGCGACCCCCGTGGGCTCAGTTTTATCAACATGAACACACCTCAAGATTATAGGTTTGCTTGTCGTTTGGAGCGTCTTCTAGACTGTAAATCGCTTGATGGAATGGAGAGTTAACAATGAAAATATGGGTGTTTGCAGGCTTGGCGGAGGCGTTAGGGGAGTCAAGCATCACGATTGACTTGACGTTGCCGGTGAAAGTTGCAGATGTGCGAAGTGCGTTAGGAGAACAATATCCTGAAGCGAAATCCGCGTTACAACTTTGTTTTGCGGCCGTCAATCAGAAATTCGCCAATGAAGAAACCGTAATTTACGATGGCGATGAAATTGCGCTTATTCCGCCTGTGAGCGGAGGATAATGGCGTGACACAAGAACGTGCACCTGTGAACTCCCATTCACCCCGCGGACGCGTTGCCATCTCGCTCGAAGACGCGCAACAACGACTGTTACAACAAGTTCAATGCATGACGATCGAGGATGTTGCGCTGATCGACAGCTACGGTCGAAGATGTGCGACGGACGTGCGTGCGCCAGATCCGATACCGCATTATCGCCGATCAGGCATGGATGGATATGCGATCATTGCCCATTCCACACACGGAGCAAACAACGATCGACCGACGCGTCTGCACGTGATCGGTGAAATCCCTTGCGGATCGGTGCCGACAACACCCATTTCAGCAACGACGGCGATGCGCATCATGACTGGAGCGATGTTGCCAACGTGTGCGGATGCGGTTGTCATGCTGGAGATGACTACGGATGAGACCGTCGATGGATCACCATTCGTCATGATTCAACGAGAGATTGCCCCCGGTGCGAATGTGAGCGACATCGGTGCCGACGTGCAACAGAATGAGATACTCGTATCGTCAGGTGACTTCCTGGGTCCTGCACAAATTGCATTGTTAGCATCTACCGGGTTCGCGTCTGTGCCCGTATACCGCAAACCGAATGTGGCCATTATTGCAACGGGTTCGGAATTGCTGCCGTTGATGTCGCCGCTTGAACCCGGAAAAATTCGCAACAGCAACCCCTATATGCTTGCAGCTCAGGTGCTCAGTACTGGCGCTAATCCTGTGGTATATGAGAGTTTACCAGACTGTAGGGTGACGATTGAACGGACGGTGCGCCAAGCGCTTGCATGTAGTGATCTGGTGATCACGATCGGTGGCGTGTCGGTAGGGGATTATGATTATGTGGCGCAGCTCCTTGCCGAATGGGAAGGTTCTTTATTGTTTCATAAAATTCGCATGCGACCAGGCAGCGTGACTTCCGCTGCAACCGATCGGAACGGAAAACTTTGGCTTGCGCTTTCTGGGAATCCTGGCGCCTGCTTTGCTGGATTCGAGCTGTTAGCACGGCCGGTCCTCCAAGCAATACAAGGCAGCACCCATCCATTGCCGCAGCGATGGCCTGCTGTTATTGCCGAGCGTTTCCCTAAAGTGAATGCCTATCCCCGCTTCATCCGCGGACGGCTGTGGAACGAAGAGGGGCGACTTTATGCCATCCCCTCACAAGGTGATCAATCAAGCCGAATGTTGCCTGGTGTTGGCGCTGATGCTTTCTTGATCATTCCGCCGGGCGGAAGTGGGGTAGAGGCAGGAACGCTCATCCAGACCATTCCCCTAAGAGGTGACCGCGGATGATTCAACGTAACGGCATTCCGCTGATTGTACAAATCGTGGGATTTAAAAAATCAGGTAAGACGACGCTGGTGTGTCGGCTCATTGATCGTTGGTCTGCGGCGGGGATGATCACGGCGACGGTGAAACACGATGCCCACCACTTTGAACCGGACGTTCCGGATACAGATTCTTGGAAACATCGGCAAGCCGGCGCTACCATGACAGCCCTTGTCTCATCCTCGCGCACGGCTTTCTTCGAAGAACGCGGCATTGAACTTGCTGAGGCCATCGAGCGGATGAAGGGAGCCGATATTATTCTCATCGAAGGTTGGAAACAGGCGATGTATCCGAAGTTGGTTCTCATTCATTCAGAACAAGATATTCACTTATTACATGAACTCGAGAACGTTGTTGCGATTGTGACATGGAACACAGCTTTGGTACCTTGGTTGCAGCGTTCGTCGTCTCTGCCTGTAATCGCATACGATGCATTGGATCAGATTGACCTTAGATTGCGTCCTTATTTCCAATAGATGCAGTAAAGGAGTTTGTTGTTTCGAATCGAATATGGATGGAGGAGGGATGAACTAGGCGTGGAGAACAAAACAAACGCAACTTTACTCGCTGCGCGCGGTATTGAACGCACATTTGAACTCCAAGGACACCCCATTCACGTGCTCAAAGGAGTTGATCTGGATCTTCCTGCACAGCAGCTGATTATGTTGAAAGGCAGATCCGGATCAGGCAAGACGACGCTCTTGAATTTGCTAGGCGGATTGGATGTTCCCACGAAAGGTGAAATTTTTTTCCAGACGCACGCCTTTCACACCCTCAATGATGATGAACGCACGGAAATTCGTCGTCGGGAGTTGGGATTCATCTTTCAATCGTATGCATTAATGCCTCTGTTGACAGCTTGGGAGAATGTAGAATTATCGCTACGCATGGCAGGAATACCACGGAAACAATGGAAAGAACGGGTGTCACACTGCCTTGAGTTGGTTGGCTTGTCGCGCAGAATGAAGCACCGCCCTTTTGAATTGTCGGGAGGCGAACAGCAGCGGGTGGCGATCGCAAAAGCGATTGCGCATCAACCAGTTTTACTCTTGGCCGATGAACCGACTTCCGAATTGGACACCCAGATGGGAGCGCAGATTATGGCCGTCTTCCGTGATATGATTGTCCATGAGAAATTAACGATATGTATGACGACTCACGATCCCACGATTTTGGAGGTTGCTGATCATGTATACGAGATGGTGGACGGCAGGTTCCAAGCCTCTTAAGCCCATAGTTCGACCAGCGCTGTATGTCACACTAGCCTTAGTACTATCCTTGAGTGCCGGATGTTCCTTACTTCCTAAGGAAGATGCAGAAGAAGCATTGCCGATGATTACGCCACCGAAGTTATCAGAAAAACCAACCGTGCTTGTGAAGACAGAGACGATCGAAATTCGGGAATCAGGCATTGGCAAAATCGTGTCTGAACAAGAAGAGACGTTGTTCTTCAATGATATGGCTATGAAGGTTTCAGCAAGTGCACGGATCAAAGAAATTTATGTGGAATCCGGTGATGCGGTGCAACAAGGTCAGTTGCTAGCAGAGTTGGATGTTGCCGACAAAGTGCGAGAGTTGCGACGGGTAAAATTGGAATTTCGTAAAGAAGAATTGAAGCTGATTGAAATTTTGAGGAAAGCCGAAGACTACGAGCCTGAAGAATTAGAGCAGTTCAAGATTGATTTCGAGCTCAAGAAGACGTCGATTCTTGACCTCGAAGAAGCGATCGCGAACGCTCAGTTAACCGCGCCTTTCTCTGGGACCGTCATCTCGGTATCGAAAAAACGCGGGGCAACCATACAGGCGTATGAACCGGTTGTAATGGTTGCAGACCTCAACCAATTGACAGTAGCGGCGGAATTGACAGCCGATGCGCTTCGTAATGTGGCGGTCGGCATGGAAACGCTCGTGACCATCAATGCAGCCGGCACGCACAAGGGACAAATCAGCCGACTCCCGACGATAGCGAAATCCAATAACGAGAGCGATCCGAACGAACAGAAAGACGATGTTCTTATTGAATTGGAACGATGGCCTGAAGGTGTTACTCGCGGGACACCGCTTAGCATCGCCGTGATCATCAATCGCAAGGAGAACGTTGTCGTTATACCACCTTCGACGCTTCGATCATTCAACGGTAGAAGTTATGTACAGGTGGTTGATGATGCAGGCAACAAGCGAGAAGTGGACGTGGAAGTAGGTATGAAGACTGCGACACAAGTTGAAATTGTGAAAGGGCTTGTGCCTGGACAGAAAGTTGTGGGTCGATAATGAGTTGGCTATTGTTGCGATTCATGTTCCGCAGAATGTGGAACACCCGCTGGTTAACATTATCCTCTTTCCTTGGGCTTGTTATTGCGGTGTCGTTCACGACTAGCATTCCGATGTATGCAGATGGTGCCTTGAAACGTCTGGTAGCTTCCACGTTGCGAGAAAATAGTGCCAATATGCCAGCGGGCTCGCTTTTGATCCGCTACCAATCCACCGGGAACACGAAGACGGCGATTGACGCACTGGAACAAGCGCAACGCTTCATCAAGGAAGAAATTCCGCAACGAATTGAATTCCCTAGCGCTGCTTATGTTGAATCACTCTCTT
This sequence comes from Paenibacillus sp., assembly GCA_044353165.1. Lineage (GTDB taxonomy): Bacteria > Bacillota > Bacilli > Paenibacillales > YIM-B00363 > JBILCM01. The sequence continues at coordinate 11,735 of JBILCM010000037.1, forward strand.
TGCGAGGCGCGTCGGTTGCAGTCGTCGATCCCGCGCGGGTGGACCCGAGCAAGCAACGGCAGATGACGATGATTTCCATGTCGCAGTTTCATGATTATGCTGTGTTGACGAATGGAATATTCCCTTCATCTACCCTCGCATCAGGTGTGCTTGAAGCTGTTGTGCTTGAAGAAGGCGCATTCCGAAACAACATTCGCGTGGGTGATGAATTTTGGTATCCTTTGCGAGGCGCAACAGAACGGTTGCGGGTGAAGGTGGTCGGCACATATACCCCGAAGGACGATACGAACCCGTATTGGTTTCAAGGACTGGAAGGTCTTGTCAATTCCTTTGTCATTGATGAATCTCTCATGAAGCGAGAACTGCTGGTTCGCAAAGCATTGCCGCTCAATTTGGCAACATGGTATTATGCATTCGATCTTCGTGAAATTCAAACTCGGCAGCTTGCGTCGTTAGACGAGACACTTTCCAGATTGGATATCGAGTTGTACCAGCGATTGAAAGACACCAAGGTGGATATTTCGTTCCAGCCGTTATTACAGCAATTTCGCGCACAGAGTATGCAATTGCAGTTGTTGCTGCTTATGTTAGCCATGCCGATGCTTGCAATGGTGTTTTATTTTATTGCCATGAATGCCAAACAATCGCTTGATCGCCACCGCACGGATATCGCTGTCATGCGCAGTCGTGGGGCCGCTACTGGACAACTTGTAGGGTTGGTCGTGTTGGAGGGACTTACGCTTGGCGGCATGGCATTGGTAGTAGGTCCAATGCTTGGATGGTTTTTGGCCAAAAGTATTGGGTCAGCAAGCGGATTTCTGACTTTCGTGGACCGGCAGTCGATCCCTGTTGGTTTCGGGCAAGACGCGATCCTCTTTGGTGTTGCGGCAGTGATCATCGCGATGGCTTCGAGTGTTATACCCGCGATTGCTTCTGCCCGTTCATCGATTGTAGATCGGAGACAACAACAAGCGCGTACGGATCGTGTTCCGATGTGGCAACGTTGGTATCTTGATGTCGTGCTGCTCGGTATCGTTGGTTATGGCTGGTATTTGTTCCAAGAACGTCGGATGATCTCCCTGCAAACGGGGTTAACGTCGGATCAACTTCAAGTCCAACCTACGTTGTTTTTTATTCCCGCATTGGCCATCTTTACGTTGGGTTTGTTGTTTGTACGCTTGTTCCCGCTCCTGCTGAATGTATTGAATCGGTTAGCCCGATATTGGTTTCCTGTGCCTTTGTACCTTACATTGACTCAATTAACACGTTCGTCAAGCTCATACCACCCATTAATGTTGTTGCTCATTCTTACGCTCGGATTAGGCGTATATAATGCAGCGGCAGCGCGTACCATTGATCAAAACTCTGTGGAACGAACATTGTACAAGTACGGTTCAGACGTGGTGATCCAGACTGTCTGGGAAGGGTTCACAGCTTCGGTCGAACCACCTCGCCAGTCGAACAATAATAACAACAATCCTTTACAGCAAGTGTTATATGTCGAACCTCCATTCCAGATGTTTCGCGAACTTCCAGGTGTTGCACATGCTGCTCGTGTATTGCAGACCCGCGGCAATGCTGTCATATCCGGCAAATCGATTGGCCAAGGGACGGTTATTGGGATTGACAACGTTGATTTCGCCCATGTGGCTTGGTGGCGCAACGACTTGTATCCGGCACATCCGTATGTATATTTGGATTTGCTGGGTCAATATGAGCAATCGGTCATCATCCCGCAAACATTGGCCGATCAATATCAACTCAAACCGGGCGATTTGGCTTCCATTAGCATGCAAGGTCGTCTGGTCGAATTTATCATTGTTGGTATTCTGCCCTATTGGCCAGGTCAATATCCAGATGAAGTACCGTTCTATATCACGAATTTGGATTATATCCATGATCAAATTCCAATTCAGCCGTATGAAGTCTGGTTGAAGATGCAAGACGGCGCAAAGCTAACACCCATTATCCAACAACTACAAGAGAAAGGTATTCGTATCGCATCTGTAGAAGATGTTCGCAACGCGTTAATTACACAGAACAAACATCCGGCGCGTGGTGGCGTTTTTGGCATCTTAAGCCTTGGGTTTTTGATCTCTGTGCTCGTTTCATTGGCGGGGTATTTGCTGTTCTGGTTTTTCAATCTCTCCAACCGTGCCGTTCAATTCGGGGTGCTGCGCACGATGGGCTTGTCGCGAAGAATGCTTACAGGTATGCTGTTTATGGAGCAGGCTTTAACAGCCGGATTATCGATTGTGGTCGGCTTTAGTGTGGGCCGTCTCGTGAGTGTGTTGTTTTTGCCGTTCCTCCAGACGACGGAATCTGCAGCTAACCAAGTGCCGCCTTTTCGCATCGTATTTGACCAAGGGGACACTGCACAATTGTATATTGTTATCGCGGTGATGTTCTTGCTTGGTGGCGGGTTGTTGGTGACGCATATTCGCAGATTGCGCGTACACCAAGCTGTAAAACTGGGAGAGGAGCGGTAACCATTGATTCGTTGTGAGGGCCTTGTCAAAATTTATAAGTCCGATGACCTAGAAGTGGTCGCGCTACAAGGGTTGAACTTATCTGTGGAAGCCGGTGAGATGATGGCGATCATCGGCAACAGCGGCAGTGGGAAGTCAACCGTTCTGAACATTCTGGGGGGTCTTGACCGCCCGACAGCCGGAGAAGCCAAAGTTGGCGAATGGGATTTGTTGCGGATGACTGAAAAACAACGAATTGAATACAAGCGGCGCACCACAGGGTTTATTTGGCAGAACAACGCACGTAATTTGTTGCCCTTCCTAACGGCTCGTGAGAATGTCGAGATGCCTATGATGCTTAGCGGCAATCTCGACCAGAAATATGCGACACAGTTGCTTGAGTTGGTCGGGTTGAAAGACCGGATGAATAGCAAGTTGCAGCAACTTTCCGGCGGGGAACAACAACGCGTGGCCATTGCAATTGCTTTAGCGAACCGGCCCGCGCTTCTGCTAGCGGATGAACCCACAGGTTCGGTCGATTCTGCAACGACGGATCGAATCATGGACATTTTTCGCACAATGAATCAAGAATTCGGCTTAACGATTGTGATTGTTACGCATGATCTTGCGTTGGCCGGTAAGGTAGACCGGGTAGTGGCTATTCGCAACGGATTAACAAGCACTGAATTTATTAAGCGCAACCCAGAACTCGATGCATACGTCTATAATAGAGACATCGGACGCCAGATTCTTAGAGAGCAACATGAAGCTTTCGCAGTTATTGATCGAGCAGGTCGATTGCAAATTCCCAAAGAATATCTGGATGCTTTACAGATTGACAACAAGGCTTTACTTGCGTGTGATGGAGAAAAAATTATGATTCGAGCACCCAAATCATTGGAGGGGAAACCGTGATGTACCAGTCTTTAATTACAAGACGCAGTCGCTCCGTATCGTTGTTTGTTGTAGGTTTGCTTTTTCTATCATTCCTTACTGCATGCTTACCGAATGCGAAACAGAGTGAAGAGACGAAGCGTGTGTTGCGCATTGCGACGGTACAGGGTTATGGTGCCGATGATGAGTGGTTTCGCTCCCAATTTACTGAATTGTTCGAGTTTGCGAATCCGAATATAAGCATTGAGATCGTGCCTGCCATAGATTTTGGTCAATATCGCTACACCGAAGGGGCCCCCAATCCTGCAGAACAGAAAGATCCTTTGGATGAATTAAAAAAAATGATGGCGGGTGACAATCCGCCCGATCTCGTGGTCGTTGATTATTCGCAATTGCCCGAACTGCTGAATGATAACTTATTGGCGCCGCTTGACCCGTATATCACGAAAGATAAATTCGATACAACTAAGATTGTGCCTACAATTTTGGACGGTATTAAGGATGTTGCAACGGACGGGAAGCTTTATGCACTCGCACCCTTGTTCAGTTCATCTGCGATGTTCTACAACAAAACGATTTTTACCGATGCGGGAGTGCCTTTCCCAACAGACGGCATGACATGGGAGGACGTGTTTTACCTTGCTGAGCAAGTCGCGAATGGGGAGGGTAAAGACCGCAAGTATGGGTTCTCTTTCACCAATTACCAGGGCGGGGATTCGTTCTGGGAGATGCAAATTTACACGCAACCGTTGCAGCTAAGGATGTATGATGACGCATTCGATCGCTTGACGGTGGACTCCGATCAATGGGAACAAGTATGGAAGAAGATGGCGGAATTACGCAAGAAGAATCTGTTCCCTCTGCCTCCTGATTATAGCCAGGCAACGAATAAGCAACCTGGACCTTTCGATTATGACAATTTTATCTCTGGGAAAGTGGCTATGGTGATTGCAAATTACTATTATATTAACGAAATTTTGAATGCCAACAAGATGGCAGAAACCAACGAGTCGATGAAGACGGTCGATTGGGATGTGGTCACACTCCCCACACACCCGCAAGCCCCAGGGATCGGCGGTTTTATCACGATGAATGGGTTGATGGGAATCAATGCCAAAGCACAAAATACGGAGGATGCTTGGCGATTTATTTCCTTCATTAACGGTCCAGAGTGGGCTCGATTGAAGTCAAGAAGCATAGGAACTTTGGTGTCGCATAAGGATTATGTGGAGCCTAAGGCCGGACTTGCTTATAATGTCGAAGCATTCACACAACTGAAGCCGGCGGTACTTTTTGATGAATCGGAAATTTACCGTAAGTATCCAAGTATTTATGAAGTGCAGTCCATCGGTCAAATGAAATTTCAAGAAGTAATGGAAGGCAAGAAAGAAGCGAGACAAGCGCTCAAAGAATGGCAGACAGAAGGCGATGCCCTTATGGTGCAGATGCGAGAAAATCCGACACCTAATGCAACACCTGAGCCATTAGCTCGTTAATCTAATCATCTAGCGAAAGGGGTTATTCTAGTGAGCGTTCATAGTAGAATCATTCATGAGGCCGTTCTGGAAAAATTAGCAAGTCGGGGCGTAACAGTTGATGAGATTGCGGCGATCGTGTTGGATATGCAGCTTCCTTACCATCCGGAATTAACCCTTGATGTTTGTGTGAAGAGCGTAAATCGAGTGCTAGAGAAACGTGAGATGCAGCATGCATTATTGGTAGGCATCGAGCTGGACGAATTAGCGGAACGAGGGATGTTGTCACAGCCATTGCAACAACTGGTTCAAGCGGATGAAGGGTTGTTTGGATGCGACGAAACATTAGCGCTTGGATCTGTGCTCAGCTACGGCAGTATTGCAGTTACAACTTTCGGTTACTTGGATAAATACAAGATGGGTATTATTAAGAGACTAGACACCAAAATTGGGAAGCATGTGCATACGTTCCTAGATGATTTGGTGGCGAGTGTCGCAGCATCCGCTGCCGGGCGTATCGCACATAAGTACAGAGACGAAGAAGAACGTAACGATGATTTGACGGCGAAACAAGCCGGAGCATAATCTGCATGCGAATAGAATGTTTAGGACACCCTAATGCTAACGAGTATTTGAATGGTTTGCGCGCGGGGTGAAAGACGATGGCTTGGATTTATTGGATGAGGTTATACAACACGAAATTTCAAGCCAGCGTGCTTGCCAAACGAATGGAAGAAGATTGGTGGATTTATGGATATGAAAGTCCAAACACTGTAGAAATTTTTAGTTCACGCAAAGGTCGATATGGCGTTCGATTCATGATGTGAATGTTGTATTTCATGGAATTATGGTTGACAGGGATTGAAGGAATGAGATATAGTATTGAATGTTTCACTCCTAAGCATTCCGTATTGAGGGCCTTTAGCTCAGTTGGTTAGAGCGGTCGGCTCATAACCGATTGGTCGGGGGTTCAAGTCCCTCAGGGCCCATAGCTTCAAAGATGATTCGCCGAAGGTAGCAATCTAGATTGCTACGCGGCGTTTTTTATTTTCATTCCAGTGTTCGGGAAGGTGCTGAATTTATGGAAGAACATTTGCATTCACATGTCGTTCTTTATGATGGGGCATGCAACCTCTGTGCGGCGATTGTCAAATTTTCGATACGGCGTGATCCGCATGGATTGATTCGGTATGCAGCGTTTCAATCGGTGACAGGTCAACAATGGCTAAAAACTTCAGGGTTCATGGGATCAGGCGTTATAGACACGGTGTTGCCTGACACATTCGTGTGGCTTGAGCATGGACGGGCATACGTCCGATCGACTGCGGCATTGCGATTGGCCAGACATTGGTCAGGCTGGTGGCCGTATTTATACATGCTTCGGGTAATCCCAGAGGGGTTGCGTGATCCCATCTATCGTCTTGTAGCCAGGAATCGTAACCGGTGGTTTGGGATAAGAGAAACTTGCATGGTGATGGTGCCGGAGTTCCGGGATCGTTTTTTGCCATAATTGCTTTCTATAACAGATTTTGGTTGCGGTCATTCGGTGAACAGCTTAATATAAAGATGGGAGACTCTATTATTGTCCATCCCGATGGAGGATGAAACTTTGAGTACCATACAACGCTGGACGATGCTTGTTAGCTTGACCTTCCTGATGATGTTCTTTTTTTATGGCACCGCATCTGCATCTTCAACGCGTTTTGCTATAGCAGATGAAGTGGTCGGGACGGTTATGGTGACGAAAGCAGGCGGTTCGAAACAAATTCGCGTGTTTAAAGGTATGGGACTCAATGAAGGTGACAGTATCAAGGTATCCAAGGGTAGCAGTCTCACATTACAAATTGCGGATCAAGTTGATGTAATTGTGCTTGGGGAGAATTGGCAAGGCACATTATCCAAGCTTCGTGAGAGCGAGGGTGGCAAGAAAACCACAATAAAGATGTGGGCCGGCTCGATGTTCTCGAAAGTGAAGAAAGCGACAGGATCAAGTGATGAATACAAGGTAGAAACGCCTACAGCTGTGATGGGTGTGCGCGGGACGCATTTCTCGGTTGTTGCAAATCCCGATACGGGTAGTGTAACGACTTATGTGCATTCGGGTACCGTTACTTTGGGGAAGACAGAAGCAGAGGAATCGGATCCTGAGCAACACGTGGTATTGTTACCCGCTCAGCAGTTAGAAGCTTATTCCAAAGGGATTAATGAAGATTTATCCGTCGGTATTTCTTATGTCAACTTAGAGCGACTGGCCGAGACTGCAGATACTAAGGTTCTGACTAGCATTCTATTAAACAAAGGGAATATTGATATTGAGAATAAAGAACAATTTGAAAAACTAGCAACGACCACCATTGTCACGCCTGAGAACAATGTGCTCAATCTGTCGACTGAGCAGAACAGGCAAGCCTATATCGAGAACGTTGAGAAGAAATTATTTTTACTATTGGAAGCTACGTTAACTTCGGATAAAATTCCGGAAGCCGAATTGAAAGAAGTTATTGCGAAGGCGAATGAAACGATTGCTGAGAATGTGAAACAGTACGATATTACGCGTGATGTGACGCCGATCAATCCGAATGCCGGTGTCGATCTGCAGAGACAACAAGAAATTGAGCGCAAGAAAGCGGAAGTAGAGAAGCAACTTGAGCAACAGAAACAGGCTGAAGAAGCAGCAAAGAAGAAATTAGAGGCAGAGAATGCCGCATTGCTCGAGAAGTTGAAGGAAGAACAACGAAAGCAAGAAGAAGCGAATGTGAAGGCAGCTGAAGAGAAGAAGAAACTTGCCGAGCAGGAATATGTAGCGCAACTGGCTGTTGGGCAGAAAGCGAAGTTTGAGGCAGAACAGAAGCAGAAACAGCTAGAGTTGGAACAACAACTTTTAGCGCAAAGTAAAAATTCAGAACCAGCGGAAGTAAATACGACACCGGTGGTTAATCCAGCTTCGCCAACTACACCTGTGGTTACTCCACCTGCTCCCGTTGTTGTGCCTGCGCCCGATCCAGTGCCAGTTTCACTTTCGGCGAATGCGGATCTAAGCAACATTGCACTGTCGAGCGGCACATTAAACCCAACCTTCGCTAGCGGTACGACAACGTACACAGCCAGTGTGGCGCATGGAGTCAGCAGCTTGACGGTGACGCCGACGGTAGCAGACAGCACGGCCACGGTGAAGGTGAATAATGTAACGGTGACGAGCGGAACAGCTTCGGGCAACGTGAACTTGAATGTGGGCTCGAACACCATTACGGTTGTGAGCACGGCACAAGATGGAAAGACGACGAAGGCATACACGATTACAGTGACGCGTGCCGCATCGGCGAATGCGGAACTAGGCAACGTTGCGCTGTCAAGCGGCACATTGACGCCAACCTTCGCTAGCGGTACGACAACTTACACGGCCAGTGTGGCGCATGGAGTCAGCAGCTTGACGGTGACACCGACGGTAGCGGATAGCACGGCTGTGGTGAAGGTGAACAATGTAACGGTGACGAGCGGCACAGCTTCGGGTAGCGTGAACTTGAATGTGGGTCCGAACACCATTACGGTTGTGAGCACGGCACAAAATGGTACAACGACAAAGACATACACGATGACGGTGACGCGCGCCGCATCGGCGAATGCGGATCTAAGTAACGTTGCACTGTCAAGCGGCACATTGACGCCAACCTTCGCTAGCGGTACGACAACTTACACGGCCAGTGTGGCGCATGCAGTGAGCAGCCTCACGGTT
>JBILCM010000038.1:0-20106 GCA_044353165.1 Paenibacillus sp.
TGGCGAATTCGCTTCAGCAGAGGAGCGGAATCATTCTGTCCGCCTGTTGCCCGCGATAGAGGCATTGATGCGCAGTTGCGGCTTACAACCGCGAGATTTGTGTGCTGTAGCGTCCGGATGCGGTCCGGGATCGTATACAGGTGTGCGCATTGGTGTTACTGTGGCCAAGACGTTCGCTTGGTCGCTTGGCTTGCCTCTATATGCCGTATCGACATTGGAGGCGTTAGCGCTTAGCGGTTGGCAGGCCGCCCTGCAGTCTCCCGATCGTTACGCACACCAACATCGAACGTCGGCTTGGGTCGTACCTGCACTAGACGGTCGCCGCGGGCAAGCGTACACCGCTTTGTTCGCCGTCGATGCATCCGGTGTTTGGCAACGGCTGCAAGCTGATGCGATCGTGCCGTTCCAGATGCAACTGGAGCATTGGATCAAGAAATCGGAACAACCTGACATCATCGTCATTGCAGGGGAAGTGGAAGAGAGCCTTCGACCGGTCATTGACGCTGTAACGCTGGCACCTCAAGTTTCATCGTCCGAGGGCATCTCGCGTCTGATCCGACAGCCTGTGATGGTCAGTGCCCGTGATATTGCCGCAGTGGCGAGACGTCACGGCTCGGCATTACGAGTGCAAGATGTGCATGAGTTGTTGCCTAATTATACACAGCTGGCTGAAGCAGAAGCCAAATGGCTTGCCGGGCAGAGAGCGCATGAATGACACTGGACTTCAACTCACGAGACCGTATGGGAGAACAGGGGGGATCGGGCATGGGCGCGGCTGTCGCGCGGGAAGTCACGTTCCGGATGATGCGTTGCGAGGATATTGTGCAAGTGTGCTTGATTGAAATCGAAGCGTTCCCCACGCCTTGGTCTGAACAAGCATTCGATCATGAACTGACACAAAATCATTTTGCCCACTATATTGTCATGGAACGCCATGGCGAGCTGATCGGCTATTGTGGGATGTGGTTGATCATTGATGAGGCACATGTGACCAATATCGCTGTATCATCGGCTTGGCGGGGCTTCAAGTTAGGGGAACGATTGCTTGCGGAACTGGGTGAGCGCGCTCATCGGCTCGGCGCTTTGCGCATGACGCTCGAAGTTCGCCCGAGCAACACCATCGCACAAAATTTATATCGCAAATTCGGCTTCTATGCCGCAGGTGTGCGGCACGGTTATTACTCTGACAATGGGGAAGATGCGCTCATTATGTGGGCCAATTTGCCGCTGCATAAGAAGAATGCCTCAGCGGAAAGTGACGCTGTCGAATAAGAGTACACACACTTTGGGAGGGAAGCGATTATGTCAAGTGTTCGCTATAAGAACATGCCGGGAACGGATTTGAATGCATCTGTTTTGAGTTTAGGGGGAGGACCGCTCGGCACTCGATTGGATGAAGCGACATCGTTCCGATTGATGGATGTTTATGCGGATCGCGGTGGGAACTTGATCGACACAGCCGAGGTATACGGCAATTGGGTGAAGGATGGAACGCCCAGCATTAGTGAAATCACGATCGGTCGATGGATGCAATCCCGGAATCGTCGGCATCAGATGATCGTCTCCACCAAGGGCGGGCACCCGAGATTGGATGCGATGCAAATCCCTAGGTTATCGCCTGAGGACATCATCACGGATGTCGAAGGCAGCCTGCGACGCTTGCAAGTGGAGACCATCGATTTGTATTTGTTGCATCGCGATGATCCCATGCGGCCTGTTGCACAAATCATGCATACTATGCATCAACTGGTGCAATCGGGGAAAATTCGATATGTTGGTTGTTCGAATTGGACGGTTGAGCGAATTCAAGCTGCTCGCGACGTTGCTAAACAACAGGGTTGGCACGGATTTGTCGCCAATCAACCGATGTGGAGTATAGCAGACGTCGATCGCTCGCAATTCAAAGATCCGACGCTCGTGGCGATGGATGAGGCGATGATGAGTGATCACGAACAGCACCAGTGGACCGTAATGCCCTATTCTTCTCAAGCCAAAGGGCTGTTTGACAAGTGGGCCAAGGGGACACACAGCTTCGATGACGAACGACTGCCGGCATGCTTTCGCACGGAACAAAACCGACTTCGCTTCGAGCGCATTGCGCAGTTGGCGCGAACGCTCTCGTTGTCTGTCAATCAGATTGTGCTCGGATATTTGCTGTCTCAACCTTTCCCGGTCGTTCCGATCGTCGGCAGTGTGACGGAACTTCAATTGGAGGATTGCTTCCAAGCGGTTGACGTCACGTTAACACGTGAACAGCTTAATTATTTGATCGAAGGTTAAAAAGCGGTTTATGCGGTTGCTAGGAGGAAGCGAACGGTGTCAAGTCAAGCAAGAGAACTCATCCTTGCGCTGGAAACAAGTTGCGATGAAACTTCAGCGGCCGTGGTGGAACAAGGAACTATCATTTTATCCAATGTGGTGTCAAGCCAAGTGGATACGCACAAGAAATACGGCGGTGTTGTGCCTGAGATTGCTTCACGCCAACATGTGGAGACGATCACCCGCATTCTAGAGCACGCTTTGCATGAAGCCGACGTACAGCCGGAACAATTGTCGGCGATTGCTGTCACCCAAGGACCTGGCTTGGTAGGTTCGTTACTTGTGGGTACCGTGGCTGCGAAGACGATGGCCTATGCCCTTGATGTTCCACTGATTGGCGTGCATCACATAGCCGGACATATTTATGCGAATGCGCTTGTGCAACCGCTTGAGTACCCCCTGATGGCGCTCGTCGTTTCTGGCGGGCACACCGATCTGGTTTATGTTCCGGAGGAAGCGCGATTTCAGATTATCGGAAGAACACGGGATGATGCGGTAGGGGAAGCCTATGATAAGGTTGCGCGAGCGATGGGGTTGCCTTACCCTGGCGGACCGCACGTGGATCAGCTAGCCCAGCAAACGGATGTAGAAATCGCATTACCGCGCGCATGGCTTGAGGCCGATTCATATGATTTTAGCTTCAGCGGGATCAAATCTGCGGTGTTGGCTGCGGTCAACCAAGCACGCATGCGAGGCGATATCCTCAACAAAGCGGGTCTTGCGCTGGGGTTCCAACGATCGGTGATCGACGTGCTCGTCACGAAAGCGATGAAAGCGGCACAAGCGTATCACGTGAATGCGGTGTTGCTTTGCGGTGGCGTTGCTGCGAATCATGGTTTGCGCACAAGCTTGAAGCAGTCTTGTGCACAAGCCGGGTTACCGCTTGCGGTACCGCCGTTATCCCTATGCACAGACAACGCGGCGATGATTGGCGCGGCAGCCTACTTGAAGTGGCGGCGCGGGCAGTTCACGGCTCTGGATATGAAAGTAGAGGCGACGTGGTCACTTGAGGATTGGTAAAGTTGCGTTTGTTGCGGAACTCTCCAGGCGTGATGCCCAAGTGTTTGTGAAAATAGCGACGATAAAATTTCTCATCTTGGAAGCCTGACAGCTTGACAATTTTGCGGATGGAGTGGGTCGATTCGGTCAACAGCTTGCAGCTTTGTTCGAGCCGATATTGATTGATGTATTGCACGATGCTCAGCCCTGTGCACTCTTTGAACATTCTGCTGATGTAGCTTGCACTTAAAGAGAAATGGGCCGAGATTTCTTCAATCTTAATTTTGTTCATATAATGCTGGTGAAGCCAATGGATCGTCTTTTTGACGATCATTTGTTTTTTTACGGCTGTGTAAGACACGGTCTCTTTCGCGTTCGAATCGAACCGGGCGATCTCGGAGAGAAGAATGAGTAAATACCATTTAAGCTTGTCCATGTAACCCGTTTCTTTCACAAGATATTCTTTAAACATCATGCGAAAAATAAAATCAACCTCATACCCGTCGGTGCCAAAATATTTGCGTTCCGACACGAACGGCGATACGTCCATCTCAATGTATTCAGGAGAGAACACGCAGGTGATCCATTGGAACGGTTGATCCGTTTTTGTAAGCGGATACAAGGCGTGCGTATCTTCTAATTTAATCATGAACATATCACCAGCCGAGACGAGCATGGACGTGTCGTTGACGACGTGTACACCGCGGCCGGACTCGATGTAAACCAACTCATAAAAATCATGGTTGTGGGGTGTGACAGCATCTTCTTCCACGCTTCGAACCATGATGATGGGGTCATTCGGGTCGACGCGATACGATTGACGGTACGACTGCAATTCGGATATCAACAGTTGTTTTGTGAAATAGGTTTTGGACTCCATGCGCTTGATGACTGCCTCTCTCCAACATTTTCTCCATAGTAGCACACGAAAGATCATCATATCTTTGTTTTTTTCACTTTTCTTCAATTCCCAAACTTTCGATATGCATAAACCCTCTGCTATTCTTGACTAACGATGATGGCACATGCCAGAGGAGGTTGGTTAAACGTGTTGAATGAAGATCTGATTCGTTCTGGAGCGGCAGCGCCGTCACCGGAGCCATTGAACACAGGGAAGTTTTTGGTGGGAGCGCAAGTGTGCAATTTATGGCGACGGGAATCGTCGTGGGATCCGATCAAGCGATTTCCTGAACGTAAACCATTGCTCGGGTGGTATAAGGAAGCGGAACCGGAAGTGACCGATTGGGAAATTAAGCTTGCCTTAGATCATGGTATTCAATTTTTTATGGCTTGCTGGTACCGGGCCAAATCCAACCTCGGACAAACCCCGATTGAACCGGTGTTGGACCATTGGCTGACGGGTTTACCACAAAGCAAGTACGCCGAACAATTCAAGTTCATGATCATGTGGGAGAATGTGAACGATGTGGCAAGCGGAGCCGCTTCTGCAGAGGATCTCTTAGACAATCTGTTGCCTTATTGGATGGACCATTTCTTTAGTAAATCGAATTATTTGGTATTGCAAGGAAAACCTGTGTTTTCGATCTATGGCGTAGAAAAATTTGTAAGTGATATGGGCGGAGAAGAGCAAGCAGCACAGGTACTTGCCCAGATGCGTAAGGTGCTACAGCAGGCAGGATTTGCAGGTTTGACCGTGTGGGGTCATCATTGTTGGGGTTCGCCCTATGCAAAGCATGAGAAAATGCAGCGCATTGGCATCGATTACAGCTTCGCATATCACTGGCCTACATTCGCAGAAGGGGCGTTGCCTGAGACGCCAGAGCAGCCAACGGCAGAAGACATCATCGCAGGGCACGAAGTGTGTTGGCAGGGGCAGGCAGAAGGCGCCGTACCAAACATTCTCACGTGTTCGATGGGATGGGACTCTGCGCCGTGGGGCTTCTCTTGCACAAGGAAACAGTGGAAGTTACATCCGGAACAATTCAAAACACTGTGCCAACGAGCCAAACAGACGATGGAGGTTCGACAAACAGACGGTTTAGAGGGACATGTCATGCTCATCGATAATTGGAATGAGTACGGAGAGGGGCACTACATTTTTCCGACAGAAGAACATGGACTCGGGTATTTGCAAGCCATCCGTGATGTTTTCGAGTTGAAATAAAATCCTTTAGTTTATTCAGTTTTGTTAAATTTTTAAACTTTAAGCGTTTACAAACTTCGTTTAGACTATGTATGAATAGGGGACGACTGTTCTCTACCTTAAAAAAATTTATGTCAGGAGGAAATGGAATGGTATTACAAACGTGGGTTCGCAAAGCACTCATCGTCATCTTCGTCTTGATGTTTGCGTTTGTGGCCGCTTGCAGCAGTTCGCAAGAGGAAACACAAGAAGCGACAGAAGAGACAACACAGACTGAGACTGCTGAGGACACAGCAGCATTAGAACAAGCCCAAGCCGATCAGAAAGCGGCTGAAGAAGCTGCAGCGAAGGCGCAAGCGGACTTAGACGCAGCGAAAGCTGCGGAAGAGCAGGCGAAGGCAGATGCACAGAAAGCTGCAGCAGAGAAAGCCGAAGCTGAGAAAATGTTAGCAGAAGCGAAGAGTGCTGAAGAAAAAGCGGCAGCAGAGAAGTTGCTTGCTGAGAAAGTTGCAGCAGAGCAAGCCGCAGCAGATGCAGCCGCAGCAGCGAAAGCCGCAGCGGATCAAGTCGCTGCACAACAGGCCGCAGCTGCAGCTGCGGCGAAAGCCGCAGCACAAGCGGCAGCGAAAGCAGCCGCAACGAAGGCAGCAGCGGAGAAAGCCGCAGCAGACGCCGCAGCGAAAGCTGCAACAGCGAAGCCGGCAGCGCCAGCGAAGCAGTGGGACACAAAGCCCATGACCTTGACGGTAGCTACATGGGTGCCTGAAGATAGCCCAGAGTGGAACAGGTTGGCAACAGGTTTCAAAAAGAAATATCCATGGGTAAGCATCAAGTGGATTAATGCAGGTTGGGGCGGCGCGCCAATGTACAACGTTCTTGCGAAGAACATTGCAGCGGGCACACCAGTTGACGTGTTCTGGAATACAGAACTTGTAAGCGCAGTGAAGCTTGGTTATGCGGAGAACTTGGATCCCTATATTAAAGAAGATGCTGAATTCCAAAGCTACAAGTTCTTGCCTGGCATCATGGAGCCATTCAAGTATCGCGGTGCTCAGTATGGTCTCTCACGAGGCAATGATACATTCCTTATTTTCTACAACAAAGACATCTTAGCCAAATACGGCATGCAACCGCCTAAGAACGACTGGACTTGGGAAGATCTGAAGGCGATGGCGAAGAAAGCGACAAAGCCTGAAGATAAGACTTGGGGTATTTCCAACACAGGCACATGGTTGAATTTTGCGATCTCTACGTTGCCTGCGGCAAACGGGAGCGTAGACCGCATCCGCGGCGTTTCCGGGGATCTCACAAAAATTCCGACATTCGCGATGAGCACACCGAAAGCGCAAGACGACGTGCAATGGATGATGGATTGGATTACGAAAGACGGTATTATGTTGAACAATGCCGGCATGAATAAATATGGCATGACAGGCAACTTGATGGCTTCTGGGAATGCGTTGTTTGAATTCCACGTGACGCCTGCGATTCCATCATTCAAAGCTTCCTGGAAGTTCAACTGGGATATTGCACCAACACCGAAGGGTACGAAGAAGCAAGTCGGTTTCTCTTGGAACAACCCGATGATGTTGGCGTCAGCTAGTAAGAACAAAGATATGGCATGGGAATTTATGAAGTATTGGGCAGCAACGGTTGAAGGTCAGAAAATCTTGATGGATATCGGCGGAACATTGCCGAACTCGCCATTGCCAGAAATTCAAAACCACTTCAACAACTTGGAAGTAAACAAAGGATTGAACAAATCAGCATTGGCTCACTCGCAGAAAATTGGTGAACAAGATCCTGGATTTGTTGCTCCGGGAGCAGGAGCCATCGGCGGCGCATGGGGCGGTATCGAAGGTGCAATCGCTGCAGGCAAGACAGCATACGATTACTTCCCGCCAATGGTTGAGCAAGTGAACAAAGCGATCCGTGAGGAAGCGAAGTAAGACAAGTTGAACCGTTGAGGGTTTTACGGGTAAGCCTCAGAATTTTCTGAGGCTTACCGTATTTCTAGAACGAACAATACTTATTGAGGGGGCGTGACGAATGGCTCAAGTAAAGTTTCATCATGTCTCGAAGCGCTATGCAGGGGAAAAAAGAAAATCTGTTGATGATTTCAATCTGGAAGTGCAAGATGGCGAATTTTTAGTGCTCGTCGGTCCTTCGGGGTGCGGCAAATCGACTCTGCTTCGAATGTTGGCCGGACTGGAAGAGATCAGCGAAGGTGAAGTGTATATTGGAGATCGTCTAGTGAATTACGTTTCATCCAAAGATCGCAATATCGCCATGGTGTTCCAAAACTACGCTCTTTATCCCCACATGACTGTGTTCGAGAATATTGCTTTCGGATTGCGACTTCGCAAAATGGCCCATCACGTCATCGATGAACGTGTGAATCGCGCTTCACGCGTGCTTGAGATCGAGTCTTACCTCCAAAAACAACCGCGTCAACTCTCTGGTGGACAAAGACAGCGGGTTGCTTTGGGGCGGGCAATTGTGCGTGAACCTGATGTGTTTCTGATGGACGAACCATTGTCCAATCTCGATGCCAAACTTCGCGTACAGATGCGTGAAGAAATCAGTAAATTGCATCGGAGGCTGCAGACAACTACGATCTATGTGACCCACGATCAGATCGAAGCGATGACCATGGGCACACGCATTGTGGTAATGAACAAAGGTGTCGTGCAGCAGGTCGCTACACCGCGAGAGATTTATTACCATCCCGCGAATCAGTTTGTGGCCGGGTTTATCGGCTCGCCGCCAATGAATTTTGTATCTGGCAAAATACTCACCAAAGACGGTCAAACGTATTTTGATACCAAGCGATATGCATTATTGATCCCCGAGGTGCGTGCAAAAAAATTATTGGATCAAGGTTACGAAGGCAAACGAATTACACTGGGTGTGCGCGCTGAAAGCATGCAGAAGGTAGATCGATCAAGCGATGCTGTGCATGAATCGCAAAATCAGTTGACCGCTAAATTAGAAATGCACGAGATGTTAGGCTCAGATTCCTATGTGTATTTACGCAGTGATGACCATCGACTGATCGTTAGAGTAGACCCACTCGAGAAATTCAATGATGGGGAAGAGGTTACACTAGAGATGAATATGCATCGCGTTCATTTCTTTGATCCCCAGACGGAGGTTACCGTATGTTAAACCGGAGACTTCCACTTTCCGTAAGATCGTTGTTGATCGCATTATGTATCGTACTGCTTGGACCCGTTATGCCGACCGCATGGATGAGTGAGAGTGGCGCTACAATCGAAAGTGAGAGCGCATCGACTGAATCTAGCAATGAACTTTCATCCATCGTGTCGGCCGTGGAACGCAATCGGGGAACCACTTACATCGAGTGGTTGAATACAGTGTCGAAGTCGAAATCCGTTGCCCCGAGCACGTTGGAGACGATTGACATTCCTGCTGTTGATTTTTCTGCAGTCTCAGACCCTGACTATTTCGTCAAGTCAGGCAGTGAATTGTTATGGAACGATGGCGATAGCTGGGTGGAGTATGAGGTAAACATTCCCGTGGACGGATTGTACAACATGGGCATCGTTTACTATACAGTGAATGAGAGTACCGTAGACATTGTCCGATCCGTGCAGATTGATGGGCAATCACCGTTCGTGGAAGCTGAGAATATCAAGTTGAAGCGTGCATTTCAACACTCGCAATATCCACCAAAGAAAGATGAATTTAAGAATGACATTTTGCCGCAATCGGTTGAATTGAAACAGTGGCAAGATGTGCTGTTTGCCGATTACAATGCGAGTGTCCAGCCGTTATTGTGGCATTTCACACAAGGTGTTCATAAAATTCGATTGATCAATCAACAAGAACCCATTCGTTTGCGCTCACTGTATGTGGCCGCACCGCAACAAGTTTCTTATTACAAAGATGTCAAAAATACAATAAGGCTTGAAAAATCCACCAATGAGCCATTCGTCCAAGTCGTTGAGGGCGAGAAAATATCAGCAAAGTCGAACACATCGATTCAACTCCTATCGACGGATGATACAGGTGTTACGCCGTCAACAGGTGGGTTGATTCGTTATAATACGGTAGGCGGGGAACAATTCCGCATGGCCGGACAATGGGTTGAGTGGGAAGTGGAAGTGCCCCGAGAGGGATATTACGAAATCGGTTTCAAGTTCAAACAAATGTACTTGAACAATTCTTATTCATTCCGTTCCATTACAATTGATGGGCAGATGCCTTACAAAGAGATGGATAAAGTCGGGTTTCCTTACAATCGTTCTTGGGGTTGGGATGGACTCATCTTGTCTGATGAGGAGAACGCCCCGATTCGGTTTTTCTTGTCACGCGGGAAGCATACGATTCGGATGACTGTTACGGCTGCACCGATCAAACCTTTCTATGAGGGGATCATTCGCAACCTTGACCGGATTTCAAATCTAGATCAACAAATCCGCAAAGTAACCGGAAATTATGAGAAATCATACTCATCCGGCGGCAACGTCGACACGAACCGAGACTTTCAATTGGAGAAGTTCATTCCGGACCTCGATGACCAGATGCGGACGATTACCGAGGATCTCTACAATTTGGCAGATCGATTAGCATCGATAACGACTGGTGTATCTGATGTAGAGAGATCATTCAGGTCTACAGCAGATGATTTTGCAGAATTGCGTAACCGAGCGCGTGATATAGCCAACGAAATGCAAACTTTCGAGAAAAATCAACAAACGTTAAGTCAATGGGCATTCCGTTTGCTCGATCAACCACTCTTGATCGACAAACTTTGGGTTGCTGAAGCAGGTGCAGATACCCCGGCATTCTCGCCAAACATGTTTGAAAAAATGTGGGGATTTGTCGTTGGCTTTCTCCGCTCATTTATCTTAAATTACGATTTTACCCGTGATGATGAAGAAGCGATCGAGGTGTGGGTGCAACGAGGACGGGATTATGTGCGCTTGATCCAGTTACTTACGGATGAACAATTCACCGCAAAGACAGGTATACCGGTGAACGTAACCATCGTTACTGACCCGAACTTGCTTATTTTAAGTAACCTTGCCGGGACACAACCGGACATCGCACTTGGATTTAGCGAATCGATGGTTGTCGATTTCGCTTCTCGGGGAACTTTAGCCGATCTGAATCAATTCCCTGATTATAAAGCGGTTGCCCAGTCGTTCCATCCAGGCGCGCTTCGTGCATTTCATTATGATGAACGCGATTATGCTTTCCCGGAAACACAAAATTTTAGAGTGCTGATGTATCGGACGGATAAATTAAGAGAGCTCGGACTGAAGCCGCCCGATACCTGGGATGACTTGTATCGCATGTTGCCGACTTTACAACAGAATGGTTATGATTTCTTCCTCCCGAACGATCCCATTCCGTTCTTGTATCAGAATGGTGCTGAGTTGTACACCCCCGATGGCACGCGTTCTGGGCTGAATACGGAACAAGCTTATGAAGCGATCAAACAGTGGACACAGATGTATACATTGTTTCAAATTCCCAAAGAAGTGCCAAGCTTCTTTAATCACTTCCGTCTAGGAGACATTCCGATTGGGGTCGCTGACTTTAATACGTACTTACAGACCGCCGTTGCAGCACCTGAGATTGCAGGGAAGTGGAAAATCGCACCCCTACCGGGTAACAAGAATGCGAGTGGTGTTGTTGAACGTTGGGCGGGAGGTTCATTGGAGTCTGCTGTCATGTATAAAAAATCTACAAATAAGCAATCCGCCTGGGAATTTATGAAATGGTGGACTTCTGAACAGACGCAAGTGCGGTTTGGTAACGACATTGAAGCCATGTTCGGTCCAGAATTCCGTTGGAATACGGCTAATTTGGCGGCATTCGCTAAACTGCCATGGCCACGTGAAGACCTGAGGATCATCCTCGATCAGTGGCAGTGGTTTAAAGAGGCACCGCAAGTGCCAGGCGGTTATTTTTCAGGCAGGCAGCTCTCATTCGCTTGGCAGAACGTTGTGACGTTATCCAAGAATCCAAGGGAAGAATTAGAGAGAGCTGTCATTCAGATTAATTTTGAGATGCAACGTAAACAACAAGAATTTGGGATTCAAGATGCGAATGGGAATGTATTAAACCCATTGAACGTTGTACCTTTAGATAAACCATGGAAGGGGGTCACACCATGAGTGCGCAGAAGACGGTCAATCCACTTGGGCACATCCCAATTCCTAATACGGAAGCGAACTTTCGCAGGAAATTAGAAAAATACCGTAAGTATTTAGTTGCATATAGTTTCATAGCTCCTTTCATGATTACGTTCATTATCTTCATTTTTGTACCGATCGTCGCGGCGCTCGCCTTATCGTTCTTTCGGTTTGATAGTTTTTCATTCCCAACATTTATTGGCTGGAAAAATTTCTTCGAAATTCTAACGCAAGATTTGATTTTTTTCCAACATGCGATCCCCAATACGATTAAATTCGCGCTAATGGTGGGGCCGGGTGGATATGCCTTAGCCTTCTTCCTCGCTTGGCTCATTCACCAAATGCCCAAGTCGGTACGCGATTTTTACACCCTTGCTATATACACGCCATCATTGTTCGGCGGGGTTGCCATGACCGTTGTTTGGCAAGTTGTATTTAGCGGCGACCGTGTTGGATATTTGAACTCGATGCTCTTGCAACTGGGTCTTATTCAATCACCGGTCACATGGTTGCAATCGCCAACCTATTTTATGACCATTATGGTGATCATCTCGCTTTGGTCCAGTATGGGTGTCGGATTTCTGGCCATGTTAGCCGGATTACAGAACGTGAACGAAGAACTTTACGAAGCAGGCCGTATCGATGGGATATCCAACCGGTTCCAGGAGGTCTTCTATATCACAATTCCTGCGATTAAGCCCCAGATGTTGTTCGGCGCCATTATGGCCATCATCGGCACATTAAAAGCGGGATCAATCGGAGCATTGCTGGCTTCTGCGACGGGACAGACGATCACACCTTCGTACTCAGGTCATCTGATCACGAATCACATTGATGATTTTGCCTTTGTTCGCTATGAATTTGGTTATGCCGCCGCGTTGTCTGTGATCTTGTTGTTGTTCATTTATGGTTCCTCACGTTTTTCGTTTCTGATATTTGGGTCGAAAGGGGACGAAAAATAATGATGCGTAATTTGAGGAAATTTCGTAGATTTGTTGTGAACGAACCGTTCCAAGTGTTCCTACTGGTCGGGTTGACGTTGTTTGCCATCTTTATGTTGCTACCGGTTATTTTTATTCTGAATCATGCATTCAAACCGATCGGCGAACTTTTTGCATATCCGCCGCAATTTTTCGTTGATCAACCGACCCTGTTTAACTTTCAACGCCTGATGTTGCAAACGGCAACCTTGGTCGTGCCCTTCTCAAGATATTTGTTCAATAGCATATTGACTTCGGGTGTTACCGTCATCGGGATCATTATGGTGTCATCGATGGCTGCATACGCTTTCTCCAAACTTGAATATCCGGGCAATCGATTTTTTAACTGGCTCATCATCGTCTCGCTCATGTTTGCACCGGAGGCGGTAGGGATTCCGAAATATTTGGTCGTAAGCGAATTGGGGTTATCCAACACATATTTAGTACACACCCTTCCCCTCATTGCAACGCCTGTAGCCGTCTTTTTGCTGAAGCAATTCGTTGATCAAATCCCCAATGAACTGCTTGAAGCAATGAAGATTGATGGTGCTGGCGATTGGATGATTTATTTGCGGTTGGTGCTCCCGATGACGCTACCAGCGATTGCAACCGTCGGGATTTTATCATTCCAGAATTCATGGATTCAAGTAGAGACATCGAATTTATATATCACCAAAGAAGCGTATCGAACATTGCCATATTATGTAGCAACGTTAACGAATGGCTCTGCCAACAACGTTGTCGGTCAAGGGATTGCCGCCGCCGCAGCATTGTTCTTGTTTGTTCCGAATATTATTATGTTTCTGGTTTTCCAACGTAGAGTGATGGCCACCATGGCCCATTCAGGGATCAAATAAGCGAAAGGGGAGAAGTACATGATGCACCGTAGACTTACAAGTCGCAAATGGATGTATATTATTGTGTTTACAGTGATGTTCAGCTGTCTTCCGTTCGCGGGTGGACCGTCCGTTCATGCTTCGTTGCCTTATGAAACGAGATCTACTGATGCGAATGGTCAATGGATATGGACGCCGGCCGCTTTCGTTCCCGCTGGCGTCTGGAGCGGATTCAATGCGCCTGAAGATTTGTTTGTGACGAGGAATGATGAGATTTTTGTAGCAGATACCGGTAATAACCGTATCGTAAGAATGGATACCACCGGTAAGATTACACAAACATATCCCGTACTCAATGCGGATCAAGAACCTGTAGATCCACTTGCAAAATTACGCAAGCCTGAAGGCGTGTTCGTTGCGGATAACGGAGAGATCTACGTTGCGGATACGGGAAGTCGAAGAATTGCTGTCTTCGCACAAGACGGCACATTCATCCGTGAATATCTGGAACCTCAAGACCCTACAGTCTCACAACGACTGTCGTTTAATCCGTCGAAAGTGGTATTGGATCGCAGAGGTTATTTGTACATCGCGAATAAAGGCGGATACCAAGGGTTGCTTCAGATGACACCTGAAGGACAATTCTCTGGGTTTTTCGGAGCGAACAAAGTATCCGTGAACTGGATCGAATCGTTGAAACGCAGATTTTATACCGATGAGCAGATGAAAGACGAGATGCTCAGACTGCCGGGCGCCGTCATTAACATGGCGGTGGATAATTACGGATTTATTTACACACTCAATCGCGGCATGCAGACAGGCCAACTGCGTCGTCTCAATTCAGGAGGCATTGATTTATTCCAGCAACGCAATTTTGCACCGTGGATTATCCCGCCGAATACATTCACATTTACCGATATATCGGTAGATCAGCGTGGTTTTATGACAAGCGTTGAAGTGGAGAATGGAGAAATTTTTCAATATGATGCAGACGGAAATCTCATTTTTCGCTTTGGCGGGAAATCAGAAAACAGTCAACGTCTCGGTTTAATTAAACGTGCGACGGGTGTTGCAGTGCTTACCAACGGCAACATTCTTGTGGCGGATGGCGAATTAAGCAACATTCAAATATTCAAGCGAACCGAATTTGGCACTTTGGTACACAATGCGATCGCAAATTATTTGGATGGATTGTATCAAGAGAGTGAGCAATATTGGCAACAAATTCTCACGATCAATGGGAATTATGACCGTGCTTACCAAGGGATTGGCAAGGCACAATATTACAAAGGCAATTATGCCAGCTCAGGTGAGTATTTCAAGGAAGCCCGTGATACCCAAGGATATTCAGAATCGTTCTGGCAAACACGGCTGCGATGGTTACTCAATTACTTCGGTATCTTTATGTCGATCTTATTGGTTGTCGTAATCGGCATTCCGCTCATTCGATCTGTCTTGGTGAGAACAGGTGTGATCAAACCTGCCCAGGCGGTCAACGCGGTAGACCGAACACAACTTAGCGGTTGGAAAGCGTCTTTCAAACAATCATTGCGTGTGTTGCGTCATCCGATTGCCGGCATGACCGAAATCGGTGAAGGACTGAAAGTGCCTTATTTATTCTCTATTCTCCTTGTCATCATCGCCTTTATTGTTTCACTTCTTGGGAAATACGTAGTTTCATTCTTGTTTTACGCTAGGCGCTTTGAAGATTTGAACCTGTTAAGTGAGATGAGAACATTCTTCTTGATCTGGATATTCTGGGTCATTGCGAGTTATTTGATTGGCTCTGTGTTGCGTGGTCAAGGGACGTTCCGCAAAGTGTTGGCTGCGAACAGCATCGCCTTGATGCCCATGATCTTATTCTTGTTTCCTGTGCAATGGTTATCCAATGCGCTTACGCTGCAAGAAGGAATCATCTATACGATGCTTAACAACGGCATTCAACTTTGGGTTCTTGTGCTCATCTTTATCGGTACCCAAGCCGTGCAAAATTTCAATTTCAAAGAAAACCTGCAGATGGTGTCGGTATCGTTCTTTACATTCGCTTGTTTGTGGATGTTCGGATTTGTGCTTGTGGGATTGTTCGTGCAAGCCTATGATTTCTTCACCTCGTTGGGACAGGAGTTGATTGATCGTGTCATTTAATACACCTGAAATCCGCAAACGAGCGATTCAACTTGGCGTGTTGCTGATTATTGTAGGATTACTCTATATTGTGTTTTTTTATACGGTAAATCAGCGCACGTATCCACAGAATTACGAAACGGAGAAGGTCAAAGCGTTCCTTGGGGGATTATCGCTACAAAGTGGAAATCCCAGCGGCAAAACGGTCACACTCGGTTCCCAGAGTTGGATTGAAGTTGCCAATCGCAATGGCAATGTGTTGTACATGGAACCCCAATATGGTCAAGTTGCGATACGAACCGCAGAAGGGGATATCTGGTATGGCAATCCGAACCCAGAAGAGCTTGCGCAAGATGTGACCGCAGGGTTATGGAAGAACAATGCAAGCTCACCGTTCTTGATCAATTACCGTATAGAAGGGGAAGTCATAGAGCAGATCGCCAACGTTATTGATGCGCCAACGAAAGTCGAATGGCAGATGATCGACCAAGGTATCGGCATCCGTTATTCTATGGAATCGCTAGGATTTGTCCTCTATGTTGAATATACGCTTGATGATCAAGGGTTCAACGTATCCATGCCTGAGCAAGGCGTGTTAGAACCGAATGACAAAATGATTATCAGTGTTGCCTTGTTGCCCTTCTTTGGAGCAACACTGAATGGTACTGAAGGTTATCTGTTCTTGCCTGATGGGCCTGGCGCATTGGTAAGTTTCAATCGAACGAACAACCTGACGTTATCTTATGATTACCCCATTTATGGGAATGATCTTGCGGTGCGGTCTGTAGGCAGCAATCAAGATCGATCCCCGATTGCATATCCGGTCTATGGGCTAAAGCGTGGTGATCAAGCCTATGTTGCGATCATCGAAGAAGGAGAATTTCAGGCTAACATCGTCGCATTGCCTGCAGGTTTACGTACATCGTTCAATCAAGTGTATTCGAATGTTATATTGCGTCGTTACTATCAACAGCGCAAAGGATTGGATCGGGTTGAGAATGTGTATGAGAAATATCTGAATGCTACACCAATTCAGATGAAGTTTATGTTCTTAGACAAAGCCGATGCGGATTATGTTGGAATGGCCAAAAAATTTCGAAATTTCCTAATCCAAAGCAAAAGTATCAAACCGTTACCCAAACCTGTATCACAACAACCACCGCTACAATTGGATTTCGTGCTGGCCGCAAGCGAACGGCCAACCGTGTTTGGCAACAACGTCGTCGTAGCAACCACGTTGGAGGAAGTCAACCAAATCGTTAATGAGTTATATGATCAAGGGATACAACACATGCAAGTCAGTCTCCGCGGATGGCAAAAAGATGGATTTATGGGTACTTTACCGGATCGTTTTCCATTCAATTCATCCGTGGGTGGATTTGAAGGCCTCAACACACTGAAACAAAATCTGGAAGCGAAGGGGATTCCATTATTGCTATCGGACGATTTACAGGTCGCCACAGATCGCTTCGGCAATGGCTTCTCCCCACGCTATGACGCTGCCCGTAAGATTGATAGACCGTATATAAAACGGGGACAATTCAACAGAACGAATGGGCAAAATAAAGATTACTTTGTGGTAAGTCCAGCTTGGATTTTGAATCAATTGTTGCCCCAGACGATAGCAGAGTGGAAGAAACTTCCCATTGACGGTATCCATCTTACCGATGATCGCAAGAACGGTTTAATCAGCGATTTCAATATGGATTATTTCAGCTCACGAGAGCGTAGCGCCCAAAACTGGGAAACGATTTATAGTCAGCTGCAACAACTTTATGGGAATACGGCCACTTCCTTACCTTATGACTTTATGATCGGACGCGTCAGCCATATGTTCGATTTGCCACTGCGATACAACTATGATCTGATGGTTGATGAAGAAGTGCCATTCTATCCGATCGTATTGCGCGGGTTGGTTCATTATTCTGCTGCACCGGGCAATTTACGACAAGAAACCAAGGCAGATCTGTTGCGCGATCTTGAATACGGTGCCCTTCCGTCTTACATTCTCACCCATAACGATGTACGAGAATTGCGGTTAACGCATTATGATTGGCTCGGCAATGGTCAATATAAATTAACGAAAGAACAAATGCTGAATGAATACAGAGCATATCGTGAAGTAGGGCAAGCCATATGGACGATGCCGATATCGAACCATCGAAAAATTACGGAGGGTGTCTTCGAAACAACGTATGAGAATGGCACACGTGTTGTCGTCAATTACAACGAAGTGAGTTACACCGAAGAACCCTACAAAGTACCCGCGGGTTCATACCAAGTACTGAAGGGAGCAGTGGCGGAATGAACAAGCAAGCGCGTATGCAATTTTGGAAGACCACCATAGAGAGCTACATGTTCCTTCTGCCTTGGTTGATCGGGATTACCATTTTCTTTGTTTATCCGCTCTTGATGTCGCTGTATATGAGTTTCACCAAAGTATCGATCAAGCCGGACGGGTCTGGTCTGCAGTATGATTGGATTGGATGGGACAATTTTAAATACGCTTTTTTACTCGACAATGAATTCCCGGTCCAAATGTTTCTGTTTGTTCGGGAAGCCGTACTGATCATTCCGATTACAGTCATCTTCGCACTGTTAGTGGCGGTCATGCTGAATCAAAAATTTCCAGGTCGAATGCTCTTTCGAACGGTGTTTTTCTTGCCTGTTATCTTTGCAAGCGGCCAAGTATTGTTGGAGTTGTTCCAACAAGGCCAGGGGAAATTGCCTTTTGCTGACCAGTATGAGATTACGACCACGTTGTACCAAGTGTTTCCGTTATGGATTGCGGAAGTGTTGGTCAACCTCTCGCAAAAACTCGTCATTATTCTTTGGTTTTCCGGGGTGCAAGTCATTCTCTTTTTGGCCGCCTTCCAGACGATTCCTGTAGCGATCTATGAGGCTGCCAAAATCGATGGGGTAACCCCGTGGGAATCGTTCTGGAAAATCACATTCCCAGCGATGGTGCCGTTTATTTTCTTGAATCTGGTTTATACGGTTGTAGACCAAACGGTTAGCCCGTTCAACCCCATCAATGGTCTGATTATCAAAAACATGGGTGAGATCAATACAGGATTCGGGTACGCGAGCGCTCTAGGGTGGATGTATACAGTTCTGATCTTTATTCCGATTGGCATCATCTTTATAGCGAGTCGGCTCACATCAAAAGGGAGAAGGTGAGATCCATGGAGTTGAGTAAACATAAAGCAGAACGGTTTAAAGTGTTCGTGTTGGGCCGCGACATCAACGATGGCATGCTGTTCAAACTGATCATGTATGCCATCCTGACGGCCGTAGCCATTATGTACTTGCAGCCGTTAATTTATATGATTTCGACTTCCTTGAAGACGAATGCCGATCTGAGTGATCCGACGGTGAACTTCATCCCGAGTGTACTGCATTGGGAAAATTACGAAGTGGCTTTACGCGGATTAAAATATCTAGAGTCGCTGTGGCAGACGGCGCTCGTGACGACAGGTTCTGCCGTCCTGCAAGTACTGTCTTGTGCATTAACAGGTTACGCATTCGCTAGGCTTACGTTCCCAG
Organism: Paenibacillus sp.; assembly: GCA_044353165.1. Classification (GTDB taxonomy): domain Bacteria; phylum Bacillota; class Bacilli; order Paenibacillales; family YIM-B00363; genus JBILCM01. Next base: position 19,076 of record JBILCM010000038.1, read on the forward strand.
GGAAGAATGTACTCTTTTTTATCGTCTTACTAACATTCATGATTCCACAGGGAACGATGTCCATCCCCATCTATGTGGTATATTCCAATCTGCAATTGCTGGATTCGGCTTGGCCGTTCTTGTTGCCGGAAGCGTTGGGTCAAGGATTGCGGGGCGGATTGTTTATATTAATCTTCAGACAATTTTTTGCGACTTTACCGAAGGAACTCGAGGAGAGTGCAAAAATTGATGGATCAGGCGCATTCCGAACGTATGTGAAGATTATGTTGCCGCTCTCCCGGCCGGCTATGTTGGTGGTCTTCTTGTTTTCGTTCGTATGGCATTGGAACGATCTCATTGGACCGACGACTTTCTTGCGCTCGGGTGAAAGTTTGCGGATGATGGCGTATCAGTTGAAAATAATGCCACAAAATTTGACATCAAGCGCGGGGAACTACATGCTTTACTTTGACTTAATCGAAACTCAGATTATGGCGGGTGCCTTCCTGGTGATTTTACCATTATTGGTATTGTACGCCATTGCGCAGCGGCAATTCGTTCAAGGGATTGAGCGAACAGGCGTTGTAGGTGAATAACGAGATATAGGAATTTACCCCTGAAAGTACCGAATACACCCCTATTTACCATGGAAAGCCTTCATCATGTTGTATTGATGTAAAGGCTTTCTTGACGTTATACTTATCACCAAGAACTTTAAATTTTGCAAGGTAGGGGGGAAGCACAGATGCACAATCGAAGAACCATACGGATGCTTCTTTTGGTTATCACTTTTGTGACAGGTTGCACGCCCTATGGAGTCTTACAAGAAACCCCTTTCGAAGAGAAGTCAAAAACACCCACACAATTGAGTTTCTGGCCTGTTCAATTTGCAGTTTATTTCCCCTCGGGCATCCAGACAGATCCTGTAGCGAAAGATATCGAGGCGAAATTAGGTATACAAGTTCATATGGAGTCCCAGCCGACACAAGAAAAATTCGATGCCTTGCTTGCAAGCGGGGATCTGCCAGATGTCATTGTCACGAATAAGGCCA
>JBILCM010000108.1:0-6368 GCA_044353165.1 Paenibacillus sp.
GGATATTAACACGTAGCGCGCCCATCATCATTCCTGGCGTGATTTTGTCACAGTTAGGAATACAGACCATCCCGTCAAACCAATGCGCCGAAACAACCGTCTCGAGTGAATCCGCAATGATTTCGCGTGACGGGAGTGAATAACGCATCCCAATGTGACCCATTGCAATACCATCGTCAACGCCGATCGTATTGAACTCAAAAGGAACGCCTCCAGCTTCACGAATGGCTTCCTTCACAAGTTGACCGAACTCCTGCAGATGCACGTGCCCGGGTACAATATCAATATATGAATTACATACTGCGATAAACGGTTTATTGAAATCTTCTTCTTTCACACCTGCCGCTCTTAGCAAGCTCCGATGCGGTGCACGGTCAAAACCCCGTTTGATCATATCAGAGCGCATTTTTTTATTTGCCATATTCCGATTACTCCTCCGATGTTTACTCTCAATGAATGAAATTTTATCATAATCTCTAGTATTCTACCACTCAAAAAACTTTGGTTGTCCAAGCTTCACAATTCCAAATGTCAGTCGCAATTTCTTGATAAAATTCAGGTTCGTGGGAGATGAGCAGGATACTTCCCCGGTAAGCTTGCAGCGCACGTTGCAATTCGGCCTTGGCATCGACATCCAAATGATTGGTAGGCTCATCCAAAACAAGCAGATTCGTCTCGCGATTGATCAATTTGCAAAGTCGTACTTTCGCTTTCTCGCCGCCGCTTAAAACATCAATTTTGCTTTCAATATGTTTGGTTGTAAGTCCGCAACGAGCTAAAGCAGCCCTTACTTCAAACTGTGAATAAGCAGGGAACGCAGCCCATATTTCATCAATGCACGTTTTGCCGCTGCTGTTCTTCATTTCTTGCTCAAAATAACCCACATGAAGATAATCACCTAATGTTACCCCGCCGCTAATTGCGGGAATTTCACCGAGTATGCTTCGAAGCAATGTTGTTTTTCCAATCCCGTTCGCACCAACAAGGGCGACCTTCTGTCCACGCTCCATCCGTAAGTCAAGAGGTTGAGAAAGCGGACTCTCATATCCAATTACGAGTGCGTTGGTTTCAAATATGACTTTACCCGCAGCGCGCGCTTCTTTGAATGAAAATTGCGGTTTCGGTTTTTCTTTCGCGAGCTCAATGACATCCATCTTATCCAACTTCTTCTGTCGAGACATCGCCATATTCCGAGTGGATACCCTGGCTTTATTGCGCGCGACAAAATCTTTCAGGTCGGCAATTTCTTGTTGTTGTCGCTTGTACGCGGATTCCAATTGTGATTTTTTCGCTTCATAGACGTTCTGAAAATGTTCATAATCGCCCACATACCGTGTGAGTTCTTGGTTTTCTACATGGTAAATGAGATTGACGACACTATTGAGGAATGGGATATCGTGGGAAATTAAAATAAACGCATTATCATAGTTTTGCAAATATCGTTTGAGCCATTCAATATGTTGTTCATCCAAATAGTTTGTGGGTTCATCAAGCAACAAGATGTCAGGTTTCTCTAACAATAATTTCGCGAGCAATACTTTCGTACGTTGGCCACCGCTCAACTCTTGCACATCACGTTCTAACCCAATATCTTCAAGCCCTAGTCCTCTAGCAATTTCTTCTACTTTGCCATCAATGACATAAAAATCATTGGCTGTAAGCATGTCCTGAATGTAGCCGACTTCTTCTAGCATGTTCTCCATCGCTTCAGGCGTTGCTTCACCCATGTGTTCATACAATGCGTTCATTCGCTGTTCTGCGTCAAACAAATATTGAAACGCGGTCTTCAGTACATCACGAATGGTGAACCCGCGTTGTAAGATGGCGTGTTGATCCAAATAACCGACACGCACATGTTTCGACCATTCCACTTTACCTGCGTCGGGTTCAAGTTTACCCGTTACGATGTTCATGAATGTTGACTTGCCCTCGCCGTTGGCGCCAACAAAGCCGATATGCTCGCCTTTGAGCAAGCGAAAGGAAACATCATTAAAAATAGCCCGGTCTCCAAAGCCATGCGATAAATTCGATACAGTCAGAATGCTCATGTTTGTGCACCTTTTTCTAATAGAATACAACATGATTATATAGCGACAACGTCTGTGATACAATGAACAAAATACGGAGGGGAACTTATGTTGCGTTCATTCTTATGGATTCCAATGGTAGCGATTGCCTTCTTCGCAGTTAGCGCTTGTGGGATGGGGCAAGGAAAAGATGCCGACACCAACCCGTCACGATTATGCTATCCTGTATTGCGGGTTGTGGACGGGGATACGTTGCGAATACGCATGGAAGGCGGACAAGAAGAAGTGATTCGCCTGTTAGGCATTGATACTCCTGAAACGGTAAAACCCAATTCACCGGTTGAACCGTATGGGAAAGAAGCAAGTCAATTTGCAAAGGATACATTGCTGAATGAAACGATGTGTCTTGAGTTTGATGTGCAGCAGCGGGACAAATATGATAGGTTGCTAGCTTACGTTTATCTGGAGGATGGAACTTTTGTGAACGAACTGCTTCTCCTGGAAGGATACGCGCAAGTCTTGACGATTCCTCCGAATGTGAAATATGCCCAACAATTTGTGGAGAGTCAACGAATAGCGAGGGATGCTGGCAAAGGTTTGTGGTCGGGCTCCATGCCATCGGCACAGGGGCAATCACAGTCGGATCGGGATTGTTCGGACTTCTCAAATAGGAAACAAGCGCAAGTCTTCTTTGAAGCCGAAGGTGGCCCGCAGCGAGACCCGCACCGCCTGGATGGCGACGGCGATGGCATCGCATGCGATTCTTTGCCTTTGGAATGATGCGATTGTTGTCGAAATAATGTATACTTTTTGTCGGAAGGAGCGTTGATGATGAATCAAATGAAAAAAATACCCATGTACCGAATCATCGTTGAAGATTTGAAGCGAAAAATCAATTTGCAAGAGTTTGATCCTTCCCAACCGTTCCCCTCACATATAGAGTTAAGCGAATGGTACAAAACTTCCGCAATTACGACAAGAAGAGCATTATCGGAGTTGGCGAACGAAGGATTGTTGAAACGTATTCAAAAGAAAGGTTCGTTCTTAGTCCCGAATCAAAAAAGGGATGAAGCACAGCATATCTCAAAACGTTCAATTGAAAAAATCTATTTTGTATACCATTTAGAAACATTACAATTGTTAGAAGGAAGGTTTTATTCGGAATTGTTGGAAGGATTGCAACATGCTTGCGATCAGCATGGGGTCATGCTACACATGTGGGACATGGGGGAAGCGATGCAACTACCGGACGAGGAGAATGCAGGCTTCGTACTATTGCCTACGTTCATGCTCGATCAGAATGATCTCTCTATTGATGTTCTAAAAAAGTGGCAAGAAGAGCAACGAAATCTGGTAACAATTCATTATCGTTTTCCTCATCTCCAAATCCCTTATGTAATCGTAGACAATTTAACGGGCGGGTATTTAGCGACAGAGCATTTGTTAAGCTTAGGTCATACACGGATTGGTATAATTCTGACTGGCAATTCATATTACGAAATGAATCAAGAATTTTCACTGCGTCTGCAAGGGTATAAACTCGCTTTGAGTCAACACAAGATTCATTTTGATGTCGAACTGGTGAATGTGGTCAGTGGTCACAGTGAACTCGAAAGCATGGGTTATCAAGCGTTCCAACAACTTGCGAATTTGTCTGACCCGCCTACAGCGATTTTTGCGACGAGCGATTATAAAGCGTTGGGTGTCTTGAAAGCGGCGACGGAACGCAACTTATGTGTGCCTGGCGACTTGAGCATTGTCGGTTATGATGATTTGTTGTTAGGACAATTCACATCGCCTACGCTCACAACGGTAAAACAAAATTCGTATTTATTAGGCAAGAAAGCATTTGAGTTGCTACATTTTGATTACTCGCGAGCGAATATGCGTGATGAAATTGTACCAGAGTTGATCAAACGGGGGAGTACAGGTCCGATCAAGTGACAATGTACACAAAATTCATTAATAATGTATACTTAATATTCTTATTTTTATTAATTATTTATAATGTATATTTTATATTGACTAATGGCACCCCTGGTGGTAAGATTTAGACGAATCTACTGTGTAAACGTTTTCTTCGGACATGGGAGATTTACACAAATTTCTAGGGGGAATTGCATTGGTAATGAAGGCAGCTTTACAAAGGGGATTGCTTTTGTTTTTGATGTTTACTCTCATTATTGGCATGGTCGCATGTAGCAACGCTACAGAAGAAGCGCCAGAGGAAGCGCCGCAAGCCACTGAACCTGAAGTGGACAAAACACCGGTTGAAATTACGATTACGACTTGGGTGCCTGCGGACAGTCCGGAGTGGAATCGTATTTCTAAGGCATTCACAGAGAAGTACCCTTGGATCACGGTGAAATGGTTGTTTAACGAACCAGGAGAAAAAACGTTGAAAGCTGTCACCGAGAGCATTGCAGCTGGAACCCCAATTGATATTTTCTGGAATAATACATTCTATGATGTTGTTAAACAAGGACTGGCTGAGAATTTGGATCCATTCATTCAGGCAGATTCAGAATTTCAAGCATATCCGTTTAACCCTGGTATTCTTGAACCGTTCCAATATCAAGGTTCTCAGTATGGATTATCCCGCGGGAATGACACGTTCGTTTTCTTCTATAACAAAGACATCTTAGACAAATACGGTGTTCCTTATCCGACGAATGACTGGTCGTGGGAAGATTTGAAAGAGATGGCGAAAAAAACGACGAAGCCTGATGATAAAGTTTGGGGTTTAGGCAACGATCCGATCATGCACATCTTCGCAGCAATGGGTCTTCCAGCAGCCAATGGCAGCACCGACCATATTATGAACCTCAATGGCGATTTGAGCGGTGCATTCACTTATAACGCTGCTGACACGAAAGTGATGGACGACTTGCAATGGTATGCCGATCTCATGGTGAAAGACGGCGTCATGCTCAACGGCAAACGTCAAGAGAAAGCCGGTATAGAAGGTGATATGTTCGCGAACGGTAATGCAGCGTTCTATTATCACGTTTCCCCTACGATACCTGGTTTTAAAGACGCGTGGAAATTCAATTGGGATATCGCTCCAACACCAAAAGGAAAAGCGAAGCAAGTCGGCGTTTCGTTCAACAACCCTATGTTTTTGGCCAAAGCATCAAAACACAAACAACAAGCCTTTGAATTTATGAAATTCTGGGCAGCCTCTGTCGAAGGTCAGAAAATATTGATGGATATTGGCGGTTCGTTGCCAAACTCATCAGCGGCTGAAATTACAGATGCTTTCAAAGCATTAAAAACGTATGAAGGCTTGAATGTGGATGCTTTGATTTATGCATCTCAAATCGGTCAGACCGATCCTACGATCTTTTTACCTGGTGGCGCTGCGATCAATGAGGGCAACGGTGGTTTCCATGGCGAAGTGATCGAGAATGAGAAAACGGCATATGATTATTTCCCTGCTGTGGTGGACAAAACGAATGCTGCAATTAAAGAAGCACAGGCCCAATAAACCCCAATCGGGTGCATCTTCATAATGTTGCAATTGCTAAGCCATAGCTAAACACTATGGCTTAGAGTCTTGTGTGCACTGTGGCAACCGGACATGGTTTTTAACAAGGTGATCTAATAACAGAATGGAGTAGAGTAAATGAAAATCACTGCTATTGAATCATTCACACTCAAGTTAGAAGAAGCGAAGCCGGGGGATCATCGTTATACTTCGCTTGGGTTGACTCGCATCCGAACAGATGAAGGAATTACGGGTTACGGTTTTCGAACGACGAGCGAAGATGTGTTGAATCAAAGGGTGCGTCCTCGACTTATCGGAAGAAACCCGCTGGATATTGTGCATCATCTAGACAGCGGCGCGCTTAGAGGTTGTGCGACCGTGGAGAATGCATTATGGGATATTGCTGGTAAAGCTGCGGGTCTTCCGGTTCGGCATTTGTTGGGTAGCGCAAGTGAAACAATTCCATATTACATCACGTGTGTATGGCCTGGAAATCCTGATCAATCGCACTTGAGTATCGAAGAGCAGGCCGAACAAATCGCACTATATCATGCCATGGGGCATAAGCGTTTTAAAATACGTGGTTGGCGACCGAATCCTATGGATGACGTCCGTGTTCTCGAAGCGGTTCGCAAAAAATGTGGTGGGAGAGATCAAATTGAACTCATGATCGACCGCACGGCTCACTTGCCAGGATGGATTTGGACGTATGAGCAAGCATTGGCTGTAGCGCGCGGATTGGAGGCCATTGATGCAACATGGTTGGAAGAACCTTTTGCCCGAGAAGATTTGGCTTCGTATCGACGACTTAAAGATGAAGTAAACCTCCCAATTACGGGTGGGGAATTTTCGAC
>JBILCM010000039.1:0-19953 GCA_044353165.1 Paenibacillus sp.
ATTCGCATATGATTCGGCCTTATTGATGTTGTCATAGATCACATCATAACTGCCGGAATAAGTGAATGCTATACCATTCGCATCTTCATTCATATTCAAACCTGCTGTTGCAATGAGAAGTAAGAACGCGATCAGCATAAGTGCTGATCCAATGCCGTTGTAAATCAAGAACTTGTTGGCCGCTTTCTCCCGCTCATAGAATCCGTAGATACCAATTAGGAAAAACATCGGAACGATCGTCGTTTCGAAAAACATAAAGAACAAGAACAGATCACGGGCAAGGAATACACCGAAGATCCCCATCTCGAGAAGCAAGAAAAGGATGAAGTACGTTTTCCACCGCTTCTTGATGTTTACAGACGCCAGCGCTGCCATTGCTCCAATAAAAGCTGTAAGAAAAAGGAGCGGCAATGCGATTCCATCGACAGCTAATGCATAATCAAACCGGAGATTGTATTGGTTGATAGCACCTTGCGAAGCTTGGGTCAACAATTCCAAGTTCAGTGGAATGTCAATCCAGCGCACCGTCTCTGTGAACTGTGCGGTCCCTGTGCTTAAATCAAAGGCAGCGTAAATCCATGCACACAAGATCAATGGGATGAACGTTGTGCCGATCCCAATCCACTTGATCAGTTGACCGTTATGTTTAGGGATAAAAAGCAGAATCAGGACACCAAGTAACGGTGAAAATAAAATCAATGACAATATCGGAATTTGCTCGAGCATCTAGAAAAACCTCCTTCCGGCCAAGAAAACAGCGAACAGAACGAAGCCAAACAGCATGAGCAATCCATAAGTTTGCAACTGACCATTCTGTAACCGAATACCTACGCGCCCGATGCCGACCGTCACAACGGACAACAGTTTTACGACTCCGTCCACTACATACGTATCGAACGTATCTAGTACATTACCGAGCCAGCGATACGGTCCGACAATGATCGTCTGATACAATTCATCGATATAGTATTTGTTCTGGAGTACACGGTACAATCCATTCTTTACATCTTCCGCAGCGGGCTGTGAAGCTTCCAATGCCGTGTTCGCTGGCTTGCGATACATCGCGTATCCAATGAATATACCTGCTAGTGCAGCACCATTGGACAAAATAATAACGAGCCAGTTGGCATGTTCTACAAGGGTTTCGCCGTGGAGCCAACCTGCCAACCATGGTTCCCCAGGCAAGTTCACGACGCCGGCAATCACAGCGAGAACAGCGAGCACGATCAATGGCACCGTCATGACTGCAGGTGATTCATGAGCATCTTGCGATTCGCGTGGTTTGCCGAGAAATACTAACACATACAGGCGTGTCATATACAATGCCGTGAAGAATGCTGCTAATATCCCTACAACGAACAGTATGGGTTGTCCCTCGTGTAATGTCTCTGCTAGAATCGCGTCTTTCGACCAAAAGCCTGACAATGGGAATACCCCTGCCAGAGCTAATGAACCGATGGCGAATGTAATCGCCGTAATACGCATCTTACCAAATAATCCGCCCATCTGGTGGATGTTCTGCTTGTGCACTGCATGGATGACACTGCCAGAGCCTAGGAACAAGAGTGCCTTGAAGAACGCATGGGTCAACAAGTGGAACATAGCGGCAGCGAGTGCCAGCTTCGAACCAAGTCCAAGCGCCATCATCATGTACCCCAGCTGACTTACCGTGGAGTAAGCCAATATCCGTTTAATGTCGTTCTGTGCGATAGCAATCGTGGCTGCGAATATCGCTGTGAAAGCACCGACATACGCGACGACAGAAAGCGAAACTTCTGACGCTAGGAATATATCGTATGTACGCGCCACAAGGTATACGCCAGCAGCAACCATCGTTGCAGCATGGATGAGTGCAGATATCGGTGTAGGACCTTCCATCGCATCTGGCAACCATGTGTGTAATGGGAATTGACCCGATTTTCCGATCGCTCCAATAAAGATCAGAATGGCGATCCATGTGGCTAGACCTTCATTAATTTCCCCGCCCACGAAAGCATTATGGATTGCGCTAAATTCTAAGGAATTGCCTGGCATCGCCCAGAATAATAACAAGATCGCGATGAACAAACCAACGTCGCCGATCCGCGTGACGATGAATGCTTTCTTGGCTGCCGCTTTCGCTTCCGGTTTATAGTACCAGAACCCTACGAGTAAGAACGAGCAAACCCCGACCAATTCCCAGAAAATATAGAGCATGAGTAAATTCGAAGAGATAACAAGCCCTAACATGGAGAATGTAAATAAAGACACATAAGCGAAGAATGTTGCTTTACGCTCGTCATCTGCCATATAACCTAACGAGTATAGGTTGACCAATGCACTAACCAGTGTAACAATCACCAGCATGAGCGCATTCAAATTGTTAACTTCAAAACCCATATGTAATGTGTATCCGGCAAATTCTAACCAGTTCCATTCATTCCATGTGTAGTCGGTTGCATTGCCGCCTAGTCTTTCTACGAATACAAGAACGGCTAAAGTCATCGCTGCGAATGCGGCAACGACACTGATCATTGATCCTAGTTTTTGTGCGGAACGTCCCATCGCTGTTAAAAGCAAGAAGCTAAGGAGCGGAAAGATTGGGATCAACCAGGCATATTGCACATAGACAGGTTCCATTCGTTCATTTCCCTCCCCTTAATGCTTCAATTCGTTCATTTCAGTAATATCGCTTGTGCCGCGGTTGCGGAACAACGCGATGAGAATCGCTACACCCACAGCCGCCCCTGCTGCAGCAACGACGATGGTGAACAACGAGAAAATTTGTCCTGTAATCGAAGGAACAATCCCGTACTTGGAGAAAGCAATTAAATTTAAAACAACAGCATTGAGCATCAATTCAATAGACAACAGCACGATGACCGCATTGCGCTTCGTCAGGGCGCCGAACAATCCAATACAGAACAAGATCGCTGCTAGTGTAAGATAGGAAGTCGCCAGATTGATCGTCATTTTCCTTCCTCCCTTCTTGCCAACACAATCGCGCCTATGAACGCAACCGTGAGCAGCAGCGACACGAGTTCGAACGGTAATACCCATTCTGTGAACAATCTTTCACCGATAGCCAATGTGTTGTCCTGCCCAGGGTCAAAGTCCGTAGCATCAGGCAACGTAGTATCTTGGATCGCAAAGAACAGAATGCCGAATAACGCAGCACAACCGATGGCTGATAATGTTTCTTGTTTTGTCCAAGGTTGTTCGGTTTCCACTTCTTCGTGCTTCGTCAGCATAATCCCAAAGATCATTAGGATCGATACAGCCCCGGCATAAATCAAAATCTGCACGAAGGCAACGAATTCGGCTTCCAGAATGACATAAACGCCACCCAAGCTCAAAAATGTGAATGCTAAGGATACGACCATATGCACAACCTTCGTGAAACTAATCATGAAGATCGCACCACCAATGATGAGCAAGGCAAAAATGAAGAAGGCTGCCAACTCACCGGTTAGAAACGACGGCATCTTACGAGTTTCCTCCTTTAGCGGCAGGCGTCAGATTCGTGCTGTTAACACTGCGCACGTTCGTATTGTTATCACTTAACCATTCCATATTTTTAAACAGATCATCTCGACTGTACGTAGCCAATTCAAAATTGTTCGTCATCACAATCGCTTCGGTGGGACAAACTTCCGTGCACAAGTCGCACAAAATGCAAATTTCAAAGTTAATGTCATACGTGTCAATGACCTTCCCTTTCTTTGTGGGATCGGGATTGGGCTTGCCTGTGAGTGTAATACATTCGGTCGGACATATGCGTACGCATTGGTTGCAGACGATACATTTGTCCGGATCAAAATGTTGCACCCCACGGAATCGGTCTGGCATATCGATGGGTACATCCGGATACGCGTATGTGACTTTCTTCTCGGTCAAATTCTTAAGCGTAACGCCTAATCCTTTTGCCAATCCTTTCATCTTCAATACCCTCCATTCCAATTAATTTAGAGAAATTGTTTCACGAGTGCTGTGACGAAAATATTGATCAAGGCGATCGGCAATAAATATTTCCACGCAAGTCCCATCAGTTGATCGACGCGAATACGCGGCATTGTACCGCGGAGCCAGATCAAGAAAAATACGACGAATGAGAACTTCAATACAAACCAGATGATTTCAGGCACAAAGTCAAGGAACGGGAATGGCGCATGCCAGCCGCCTAAAAATAATGTGGTTGTAATGGCTGCCATAGCGAAGACATACACGTATTCGGCAAGCATGAAGAATGCGAAGCGAAATCCGCTGTATTCCACATGGTAGCCGGCAACGAGTTCGGACTCGGCTTCCGGTAAATCGAATGGTGTTCGATTCAACTCCGATACCGATGCAATCAAGAAAATCCCGAAAGCAACAATTTGAGGGAATATATTCCAATTCCAGAACCACCCGGATTGACCTTCGACAATTTCTTTAAAATTCAAACTGCCAGAAAGCAGAATAACCCCAACCATAGATAAAATAAGCGGAACTTCATAAGAAATCATCTGTGCAGCGGATCGCATACCACCCAAAAGGGAGTATTTGTTGTTCGATGCCCAGCCGCCTAGAACGATGCCGAGTGTCGTAATACTCGAGAGTGCTCCAAAATAGAGCACACCCACGTTTAAATTCGCAGCATACAGATTGCTTGTGTAAGGCAACGTAGCGATGACCGCGAAAGAGGGTACGAAAGCAATCGCTGGTGCGAGAACGAACAAGGCGCGATCCGCACGTGAAGGAATCGTGTCTTCCTTGAGCAGAAGTTTCAGGACATCGGCCACCGTCTGGAGCAACCCGAACGGTCCGACGCGGTTGGGCCCAATCCGCAGCTGCATCCAGCCGAGTATTTTTCGTTCAAAATAAATCGCATACGTCACAAAACCAAGAACGATCATAAGCACAATCACGCCGACAAGCAACATGACAAAAAAGCTATTCCACGTCATTGGATTTTCAAAGTACGTTTGCATCAGCAATCGACCTCCCCTACAACGATGTCGATTGCACCTAAGATCGTGATCATATTCGTCATCGTCTCGCCAACGAGCAATTTCGGTAAAATTTGCAAGTTGACGAATGAAGGTCTTCTAAATTTGAGACGGAACGGCTTATCTTTGCCGCGCGAGACGAGATAACAACCAATTTCCCCACGCGGTGACTCGATTGCCGTATAAATTTCACCTTCAGGCGGACGAACGATCCGCGGTACTTTCCCCATAATTGGGCCTTCGCTCGGGATCGATTCAATCGCTTGTTCTAGGATGCGCAAGCTCTGGTGGATCTCAGCCAGACGGACATTGTAACGGTCATAGCAATCTCCGTTGACGCCAACAGGCACATCGAAATCGAATCGATCATATAAACTATAGGGCTGGTCTTTGCGTAAATCCCACTTCACGCCTGTGCAACGAAGATTCGCGCCGCTTAATCCATAATCGATCGCGGTTTGCGCATCATATTGGCCAATGCCGCGAATCCGAGCAAGGAAAATCTCATTCCCGCTCACCAATTCATCATACTCTTTTAATTTTAATCGCATGTAAGGAATAAACTCACGAACTTTCTCAATCCAACCTTCTGGCGCATCCCATTTCACTCCGCCAACACGCATATAGAAATAGGTTAACCGCGCCCCGCACAACTCATTGAACAAGTTAATGATGATTTCACGATCACGGAACGCATAAAGAAACGGGCTCATGGCCCCTATATCAAGAAGATATGTGCCCCACCATACGAGGTGCGACGCGACACGCTGCAATTCCATCACAATCAGTCTGAGGTATTCAGCTCGTTCGGGTATTTCAAGACTCATTAATTTCTCAACCGTATGACAAAGCACATAGTTATTGGTCATCGCTGACACATAATCCATACGGTCGGTATAAGGAATGATCTGGGTATAGGTCAAGTTTTCGGCCAGTTTCTCTGTGCCACGATGCAAGTAACCCATCACTGGAATCGCTTCTTTGATCACTTCGCCGTCAAGTTTAACAATAATCCGAAAAACACCATGTGTACTCGGATGTTGCGGCCCTACGTTCAATAACAATTCTTCCGTTCTTAACGCCATGATTCCTTACACCTCCGGGTCGATCGATACGTAATCTTTGCGCAAAGGATAACCCACCCAATCGTCGGGCATCATTATGCGGCGCAAATCCGGATGTCCCGGAAAATCAATACCTAATAAATCGAAGATCTCTCGCTCATTCCAATTCGCTGTCGACCATAGCAACGTGACCGAAGGAATCGAAGCCTCTTCTCGGTTTGTCTTCACTTTGACACACAATTCGTGCTTCGATGTTAGGTTGATTAAGTGATAGGCCACTTCAAGATGTGTTTCTTGATCAACACCGGATACATTGCGCAAGTAATTGAAAGCTGTTTCCGGATGAAGCTTTAACGTCTCTGCAGCTTTAGCCCATTGATCACTGCGAACCGTGATCGTCGGTATCCCGCTACCGAGTTGATTGATCTGTGCAAGTTCCACTGCATCGTTCCCGACAGTTTCACCCAGAAGCAAGGCAACACGATCCAAAAATTGTTGTTCTCCTGACATTATTGCGTCACCCGCTTTCCGGTCTTCGCTTCATAACGGATCTTTTCTTGTAGCTTATTGATCCCATAGATGAGAGCTGCCGGATTGGGTGGACACCCAGGGATATACACGTCAACAGGAACAATCTGGTCGACGCCTTTCACAACGGAATACGATTTTACGTAGGGGCCGCCTGCCGTTGCGCATGAACCCATGGCGATCACCCATTTGGGTTCTGGCATCTGATCATACAACTTGCGCAAAAGCGGACCCATCTTTTTGGTTACGGTACCGGCTACAATCATACAATCAGACTGTCGCGGGGATGTGCGGAAAAATACACCAAAACGGTCCAAGTCATAATGGGAAGCGCCTGTTCCCATCATCTCGATCGCACAACAAGCAAGGCCGAATGTGAGCGGCCAAATCGAATTGCTGCGCGCCCAACCTTTTAACTGCTCCAGTGTCGTCATGAATACGTTGCGTTGTATTTCTTCATATTCTTCAGGTTTTATATTTTTTAAATCGAGTTCCATTTTAACACCTTCTTCTTCCAAGCATAAATTAATCCAATCACCAACAATAACACGAAGATCAACATTTCGACCAAGGCAAATAAACCTAATTTTTCATAAGCTACAGCCCACGGATAAAGAAAGATCGCTTCAACATCAAAGATAACAAACATCAGTGCGAACAAATAATACCTTACATTAAAACGAACCTGCCCACTGCCGACAGGTACATTCCCGCTTTCATATGTTGTCTGCTTCTCGAGTGTAGGTTGATGTGGACGTAACAACTTACCGACAGTCAAAGCAGATACAACTAAAAAAATTCCTAAGGCTACGAAGATCGCAACCAACACATAATTATTCATGTAGAATGACAAGCGTACTACCTCCTCTATGCATAATTTCCTAGGGCGAAAGATCTTATCCATTATATCAAAAAGTTTCATTCTCGTATATGAAAGAATACCCGCATTACGACACACTAAAATCGTCAAGCATCTCAGAATAACGAGCGCTTGACGATTCCAGGTTACTTATAAGTCATCATTTTTTATTTTGATACGTAACATTGCGCGTTGTAAAGATCGTTGTGCTCTTCCGAAATCAACCTTCTCTTGCTTTGTTTCCTGCATGCGTGCTTCGGCCCGATCCTTAGATTGTGATGCCCGCTGAGTATCAATATCGTTAGGGAGTTCTGCACTTTCAGCCAAGATCACAACTTTATCTTTACGGATTTCCATAAATCCGCCATGTACAGCAATCACTTGATCTTCTTGCCCATCAATCTTTGCTTTCACGGCGGCGATCTGAAGTGGTGTGACCATCGGAATATGGTTAGGTAATATACCCAGTTCGCCTTCTATGCCTTTGGCGATGACCATATTCACTTCTTTCCCGTAGATCTTACGCTCCGGCGTGACGATTTCCAACATCATTGTGCTCATCGTCTTTTAACCTCTCTCACAACGTCTTTGCTTTCTCTACGGCTTCTTCAATTGTGCCGACATAGAGGAAAGCTGCTTCAGGAAGATCATCGTAGTGTCCTTCAAGAATCGCTTTGAAGCTGCGAACGGTTTCCTTCACGGGAACGTATTTACCTGGTTGACCCGTAAATTGCTCGGCAACGTGGAAGTTTTGTGAGAGGAACCGCTGCACGCGACGTGCGCGAAAAACTGTCACTTTATCCTCATCTGATAATTCATCCATACCTAGAATGGCGATAATATCTTGAAGTTCCTTGTAACGTTGCAAAAGTCGCTTAACCCCTTGAGCTACATCGTAATGTTCTTGACCTACGACAGCTGGGTTAAGAATTCTTGAACTGGATGCAAGCGGATCTACCGCGGGATAAATACCAAGCTCAGAAATTTTACGTTCCAAGTTTGTCGTAGCATCCAAATGCGCG
The DNA here is from genome assembly GCA_044353165.1 of Paenibacillus sp. Taxonomy (GTDB): domain Bacteria; phylum Bacillota; class Bacilli; order Paenibacillales; family YIM-B00363; genus JBILCM01. The sequence goes on from JBILCM010000039.1 coordinate 8,441, forward strand.
AACGTTGTCGCAGGCGCAGGGTCGGTGTAATCGTCCGCTGGAACATAGATCGCTTGAATCGATGTTACCGACCCTTTATTTGTCGACGTAATCCGTTCTTGCAATTGACCCATCTCTGTAGCCAGTGTCGGCTGGTAACCTACCGCAGATGGCATACGTCCGAGCAACGCAGAAACTTCAGAACCCGCTTGTGTGAAACGGAAAATGTTATCGACGAACAACAACACATCTCGTCCTTCTTCATCGCGGAAATATTCAGCCATCGTCAATCCAGACAAAGCAACGCGCAGACGCGCGCCTGGCGGTTCATTCATCTGACCAAAAACCATTGCAGTTTTTCCGATAACGCCGGACTCGCTCATCTCGTGATAGAGGTCGTTCCCTTCACGAGTACGCTCACCAACACCGGCAAATACAGAAATTCCACCGTGTTCTTGCGCGATATTGTTAATTAATTCTTGAATCAAGACCGTCTTGCCTACACCTGCACCGCCGAAGAGACCAATTTTACCGCCTTTAGCGTAGGGCGCAAGCAAGTCAATGACTTTAATGCCGGTCTCAAGAATTTCTGCTTCTGTAGACAAATCAGCAAAAGCTGGTGCTTCACGATGAATCGGCAGTGTCTTCTCGCGTGACACCTCGCCAGCGTTGTCGATCGGTTCGCCTAGCACGTTGAACACACGACCTAACGTCGCAGCTCCTACAGGCACGGAGATCGGTTTGCCACTATCAATGACTTCTCCTCCGCGGACGAGTCCGTCCGTGGATGACATAGCAATTGTGCGTGCAACGTTGTCGCCCAAGTGAACGGCAACTTCTGCAGTGACAGGTGTTGTATCGCCTACGCGGTACAATTTAATCGCATTGGTGATCTCAGGCAACTGGCCGCGATCGAACTCAACGTCGACGACCGGTCCGAGCACTTGTAGAATGCGTCCTTTGTTCATGCTATCCCCTCCTTTGTTATCCTTGTGCATTCGCGCCTGCAACAATCTCAGTAATTTCCTGAGTGATTGAAGCTTGCCGCGCACGGTTGTATTGTAACGTTCGTTCAGCGATTAATTTCGTTGCATTCTTCGTCGCGTTGCTCATTGCGGTCATACGCGCACCAAATTCACTGGCTTTTCCTTCAAGTACAGCGCTGAAAACCAATGTTTCTGCATAACGCGGAAGGATATGTTCCAAGACGACTTCAGGGGAAGGCTCAAATTCATAACTAGCTGAAGTCGTGTTCTGTGTTTTTGTCTCACCAAGCGGCAACAACACTTTCTCGACTGGCCGTTGTGCAATTGCCGAGATAAACTCGTTATATACGAGCACTAACTCATCGATTGCACCTTCCTCATAAGCTTTGACTGCTGAAATCGCTACATCTTTAATGTCCGAAAATTTAGGGAAATCTGGCAGTGCTGTTGTTTCTGTCGATAGCACAATGTTGCGGCGACGCAAGAAATCACGTCCCTTGCGTCCAATCACAAAGATCATGTATTCGTCGCTTGATTTGTGCTTTTCACGAAGCGTCATCATGACTTTGCGCAACAAGTTCGCATTGTAGCCACCTGCCAAACCACGGTCAGATGTAATCACTACATAACCTGTGCGCTGAATGGGCCGTTTCTGCAACATAGGGTGCGTTGCGCTCCCGGAAGAAGATGCGATCGATGCGATCACTTCACGCAACTTTTCTGCATAAGGTCGTGCAGATTGTGCCGCTTGTTGTGCCCGACGCAAACGTGCGGCTGCAATCATTTCCATTGCTTTCGTGATTTGCTTCGTATTTTGTATGCTTTTAATTTGGCGCTTGATCTCGCGTATCCCTTTGGCCATGATCAGTCACGCTCCTTCCGTGCTCACGCCGAAATGGAGAAACCTTTCTTGAACTTAGCGGCAGCATCTACAATGGCAGCTTCCGTGTCTTTGCTTAAATCTTTCGTATCGCGAATAGCATCGAAGATTTGCGGTACATTCGCATCGATATAAGTATGGAAATCACGCTCAAAACGGAGCACATCTTTCAAAGGTATATCATCAAGAATGCCTTTGGTTGCCAAGTAAATACTGACCACTTGTTTCTCAACAGGCATCGGCTCGTTAACACCTTGCTTCAGAATTTCCATCGTGCGTGCACCACGCGTCAGACGAGCTTGTGTCGACTTATCAAGGTCAGATCCGAATTGGGAGAATGCTGCCAACTCGCGATACTGCGCAAGATCAAGACGCAGCGTACCTGCTACTTTCTTCATCGCTTTAATTTGTGCAGAACCACCGACACGTGAGACTGAAATCCCGGTGTTCACGGCTGGGCGTTGTCCGGAGTAGAATAAATCTGCCTCCAAGAAGATTTGTCCATCTGTGATTGAGATGACATTCGTCGGAATATATGCGGAGACGTCAGATGCTTGTGTTTCAATGAAAGGCAATGCAGTTAAAGAACCTGCACCCAACGAATCATTCAATTTTGCAGCGCGCTCAAGTAAGCGGGAATGCAAGTAGAATACGTCCCCTGGATAAGCTTCGCGCCCTGGAGGACGGCGTAAGAGCAATGATAATTCACGGTAAGCAGCAGCTTGTTTTGTCAAATCATCATAGATAATGAGTACATGCTTGCCATTGTACATGAAGTACTCACCCATCGCACAGCCTGCATATGGGGCTAACCAAAGCAATGGTGCAGGCTCAGAAGCCCCTGCATTGACGACGATCGTGTAATCCATGGCGCCGTTACGACGAAGAGTTTCAACCACTTGCGCTACGGTCGATTGCTTCTGTCCGATGGCAACGTAGATACAAATCACACCATTGCCCTTCTGGTTCAGAATTGTGTCAATGGCAATCGATGTTTTGCCGGTTTGGCGGTCTCCAATAATCAATTCCCGCTGACCGCGTCCGATCGGTATCATTGAGTCAATCGCTTTGATACCGGTCTGCATCGGCTCATGCACCGATTTACGATCGATAACACCGGGAGCAGCAGATTCAACAGCGCGTGTTTCGGTTGTGGCAATTGGCCCCTTGCCGTCCAATGGTTGTCCCAATGGGTTGACGACACGCCCGAGCATGGCTTCCCCTACAGGCACTTCCATGATGCGCCCTGTGCGCTTCACTTGCTGACCTTCTTTGATGTCTTGGTACTGACCTAAGATAACGATACCTACGTTGTCTTCTTCAAGGTTAAAAGCGTAACCAACCGAACCATTCTCAAACTCCAGCAATTCTCCTGCCATAACGTTCGAAAGACCGTGGGCGCGAGCGATCCCGTCACCGACTTGAATGACTGTACCCACCTCGACAACCGCTGACGCCGATTGATATTGCTCGATTTGTTGCTTTATAAGTGTGCTGATTTCTTCGGGTCTGATACTCAATGAACCTCACCCCTATCGTGCTTTATTTAACGTACTCTCAAGCTCAGCAAGTTTCGTAGCTAAGCTGCCATCATACAACGTATCACCGATGCGAATACGGATGCCTCCAAGCAAAGAAGGATCTACCATTGTATCCACAGTCATTTGTTTTCCTGTCAAATCACCGAATCTCTTAGCGATTTCTTGTTGTTGTGCATCAGTCAATACGAAAGCGGAAGTGACGAGCGCATGCGCTCGTCCCAATACCTCATCGGAGATTTGTACGAATGCAGCGTGCACAGCAACAATTGCCGATACGCGTCCGCGCTCCAACAACAATTGCAAGGTTCTTAGCACATAGTTTGACAACTTATTATCTACAGCCTGCTTTAAAAGACCGATCTTCGTGTCTGTTTCAATGTTCGGATGTTCAAAGAATGCGCGTATTTGAGGATCTCTCGTGAACGCATCCGACACCGCTTCAAGTTGAGCGCGAGTTTCCTCCACAGTGCCTTGCTCGTGTACAACCTGGAATAGAGCTTTCGCATACCGCTTCGCCGCAACCGTCATGACGCTCATCGATTTCCAACCTCTTTCAGGTAGTTATCGATCAGTTCAGCTTGCGATTTCGAGTCAACTTCTTTCTCGATGATCTTGGAAGCGATGCGAACGGACATCTCGCCTACTTGATGACGAAGCTCCGCAATCGCCAAATTTTTCTCGTTCGTAATTTCTTGCATTGCACTATCTTTCAGACGCTGTGCTTCATTCTTCGCTGTCGCGATGATATCATCTGCAGATTTTGTGCTAATTTTGCGGCTTTGCTCTAATATATCTTGTGCTTCTTGGCGGACTTGTTCAATCGCTTTGCGTTGCTCTTCAAGTAACGCAGCAGCTTCTTTCCGATTGCTCTCCGCTTGTTCCAACTCGCCAAACACTAGCTTCTTTCTCTGTTCCATCACATTGAACAATGGCCCGAACGCATAGCGATTCAAAAGCCAATAAAGAATAACAAACGCGATGATGGCATATACGGTTGATTCCCAGTGGATCGTCAAGATTGGTCACTCCCTTCATTGAGGCTTCTTACACGGTTACGAGTCCTAGATGACGAACGTAACGAAGGCACGGAAGCGAACTAGCCCTTCCCCACCTCACCTCGCATACTTCTTATTAAGCTCCACCGTAGAACAAGAACGCCAATACAACTGCGATGATTGGAAGGGCTTCTACAAGAGCCACACCAATAAACATCGTCGTCTGAAGAGTGCTTTTCAACTCTGGTTGACGAGCGATGCCCTCAACCGTCTTACTTACGATCATCCCGTTCCCAATACCTGCGCCAAGCGCACCCAAACCGATTGCGATCGCTGCCGCCAAATATGCCCATACACCCATGATAAAATCCTCCTTGACCTTGTTAGGTTAAATTAATGTATATGTTTATCCCAAGCCTTGCGGCTAGAGCTCTTTCCATTAGTGCGGGGTATCAATCTCTTGGGATAAGTAAACCATCGTCAACATTACGAAAATGAATGCCTGAATCGCGCCGATAAAGATCGAGAATCCTTGCCATACAACAAGCCCTGGAATTCCGAACAATCCCGCACCAATCAATACAGCAATCAAAACTTCACCAGCAAAAATGTTCCCGAACAAACGCAGTCCAAGCGTTAGTAGCTTCGCAACTTGCTTCAAGAGATTCAGCGGAAAGAAAAAGACGTACGGTTCAAAATAATGCTTGAAATAATGCTTCGTATTCCGGGTCGCTCCCAGAAAGTGCACAAGAAAGATCGTAATTAAAGCGAGTCCCATCGTTACAGACGCATCGGCAGTCGGTGATTTCCACCACACCACTTCAGCATGCGGATGGTCTTGACCGGCCTTCTCTTTCTTCTCCAAATACTCGGTCACAGATTTCACTTCATACCCGAATACACTGAACGGCTTGTCGTGTTCCGTTACAATGGCAAAAGGAAGTCCCAACATATTCCCAATAAAGATGAACATGATGAGTGTCATGCCAAGCGAGACGAACTTCTTGCCGATCTTCATATCCATCGTGCTCGAGATGATATTCCGTATGAAATCGACGACCCACTCCATGAAGTTCTGTAATTTTCCTGGGTTTGTGACTGACAAATTGCGAACAGACAAACGAGCAAGAACAAATACAATGATGCAGGTTACTGTGATCATCAGGAACGTTGAGATATCAATATTGAACCCATTGACGTCCAACACCGGTGATGGATGCATGTTTCGTTATCACCCCTTTCCTCTAGAATGACGAACATACCCTAACAGGAGCATTGCAAGTTGCACAAACAAGTAACCGGCAACCATAGCATAAACATTGATTCCCGGAACCCTTACGGCAACGAATGCTGCAAGGAGCAACACGGCTGCTCTGGTCATGAATCCATAATGGATTCGCCTTGTAACCCCAGATGCTGCAAGATCCGCGATGTCCTTCACCTTACGGGACAAGTAATATGCATTAATCCAACCTGACAACGCCCCAAGTGCAAATCCTGCAATGAGGGCACGAGCCATTGGAAGTAATACCCATGCTATGAGGCATATGGACAAAAAAAATATCATTAGCCTCGAGATGGACCGTAGATGAACATTCAATTCATCCATCTTTGTCCTCCATCATTCGTAGTAGCAGAACAGTCACAGTCCAAACCCCAATGCCGACGCCCGCGAGCACACTGACAATCAACCAAGCGACTTGGCCGGTAAGCTTCTCCAACCATGAGCCCAAATAGTATCCCGCCAAAATACATACAACGAGATCAACTCCGAGCAAATTGACCAGAAGGAAGGCTCGAATCGCCTTTTTGGGAGGTTTGTGACCGTTCTTGCGCATTTTCATTCAAATATCCTCATTTATTGTATCGAAGGTAAAGAAGCTTTGTCAATTCAGCGAAATTCAAACATTCCGTGAACAGGACGGCGTGAAATCCGATGGGCGCACTTCGGCGCGTCCGAATGCATGTTTAATTGCTTGCACAATGCGTTCAGATGCTTTCCCGTCGCCATAAGGATTCGCCGCGCGGCTCATGCGACCATAGAGGGCTGTGTCCGTCAGCAATGCGCGTGCACGAGCATAAACTCGCTCTTCATCGGTGCCTACCAATTCAAGCGTTCCCGCATCAATGCCCTCAGGACGCTCCGTTGTATCCCGCAGCACAAGCACGGGAACGCCAAACGAAGGCGCTTCTTCCTGCAATCCCCCGGAGTCCGTCAGAATAAGATGCGCATGCGGATAAAAATTATACATATCTACCAGATCGAGCGGTTCAACGAGTCGAATACGCGGATGGTCCCCTAGCATCTCGTGGGCAGGCTGTTTGACCGCAGGGCTCGGATGTACCGGATATACAATGGCTACATCGCTGAATTCATCGGCAATGCGTCGCACCGCGCGAAAGATGTTGCGATGCGGCTCACCTTGCGATTCCCTACGATGGGCCGTCATCAGAATCAATCGCTTGCCTTGGGCCCACGCCAATAATGGATGGGAATAGTGTTCACGCACAATAAATGGGCCGACATCCGTAACCGTGTTTCCCGTAATATAAATGGATGCCTCGGACTTGTTTTCCTTACGCAAGTTACCGGCCGACCAATCGGTTGGGGCAAAATGCAAATCTGCCAACACCCCCGTCAATTGGCGGTTCATCTCTTCTGGATACGGCGACAGCTTATTCCATGTGCGCAAGCCCGCTTCCACGTGTCCTACTTTAATCTGTTGCAAGAATGCCGCATAACTGGCAAGGAATGTCGTTAGCGTATCGCCATGCACAAGCACAATGTCCGGCTTGGCCTCTTGAAACACAGGCTCAAGTCCTTGCAAGACGCGAATTGTAATTTCGTTAAGCGTCTGGTTTGGCTTCATGACATTCAAATCGTAATTCGGCTTAATCCCGAATACGTCCAATACACCGTCCAACATCTCCCGATGTTGCGCCGTGACGCACACGATCGATTCGATGTCAGCATGTTTCTGAAGTTCTAGAATGAGCGGTGCCATCTTGACGGCTTCCGGACGGACGCCGAATACAGTCATTACTTTTAGCATATTTTGTAACTTGACCCCCAATTGAATGCCGCTTCCACCGCGGTCTATTTACTTCGTACCAAACAAACGATCGCCCGCATCTCCTAAGCCTGGAACGATATAACCTTGATCATTGAGATGATGATCGATGGCGGCCGTGTAGATGTCCACATAAGGGTGGGCCTCTTGCAAGGCGCGGATGCCTTCAGGAGCGGCGATCAAACATAAGAGTTTGACGGCTGCGCAGCCGCGATCTTTCAATAAATGAACAGCCGCAATCGCTGAACCGCCCGTGGCCAGCATGGGATCAATCACAATCCATTCGCTCCCTGCCGCATCTTCTGGTAATTTCACATAGTACTCGACAGGTTGTAGTGTCGTCTCATCACGGGTTAAACCGATATGACCGATTCTTGCGGCGGGCAGTAGTTTGAGAATGCCATCGAGCATGCCCAAGCCAGCGCGCAGGACGGGAAGCAAGACTACACCCCGCGAAAGTGTCTTCGCCTCAGCCGACGCCACGGGCGTCTGTACGGTCGTGCTCCGCAATGGCAAATCTCGCGTCATTTCGTAAGCCATCAAAGTTGCCGTTTCATCCACAAGCTGCCGAAAATCTTTGGTCATTGTTCGCTCGTCTCGAATCAAGGTGAGCTTGTGTTGAATGAGCGGATGATCACAAACCACCACTTTGCCCATCGCAGAACCTCCCTCGTAACAAAACTTGTCCCATTATATCATTGATTTGCGGGACGTGGACAGCTTCTATTTTTTCACAGAGACTCATAGATTGATATAAAGGAGTAGATTGTGCATGGGAATCAAAAAAATGCTCAGAAGTTCATCCTGGGTCATCCGTCAATGGATGCGGGTTTTCACCACAGTCCTCGCGATGTGCGGCATAGGTGCGTTAGCCGTAGTTCTGATGTTGTCCCTCTTATGGAAATTCCATCCCGGTCCTGTACAAGGGTTGGATGGCGCCGTCACGGTTTTGCCGAGCTTGATCTACAAGGAAATGTTAGCGATGGAATTCGCATCTCTACCCAAACCTCAACCGGAATCGGCTTTCTCTGCGACACAACTCTCATCCTTCCTAACCCGACTGACGATAGGCATCGATCTTACTGATCCGCGTACATTCGTAGCGCAAGTTTTACCTGGTATGCGGGGGGACAAGAGCATCGTTGTGATTCGCGGGATCGGAACAGAGCCCCTAGATTATCCCGTGGAAGTGCCGCCAGCCGTTGATTTGCAAAATGAACCTTCGGAAGAGCCGACGCAGATGGAACAAATGGAGACAACAGAGGTTGAGACACCTGATACAAGTCAGGAAACGCCGCCAGCAGAGACGCCGCCAGCGGAAAAACCGGAAGTTACGAGTCCAATGCCCAAACCAGCACCAACCCCAGCACCGGCACCCGAACCTTTGCCTGTATTCTTTGTGTATCATACACACCCCGAAGAAGCGTTCTTGCCAGAGCTTGAAGGCATCACCAAGGTGGACCGGGCATTCGACGATCGCAAAAGCGGGAACACCGTTACAGCCATCGGCAGCCGGGTGACCGCAAAATTAAACAAGCTTGGGGTGGGAGCAATACACTCCGATCAATATTACCCTTGGTTTGGGGCATACAATAAATCCCGACAAACCGTGAAATCGGCCATGACGGAGCATAAACAGTTGCAATATTTTATCGATATTCATCGCGACGCTGCCCGCAAGGAGAAAACCGTCCTCAAGCACAAGGGGATCACTTATGCCAAGCTGTTTTTTGTCATCGGTCAGAAAAATCCGAAATATGAACAAAATCTAGCGTTAGCGCAAGAGCTGCATCGTCGGGTAGAAAATAAGCTGCAAGGCTTATCCAGAGGTGTCGTCTTGAAGAAGGAAGGCTCCAACGGCGAATTTAATCAGTCGTTGTCCCCCCGCAGCGTGCTCGTTGAAGTCGGGGGCGTTGATAATACGCTAGCGGAAGGATATCGTTCTGCTGGAATTTTGGCGGAGGTGTTAGCCGAAATGTACTGGGAAGAGACTGATGCAGTGGAAGCGAGTGCGCAGTCGAATGCGGATTAAACGTCTTGCGAAACACGAACGCCGCGCTTCAAGGAACGAAGTCCTCTTCACGCGGCGCCCATTGTCATGCGTTGGCTTAATATTGAAATCCGTTGTACAGCGGATACTGCGCCGTGAGTTCGCGCACCTTGCGGCTCGCTTGTTCATGCACGGCAACGTCCTCTGGCGCACGGAGCGTCATGGCGATAATTTGCGCAATGGTGCGCATCGCGTTCTCGTCCATGCCTCGTGTCGTGACCGCAGGTGTGCCGATCCGAATGCCGGATGTGATCATCGGGCCTGCAGGATCGTTGGGAATCGCGTTCTTGTTGACGGTAATGCCCACCTTATCAAGCAGTTTCTCGGCCACTTTGCCCGTAATGTTCATGCTTTGCAGATCGAGCAACATCAAGTGATTGTCTGTGCCGCCCGAGACCAGTGTCATGCCCTCGGCAAGGAATTGATCCGCCATCGCTTTCGCATTGTTTACGATGTTGGCTGCATACGTCTTAAATTCCGGACGCAAAGCTTCACCGAAGGCAATCCCCTTAGCGGCGACAATATGCATCAATGGACCGCCTTGCGTGCCGGGGAATACCGCTTTGTCGATGGCAGCTGCCCACGGTTTGCGGCAGAGAATGAGTCCGCCGCGCGGACCGCGAAGCGTCTTATGGGTCGTTGTGGTGACAAAATGGGCATGCGGCACCGGGCTTGGGTGAACGCCGCCCGCAACAAGACCTGCAATATGAGCCATATCGACCATGAACAATGCACCGACATCGGACGCAATGGAACCGAGCGCAGCAAAGTCGATGATGCGCGGATACGCGCTCGCACCTGCCACGATCATCCGTGGACGGTGTTTGAAAGCCAACTTGCGAACTTGCTCGTAATCGATGCGATGGGTCGTTTCATCTACACCATAAGGAACAAAGTTATACAGAATGCCCGAGGCATTAACCGGGCTGCCATGTGTCAGATGACCCCCGTGCGCAAGATTCATACCTAACACGGTGTCGCCTGGGTTGAGCGCCGCCAAGTAGACGGCCATGTTGGCCTGCGCGCCGGAGTGCGGCTGCACATTCGCGTGTTCTGCGCCGAACAGCTGCTTCACACGGTTACGGGCCAAATCTTCCGCGATATCCACGTGTTCACAGCCTCCGTAGTACCGGCGTCCCGGGTAACCTTCAGCATACTTATTCGTCAATACCGAACCCATCGCTTCCAATACCGCTTCACTGACAATATTCTCAGATGCAATCAATTCGATATTGTTGCGCTGACGGACGAGTTCTTCTTGCATCGCCTTTAACATCTCTGGATCTTGGTTTCTTACATGTTCCATCTGTATCCTGCTCCCTTAAATTATAGTATATAGACTGCGCGCGCCCCGCCGATCAGCTTCGGCCGTGTGTAAGCCGCGTTCACTCGGGCATTCCCGAGATGGCGGAGGGTCGGACGGAATGGGACTGCGACGCTTCTCAGATGCATGCCGATCAACGTTTCGCCGATATCGATACCCGCGTGAGCCGCTATTTGCTCGACGATGACGGGGTCCTTCATTTGCTGGTAAGCGTAAGCGGCCATAGCACCGCCCGCTTGAGGCACAGGTACGACCGCGACCGGTTCTAGCCGATACCGATCCGCCGCAGTGCGTTCCATAACCAATGCCCGATTCAGATGTTCGCAGCATTGAAACACGAGGTCGCATCCTGATGCCTCATGCCACCGGTGAAGCCCCGCATAGATCGCGGCAGCGACCTCTGCAGTCCCCGATGTGCCGATGCGCTGACCGATCACTTCGCTCGTGCTGACGCCGACAACAAGCAGTTGCCCCGGCTGGAGTTTCCCCGCTTCTGCGACTTCTGCGGCAATCGTGTACACCTCATGTGACTCCATAGCAACATCACTCCTTCAGGAAGGAACGTTAGCGACTCTCCAGTGCATGCGTCTTAGCAATGCGATTACGGTGTCTTTCCCCTGCGGAGAAATCGGTCGATAGCCATGCAGCTACAATCTCTTGTGCTAGCCCGGGACCGACGACGCGCTC
>JBILCM010000040.1:0-19872 GCA_044353165.1 Paenibacillus sp.
GATTTGTCTATCTTCCATATGTGGATTCCGTTGTGAATACGCGATGACGCATCAATCGCCTTACTTGTTTTGTTGTCCGTTATTCTATGATATAGTGCTCAATATGTTTATTATTAAGAGGTGTAGTTGTATGAAAAAATATTTAACTAGAATCATGAAAACTTCAAAACTGTTATTTGCATCTACTTTGTTAATGAATACTTTCTCTATTGACGCGACTGCTGCACAATTGCATGGAGGTGGTTTGCGTGATGAATTAACATCTAAAGATGGTAAGGTCAAAATTTCTTCTATGTACACAAGACTTCAACAAGCTATTGTTCTGTTAGTTGATTGTAATACAGCTTTTGTGAACAATGCTGTTAAAAGAATAGACAGTGAAAATAAAACAGTGAAGCCTTTCACAAAAAATGGAAGAACCCTCGTTCCATTTCGTTTTTTATCAGAGAATATGGGGGCTACTGTAGATTGGGATGGAGCTAAGAATGAGGTTCAAATATCAAAGGATGGGCATACAATTAAGCTTGTTATTGGAAGTAATGAAATTCGGGTTGATCAAGAAATAAAACAATTAGATGTATCGCCAATGATAATGAATGGAAGGGTATTCGTTCCAATACGAGCCATAGGAGAAGCTCTTGGTAAAAAATTTATATATCATGATGGTTTGATTATTATTTCTGATGATGAACAACTGATTGATGTGACTAAAGATGTTCCAGTCGTAAAACTATTGATTCATGATTTGAAGAAGTTAGGTGAGGTTGACTCTATAGAAGATGCAGTGAAGTTTGAAGAAGTGAATGGATTTGAAGGTAGATTATTTGAAGATCCACGGTTCTCTTATACAATGCCATATAGGATATTTGTGCCAGAGCACTATGATCCTAATAAAAAATACCCATTCGTTCTATCGTTACATGGTTTTGGCAATAGAGGGGATGACAATTTAAAACAAATAACGGAGAATGCACCCCATAGTAATATGTATGCGACGGCTGCTGTTCAACAAAAAGATCCTTGTATTATATTAGCTCCTCAAGCGATCAATGTAGGTCGCACTGTATTTTTTGATCCTACTTTACCGGGCGGGGAAGGGAAACCATTATCTTATACAGTAAAAACAGTTGATTACGATAAAATTGTTGAAACTGAGAGTTATAGGATGGCAATGCAATTATTTTATAATACATTAGAAAAATATAGCATCGATAGCAATAGATTATATGTTACGGGGCATTCTATGGGAGGATTTAGCACATTTTATTTTGCAACCAGACATCATGATTTGTTCGCAGCGGCTATGCCTCTCGCTGGAGCAGGCGATCCGTCCAAGGCACATCTTTTATCTGATGTTGCGGTATGGGCACATCATGGTGAAGTAGACAGTATTGTTCCAGCGGATGGTTCACGCATAATGAATGAAGCATTAGCGAAAGTTGGCGGTGCAGAACACAAATATACGGAATATCCGAATGTAAAACATGATGTTCATCGTTTTGTTTATAAAGTTGATACGAATGGAGATGGAATTCCGGACGTCATTGAATGGATGTTAAAACAAAGAAAGAGCAACGTTCACTTGACTCACATATCGGTCCGTGATAAATTATAAAAAGTATTCCCTGATAGCTCAGTTGGTAGAGCACTCGGCTGTTAACCGAGTTGTCACAGGTTCGAGTCCTGTTCGGGGAGCCATTTTTTTTATTGGAGCTTGGAGAGATACCCAAGTGGCTCAAGGGGACCCTCTGCTAAGGGGTTAGACTGCGTAAGTGGTGCGAGGGTTCGAATCCCTCTCTCTCCGCCAGCGTTTGCAAAACGCGCCGATGTGTGGCGCTTTTTATATTTTTGCCGAGATTTTCTGTTGCACAGCCAGGATGAAGCTGTTATAATGTGCAATGTCGCCTAAATCTGACGGTAGAAACTGTTTATCGCATGGCCCGTTGGTCAAGGGGTTAAGACACCTCCCTTTCACGGAGGTAACAGGGGTTCGAATCCCCTACGGGTCATTTCCTTATAGTATTTTTATTGCGAGCCATTAGCTCAGTTGGCAGAGCACCTGACTTTTAATCAGGGTGTCGAAGGTTCGAGTCCTTCATGGCTCACCATTTTTTTCTTCGCGGTCGTGGTGGAACGGCAGACACGCTATCTTGAGGGGGTAGTGCCCATCGGGTGTGAGGGTTCAAATCCCTCCGACCGCATAACGAAGAAGAAGCTCTCATTGGAGAGCTTCTTTTTTTTTTTTTTGATTTTGCCTTAAACTTTACTTATTTTTTACTTATCATGGTTCAATAAACATAAATTTTTGGTCTGCTCATCTTCGAAGATGAGAGCTGCCGGATGAAGCATAAGCTTATGTAATTTCGTCAAATAACGTTCGAGTGTAAAAAATACCTGCGTTAGTAGCACAACGCTGTCACTAATGGAATCTTAAACCAATAATGGTTTAATTTACATTGTGATAAAAAGGGGATATAATCATATTTGTCGCTGCAGTGACCCAAAATTAAACTTTAAGGGAGATTCGATATGAGACGCCGTTATATGTTAGTAAGTGCTTTAATGTTTGTTTTCGTCATGATAGGAAGTGGACATATGGCATTTGCAAAGGTTGGACCGGACGAGAGAGGGGCTTATCGTCCGACAATTTATATTAATGGAGAACAACAAAATTTACTTGCTTTAGTAGCAGCTATTCCTCCAAGTGGTTCGACGGTGGTTCCGTTTAAAGAATTTTTTGCTATTTTAAATATAGAACCTGAGTTTGACAATAAAACAAAAACACTCACGGCCACAAGTGGTGAAACCACCATTACTTTAACCGCTGGAAAAAAGATTGCAACTGTAAACGGGAAAAAAGTCTGTCTTTTAACAAGTCCTTCATTAGTATAAATTTCCCGAGTACTCATGCCTGTCTTGCACATGGTGATAATCGCTTGCTTCAGCCACCCATTTTAGCAAACCCTAAAAAGGAACGTATAATCGTTAATCCGACCAAACCGAGTGCCCAATTTACGCTGACGGTGTCCGTTTCTTGGGGTGTTCTGTAAACTATACTCACATTGTCGTGGAGGCTACAATGTTAACATTCATTATGATTCATGTATTGTGGGCAGGGATATTTATATTTTTATTTCTTGAATTCATAAAAAGATTTCTTCCGTTAAAAGCATTTTTCTATACCAATGGAGTAAGTATGATTATTGGTTTACTGTTTGTATTTTTGTGGGTAGTCAATGAAACGGATGGATTTAGTCAGTTAATTGGGGGATTTATCATAGCTATATTCTTTACCTTTTTGTTGTTTTTTTCTGGAATTGCTTATTTACTTCTGCATCATTTTAAAAATAAACGCCAATAACATGATCAAATTTATAGAAGTTTTCTTCCCATACTTCATTTACTAGCGGATTCCATTAAGAACGATTCGCCGTTGCGGTAGAAGCGCGGATCAAATAATCGGATTTCTTCCGGCGTCTCTTCAATGACCACGATCGGCGACCATTGGTAGAGTGTGCGTGCCTCTGGATTGTTGCGGAACAAATAATCGAGGTCTGCATTCAGATTGGACTCGAATCGCATCTGCACGTCGGAGCGGCTCCACACATTCGCGGTGTACATATCCACAATCGCTCCGTTCTGTCCGATGACAGCGTATTGACCCGGCACGAAACTGGCCGATAAGGTCACGCGTTCGTATTGATGGATGGCATCACGATAGATGAGCCACCCCTGAACCGATTGCAACGCCACATGGCACACGATCAGCAGGCCTACCATTCTAAAGAGGAAGGGCGATTTTATTTTTTTGATTTTGGCAATGAGGAATCCGCCAAGGATGAACACCCACACCACAAAGTCAACAATGGGAATGACCCCGAATGTGACCCGGACAGCAGAGAAAGGTTCCAAATAACCTGTGCCCCAAGCATTGAACAAATCACTCGTACTGTGAATGAACACCGCAAGCAATCCGACGGCGAAGATGCGGCGATCTTTCGTTCGCCATATGAGGTAACAAATGAGCCATAGAATGACTGCGAACACGGGCACGGCAAAGATCGAGTGGGTAATGCCGCGATGCCACATCTGATACAACCCTTGCGTGTCCCATAAACTGGAGATGACATCAATGTCCGGGGCAAGGCTTCCTGCGACAGCCGTGAACCCGATGGCGCGTAGGAGGGGTTTCTCCATGGATTGTTTATCGATGGCAGCATAGAGGGTCAGTCCAAAGAGGGTATGTGTGATGGAATCCATGGTCGCACCTCCATTGTCTATTCTTATTCGCGTTGCAACCCATGTGCCTTCTGTGCAATTTCTATGACCTTACGTACGTCCTCAATTGGGATTTGTCCCGGCGCTGAAGACTGTTCCCCTACGGCGAACGTGAGTTGGGACCCGAACAACCATCCGAATAATCGGGAGATGGCGCCTAGGGGGCCCATCGAAATCGCAATCAGCGGCAGATCGATCTTCTGCTCGATGATCAACAAGGCTTTAAGGAAATGGAGCACATCTTCTAGCGTATTCGGCATGACAGCAACTTTACCGATGTCCGCACCTGCCGTGAGGGCGCGCACAAACTTTTCTTGCATCCAAGATTCGCCAGGTGTCTCATGAAAATTGTGGCATGACAGGATGAGTTGCACGCTATACTGTTGGGTCAGGCTGCGAATTTGTGCAATCTCCTCATCCGAATGCGCAAGTTCATAATCGAGAAACTGGACAGCGCGGCTTGCACAAACGGCGGTATAAATCTCCAACTCTTCTGCAGGTGTCAGCTCTTGTTGCAAACTTCCCCCTTCAGCGATCGAGCGGATCGTAAAAATAATAGGCATACCGCTTGCGACTTCACGGAGTTGTGTGAGCACGTGGATCAATTGGGCCGGTTGTCGGACACCTTCAAAAAAATCTGCACGCCATTCGATCACATCTGGCCTCTTCGCCACAATGCTGATGCATTCTTGTATAATTTCATCCCTCACGCGTCCCGTGATCGGGGCGCAGACGGCTGGATTTTTGCCGAAAGCTAGTTTTGCCATGGATGGACTCCTTTTTTTATTTACAATATAACACAGTTGTTTCAAGTTGATAAACGCAGGCGCAATACGCGCAATTGGGATATGATATAATGAAACAAATCACGATCAAGAGAAGAGTGTAGATGAATGTCGTCTGAGAAGAATATCGTGTTGGTAGGTTTTATGGGTGTGGGCAAGACGACGATCGGTCAATTGGTGGCCGAACAGATGCAAAGAACATTCCTGGATATCGATGTATTACTCGAACAACAATTCGGTATGTCGGTTGAAGCGATCTTCCAGCAATTTGGCGAAGCGAAGTTCCGTGAAGCGGAACGTGAGACGATCCGACACATCTGCACAAGCACAACACAGCGTGTCTTGTCTCTCGGTGGTGGAGCATTCATGCAAGACGCGGTTCGAGAGATTTGTTTATCGACGTCCGATGTAGTTTACCTGTGTATGTCATTCGAAGCTTGGCGCGAACGGCTGCAATTTTTGTTGCCGAACCGGCCCCTATTAAAAAATAAGTCACTGCCAGAAATCGCAGCATTGTTCCATCAGCGGCAACCGATCTATGCCTTGAGCCATTATACGGTCTTTACGGAGCGAAAAACGCCCAAAGACGTAGCTAAGGAGATCATTCGGGTTGTAAAAAAACAGGAAAAATGTTAGGAAATAAAGCGTTGTCAATTATAGAAAAAAAATTATTTAAGCGCTTTCTTTTTGGATGCAAAAATGGTAACATCTCTATTGCTAGATAACTATTTTTATTCAAGGGGGAAACAAGATGAAGAAATGGTTGTTGTTGGTACTTGCTTTTGCATTGGTATTCACTCTAGCAGCATGTAACACGAATGAATCTTCTGACACCAGCAGTGAAGAAGCGGCTGATTCAGAAGCGACAGCGGAGGCGCCTAAGCTCGAAGGGGAAATTACATTCCTCACGCATCGGACGGACAAAGCTGACAATGTATTAACTGAAATTGCAAACGAATTCATGGAAAAAAATCCCGGAACGAAGATTATCGTTGAGCCTAACCCTGGCGATGATATCGTGAAAACACGAATCGCAGGGGGCGAATTTGCCGACATCATGTTCGAACCTGGCAACTCAGGTTGGTCGAAGAAAGATTTTCAAGAATTTTTCGAGCCGATTGATGATTTAGGTTTCACGAAAGATAACACGTACTACTGGGCGAACGGCACAGGGGAAGACGGTAAATTGTACCTTCTCTCCATTGGCATGGGTTTCAATGGTGTTGTCTACAACAAGACGGCGTTCGAGAAAGCGGGCATTGACAAACTCCCAGCCACGGTTGAGGAATTTTATGCGGCAAGCGAGAAGCTGAAGGCAGCTGGTATCATTCCCGTTGCTTCAAACTTCAAAGATAAGTGGCCGATTGGCGGATTTGCCGGTGGCGCTTACCAAGGTGCCGTAACGGGATCGTCTAACTTCATGAATACCCTTGTTGACAAGGAATTGCTGACAGACGAGAAAGGCGGCTCACTCGAGGGCATGAGATTCCTGAAGTCGTTGAATGAAAAAGGGTATCTAGAAGCCGACATCACCTCCACGAACTGGGACGGCTCCAAGCGCGACATGGCGCAAGGCAAAGTGGCCATGATGATTCTCGGCACTTGGTTGCCATCACAAATTGTGGATAACGGCGCGAAAGCAGAAGAAGTTGGTATGTTCCCAATCCCAGGTTCCACAGCATTGGTCGGTGGTCCGGATAAATTGTACGGCGTAACGGCAGCATCGAAGAACAAGCCGCTCGCCAAAGCATTCTTCAAGTACATGTGGGAGAATGGGTACATGCTCAAGAAGATTGGCATGATCCCACTTGATAAAGGGGCAACGATCGACGATCCGTTCTACGCTGGTTTGTTCGAGTCAGGATTGCCGCAAGTGGAAGGCGAAGCGAATTCACAAGCTTATCTCGAGCGAGTAGGTAAAGCGGAACTTGATTTTAGTACGATGGTTCAAGAATTTGTTTTGGCGAAAGCTAATGAAGAGCAAGCAATCATCGATAAATACAATAAGAAATGGGCAGACGCGAAAGCGAAGTAAGTTCCGTTCGTTCATATGTTACAAACAAGGAGCAAGATATGGCCACCTCAGGCACTTGCTCCTTTTCTTTCATTACATGGATGGGGTTGAACCATATGCGGTTAATGAAGGGTTTCAATGAAAAGAATGCCGTTATTTTCAGTTTCCTGTTTGTGCCGATCGTTCTGCTTCTCGTCTTTACGTATTATCCTGCAATTCGTCTTATTGAGATGAGTTTCACCGAATGGGATGGATTTCGATCCTATACGTATAACTATATCGGTTGGCAAAATTATGTCGAGATTTTTGAGACAGGAACCGTATTTCGCGCGCTGATAAACAATATTGGATATGTGATCATTTCGATCTTGCAGACGTTGTTAGGTTTATATTTTGCAATTATTGTCGATTCTAAGATTCGTGCGCGGAACTTTTTTCGCTCCTCTATCTTCCTTCCATTCGTTTTAAACAGTATTGCGATCGCTTATATGTTTAGTTATATGTACAACTTTCGCGATGGTCCCATTAATATTGTCATCCGGGCGTTGGGTTTCGAGGGACATGCGATTTCATTCTTGGGCGATTCATGGTTTTCCAACATTTCGTTGGCATTCATGGGCATGTGGCAATTTACAGGTTTGGCGATGATTATTTTTCTTGGTGCGCTGCAGTCTATCAATCGAGAATTGTATGAATCATCCGCGATTGATGGCGGGAATTTCTTTCACAATCTTCGCTACATCACGATTCCAAGCATCAAATTGGTCATTCAGATCAATTTGTTCTTAAGTTTGAACGGAGCGTTGCAAGCGTTCTATCAGCCGTTCATTATGACGGCAGGGGGGCCCGGTGACCGCACGCAGACCTTCGCTTCTGTCACGTATTACACAGCGTTTCAATTTTTTAAGTTTGGGAAAGCCTCGGCGCTTGCTGTGATCTTGTTGATGATCATCCTGATCGTGCTCATTGTCCAAAACATGGTTGTTCGCAGTGAGGGGGAGAATGAATGAAGTTCTTTTCGAATAACCGCATGAAACAAAATTTTGAAACCGGGCTCGTGGTTCGCAACCCTTATTTGCGTTACTTCAATTATGCGCTCATGACGCTCTTCATTATCATGATTTTTTTGCCGATCAGCATCGTATTTATGACATCGTTCAAAACTAACGAAGAATATATTTATTCCGCAGTATGGGCCTTGCCGGAAAATTTCTTTAATTTCGACAATTACAAAGAATATTTCTCGCGAGCTCAGATGTTAACGGGATTTAAAAATATTGTCTTTATGACGGTGATTTCGGTGACGTTAGGGATTGCCATGGGAACGATGGTCTCGTATGTCATTACGCGCTTCAAGTTTAGGTTTAAGAAATTGTTGCTCTTCTCCTTTATTTTGGCATCGATCGTACCTACGACTACAACAGCGATCGTTATTTTTATCCTTGTCAAAAGTTTGGGTGTTTATAATACGATCTGGGCGGGAACGTTGCTCTTCACATCTACATCCGTGCTTGATATTTATTTGTTCATGCAGTTCATGTACAAAATCCCATTGGAATTAGACCAAAGCGCGCGCATTGACGGGGCCAATTATTTTCGAGTGTACTGGTCGATAATGTTGCCGCTGATGAAACCAGCGATTACGACAATTGCGATTTTGAAAATTGTATTTATTTATAACGATTTCTTTATTCCCATCCTCTACATGCCAGATCGGGACTTGGTGACGGTGACGAGTGGTTTGCGACTGTTCACGACGGACCGATTATCCCAGTGGAACGTGTTGTCAGCGGGTATTTTTGCTGTACTGATTCCGCCGCTTGTCGTCTATGTGATTGCTCAACGATTTATTGTGGCGGGTGTCAGTCAAGGTGCAGTGAAATCATAAGGGTTGCAAGTGATTTGCATATTTCGATCTTGGGGACGCACTTCGGGCGTCTTCTTCTGTATCTCCATCATTTTGTAAAGTGGCGGCATTTCGTGTACGATGATGCTATGCTTGAACGAAAACGGGGGAATCGTCGTTGATCACCGAACATGTGATTGAAGTGGAAAATTTAGAGAAAACGTATGGTTCATTCACAGCCGTGAATCAAATCAATTTCCAAGTCCGGCGCGGCGAAGTGTTCGGGTTACTCGGACCCAACGGTGCGGGCAAAACAACAACGATGGAGATGATCGAAGGTTTGCGGCGCCCTGATGGGGGCAAAGCGTTGGTTGCCGGGTTTAACACACAGACGCAACTTGATAAAGTGAAAGCTGTCATTGGCGTGCAATTGCAATCGACTTCCTTGTTCGATCTACTCACCGTGCGCGAGATTACAGAGATGTATGCCAGCTTCTACAAAAATCCTGTACCGGTGTTGCCGCTGTTGGACAGTATGATTCTGACCGAAAAGTTACATGGCCGCGTAAAAAATTTATCGGGTGGACAGAAACAACGACTGGCGATTGCCCTTGCCCTGGTCAATGATCCGCTGGTTGTTTTCTTAGACGAGCCCACGACGGGACTAGACCCGCAAGCGCGGCGAACGCTATGGGACATTATTTTACGATTGAAGGAACAAGGCAAGACGGTCGTCTTGTCTACCCATTATATGGATGAAGCTCAAATTTTGTGTGATCGCATCTGCCTCATGGATCAAGGTCAAGTCATCGCACTGGACACGCCGAAGAATTTGATTCATAGCTTGTCCGCGGACAAGGCGATTGAATTTCGGGTGCCAGATTTTGAGGTTATGGATGAAGAACGTCAGAATCGCTTGCGGTCGTTCTTGGAGAGCGTTCTCTTTGTCAAGAATGTTTCGGAGCGTAAAGGCGGATTTTCACTGTATACGGAAGATTTGCAAGGTTCATTAACGGATTTTGTCCAGAAGGCAGACGAGTATGGCTTAACGCTTGAAGATTTAAGCACCCGGACCGCCACGCTTGAAGATGTGTTCATCCAGATGACGGGAAGGAGTTTGCGAGAATCATGAGAGCATATGTGCAACTAACGAAAGCGCAGTTGAAGCTGTTTAGCCGGAATCGTCAAGTCCTGTTCTTTTCGTTGCTGTTCCCGATATTGCTGATGTTAGCGTTAGGTTCATTCCTTGGTAATGGCAACCAAGTGAACTTGAACGGTGTGCTTGTGGATGAGGACGGCACAACACCTTCGGCGCTTGCAACTGAGCAATTGCTTGGGGCGGAAGTCATTGGATTGGAGGCCGGGAACGATCGCGCCGCGGCGCTTGAGGCACTTAATCGCGGGGATGTTCAGCTGGTAGTGGTCATCCCGCAAGGATATGGTACAGCGCTCGGCAAACAGAACACGCAAATCGAAGTATATTATGATGAAACGAACTTGGCCGTGTCGCAGTTGGGTGTGCAATACGTTAGTGGTGTTGTGGATGCGATCAGCAAAGGTGTGACTGGATATGAAGCGGTCGTTCAAGTCCAATCACAACCCGTGAAGTCACTCGGGCTCGAGTATATCGACTTTCTTGTGCCCGGTATCGTGGCCATGATGATTATGTCTAGCAACTTGAACGGGGTGGCCGGGCAGATTGCTTCTTGGCGTGAACGCGGCGTGCTCAGACGTATGCAGAGCACAACGCTGAAGGCAAGCACATTCATTGCTGCACAGATTACGGCCCGTCTCGTCCTGAACGGATCACAGGCCATCATCGTCTTATTGATCGCTTCCTTGGTGTTCGGCACAAAAGTGAGCGGCTCGTGGTTGTTATTGTTGTTTTATGTTGTACTCGGCACATTGGTGTTCATGGCGATCGGATTTATTATTGCAGGCCTCGCGAAGACACCTGAGAGTGCGGGTCCGATCGCGGGTTTAATCTCGTTCCCGTTATTATTCCTTGGCAACGTGTTTTTCCCGGTTCGGAACATGCCGGATTTTCTGCAACCTGTCGTGCATGCATTGCCGATCACGCATCTTTCACACACGTTGCGCGAAGTGATGAATGTAGGTGCCGGTGTCGGAGCGCTCTGGAGTGAGACGCTCATCCTCGGGGGTTGGCTCGTTGCGGCCTTTATTGTAGCAAGTATTACGTTCAAGTGGGAATAAACAGATGAAAACAGTATTGGCCACGCTCAATGCCAAGTATATTCATATGTCTTTAGCTTTGCGTTATCTGAAAGCATACAGCGAGCGCGAGTTTGACATTGAATTGGCAGAATATACGATTAAGGACCCTGCGTTGCATGTCGTAACGGATTTGTTCCAGCGTGCACCCGACGTCATCGGATTTTCTTGCTACATCTGGAATATCGAAGAAACGATT
Source organism: Paenibacillus sp. (assembly GCA_044353165.1). Lineage (GTDB taxonomy): Bacteria > Bacillota > Bacilli > Paenibacillales > YIM-B00363 > JBILCM01. Next base: position 11,355 of record JBILCM010000040.1, read on the forward strand.
CCCATCCTACGTATGCTGAAGAAAATTCGTCCCGAATTGCGTATTGTGCTCGGGGGTCCAGAAGTATCCTATGATACGGAATACTGGATGGAGCGAATTCCAGAAGTGGATTATATCGTGCGGGGAGAAGGCGAGGAGACGTTCCACCACCTGCTGTCGGTGTTGTCGGCCATGTATGATCCTACAGCTGCCGAGTCACAACAAAACGCTTCTACTGCATTCTATTTGGTATCTGGCCTAGTATTGCGCAAGCCGGATGGAAGCGTCATAGTGAATCCCGCTCGCCCGAAACTCACACTGAACCAAATTCCTTCGCCGCATCGCTTCACGACGGACATTCCCCAGTTGGCCAATCGCGTCGTTTACTTCGAGACGAGTCGGGGTTGTCCGTTCTCATGCCAATTTTGTCTGTCTTCGATTGAGGTTGGCGTCCGTTATTATGACATCGAACGCACCAAAAGCGACTTGTTGTATTTAATTCAATCTGGGGCCCGGTTGATCAAATTTGTTGATCGCACATTCAATATTCGACGCGAATATGCGCTTGAGATCTTTCAATTTTTGATCGAGCATCACAGTGGTTCTTGTGTGTTTCAGTTTGAAATTACGGCCGATATTATGCGACCAGAAGTGATTGCGTATTTAAGTGAGCATGCGCCGCCGGGCGTCTTTCGGTTTGAAATCGGGGTCCAATCAACGAACGATGCAACGAATGAAATTATTCAGCGCCGCCAAAATTTCGCTAAGTTGTCACGTACGGTGACGATGATCCGCGAAAGCGGGAAAATCGCGCAACATCTGGATCTCATTGCAGGTTTGCCGGAAGAGGATTATCACTCCTTCCGCAACACATTCAACGACGTATTTGCATTAGGACCTGAAGAGCTGCAACTCGGATTTCTGAAGATGTTGCGCGGTACCGGTGTGCGTGCGCGTGCGGGTGAACACGGGTATGTGTACATGGATCACGCGCCTTACGAAATTCTAGGGAACAACGTCTTGTCCTTCGCCGACATTGTCCGGATCAAACAAGCGGAAGATGTGCTGGAGAAGTATTGGAACGCGCACCGGATGGATATGACGGTGAATTATCTCATCATGCATGTGTTTCCGTCTGCATTCGACTTCTTCCAAACGTTCGGCAGTTACTGGGAGTCTCGCGGGTGGGAACGTATCGGTCACCAACTGGAAGACTTGTTTACTCGATTGAGGGAATTTCTGCACGCCTGTGTAGCACAAGGGAGCCAACCAGCAGGCGATTTTCCAATCATGGAAGCAAGACATCTGCCGATCATAGAGGGTCTGATGAAATTTGATTATTTCCGTCAACACAAGCATCGCCCGCGCAAAATATGGTGGGAACGCTCCTTCACGGCTGAAGAACACGCGAAGTGGATGCAGGTGTTGCTTACGGACACCCATAACGAACTGCATCGCTCCATGCCTGTTCAACAGATGCGGTGGACAGAACGCGAGTTTCATAAGCAGGTGATGATTGAACGCATTGATTTTGACCTCAACGTTTATTTGGCGCAGGGGACGATCATCCACCATGACCCCCACATGCTTGTCGCGTGGTACAGTACCGATACTCAAGATCACCCCACGCCTCTCCTCGTTTCACTGCCTTTACGCAGCATGAACGGATCGTAGGGCGCGAGGTTGCAAAACGTTATGCGGTGAATACCCTGAAATCGGCGTATGCATGCGTAGCGGTTCGATGTACCAGGGATCTGCTTGGTGAAAGTTACTGAGCAGTTGCAGTTGCCCGTTCGAGGACTCGTCATGACAGACGCAACCATTGACTTCGATGATGATTCGTGTGATTCCGCTTGCGCAATACAAATCGGCGTATTTCCTTCCGTCTTGGAACTCGTTGCATATTTCTTGACGCATGGTGAAATCCTCCTTGGATAAATGAGAATAAAAACATAAAAGCACACATCGATTCCGAAGAATCCGCATGTGTGCTTCACATGAATCTAAATTAGCATGGAAAAGCTGCGTTGTCCAGTTTTTTTCAAGGTATATAACTGCGCAACACCGTTGCGTTACCGTGTAATGCATACGTGCCAAGCGATGCCGGCAACAAGAAACAATCCCCGGCTTGCATCGCTACTTCGCCATCCACCCAGCGGATACATCCTTCGCCATCACAAACGATCACAATCTGAAAACTGTCGGTCGATGTCGACAATGTCCATTCCCCGTGGACGCGACCTTTCTCCACGATGAAGTAAGGTGAAGCCGCCAAGCGCAACCACTGATGATCACCAGCTACATCCGACTTCCCATACGAGGCGCCCGCACCGTTATAAGCGATCACTCGCAGCGAATCCTCGATGTGCAAATCCCGCGGTCGTCCATCCAAGCCGAGCCGTCCGTAATCGTACAACCGATAGGTGGTGTCCGAATTTTGTTGAATTTCCGCGACCAACACGCCAGCGCCTAATGCATGCACCGTGCCTGCGGGTATGTAGAATGTATCGCCCGCTTGCACATGGACCTCGTTCAGGCAATCGAGCACCCGATTTTCTGCTATCGCTGCCGCCATGGCATCGCGATCCACACCTTCTTGCAATCCATAGATGATTTTGGCACCTGGGCGGGCATCGAGCACATACCACATCTCGGTTTTACCCAGTTCTCCAGCGGCCAGATGTTCATCATCATCATGGGGGTGCACTTGGACAGAAAGATCATCACTGCAATCTAACAATTTAATGAGCAACGGGAATCGGCCTGTCTTCGCCGAGATGCCGCGGGTTCCAAACCATTGCGTACCGTAACGCGTGCGAAGCTCATCCAGAGCAACACCGTTCAACGGTCCCCCAACGACAGAAGTTGTGCCATTCGGATGCTCGCCAATCATCCATGCTTCCCCGATGTTCCCTTCAGGCAGATCAAAACCAAACCGCTCCAGCGCCCTTGCGCCCCAGATGCGTTCCTTAAATTCAGGTCGAAATTGTAGAGGATAAGGCTTCACTTCCGCGTTCATCTCGATCATCCTTCCTTCGTTCTATTGCAATCACGCGCGGTGGATCATTCCGCTGATTTAATAAGCGATAACTGATCGTTTGAAAATGTTCCTGCGACAACGCACCTGACCACGTTTCGACAGCATTAGCTTCTTCAGCGCCGCCAGCATGTCCGGGGTACACGACTGCCGTTACGATGCCACCAACCCGAATCAACTGCAAAGCAGCATCCAAAGCTGCGATGGTCGTATCGGGCCGCGTCACCAAGCGATGTTCTCCGCCGGGCAAGTAGCCGAGGTTGAACATGACCGCGGCAACCTGGCCTCGGATGCGCGCAGCAGGCAACGCCAGTTGAGAGGGATCGGTCAAAGCGGCCTGTAACTGTGCATGATCTCGGTGCAACAACGTATAAGCCGCATCAGGGATGCCAGCCGCGGTGAGGCGCTCTCGCGTGGAAGCAATCGCATCAGCTTGAATATCAAAGCCATACACATGTCCGTTGCATCCGACCAAGCGGCATAGAAATAACGTGTCATGCCCGTTGCCGAGCGTCGCATCGATAGCGATGTCACCGAGCCGCACACGCTCGCGCACAAGGGCATGTGTGAACGATAAAATCGATAAGAAGCCGATACAGGATCACCTCATCTTAGAATCGGTATGGCGCGTTCCCCGCCAAAGTTTGCCTTGCCAGGAGTCGCGTCGAACGAGTTCAGCGTCAATCGCGTTCAACACTTCCCATTTCTTCAGGCTCCACATCGGTCCGATCAGGAGATCACGAGGCGCGTCGCCCGTCAATCGATGGACAACCATGTCGGGGGGCAACCGCTCCAGCGTGTCGACCACGAGACCGACATACTCATCTTGTTCTAAGAAACGAACCAACCCAGCCTCATATTGTTTGACCATGGGTGTTTTGCGCATCAGGTGAAGCAGATGAATTTTTAGACCTTGCACATCCCAACCTGCTACCGTTTCACCCGTCTCGAGCATCATCTCATGTGTTTCCAGTGGCAACCCATAAATAATGTGTGCGCACACACGGATGCCACGCGCTCGCAGCTTCTCGAGCGCTTGCAAATACGCTTTGGTATCGTGTGCTCGATTAATGAGTGCTGAAGTGCGCTCATGAATCGTCTGCAACCCCATCTCCACCCAAAGGTAAGTGCGTTCATGCAATTGTGCCAAATAGTCAATCACATCATCGGGCAAGCAATCCGGCCGCGTTGCAATCGATAATCCCACGACGCCCGGCTGCGCCAGAATCGCTTCGTAATAATCCCGCAACACCTGCACAGGCGCATACGTATTCGTGTACGCTTGGAAGTAGCCGATATATTGAGCATCTGGCCATTTGCGGTGCTGGCGATCCCGCACTTGTGCAAATTGCACGACGAGGTCATCACGGCGGCTGCCCGCAAAATCGCCTGAACCCCTGGCACTGCAGAATGTGCAGCCTCCAGTAGCGATCGTGCCATCGCGATTCGGACACGTGAACCCTGCGTCCAACATGACCTTGAACACTTTCGTGCCGAACGTTCGGCGCATCTCGACGTTCCATGTATGAAACCGTTTATCTCCCCATAGCAGGGGGGTGTTGTGCGTTAAACTTCGCATAGGATGCATGAGGCTGATTTGAGCTCCCAACGTGCTTCACTTTATGTTTCATTGTACCGCAATCGAATGGAAAGACAAGACGTCATCTGTGCGTGAAGTGGCAAATGCGACCCTAACACCGAAACCACTTGACATACCTGACATGATATGTTATATTACACGTATGTCGCAGCGATAATGACTCTGTCTCTCTTAGTTTCGATTCATGGTTTTGGTGCAAGATAAGCACACGAAACACAATTTCGAATTTGATGAATGAGGTGACAAGCATGGCACAGCATGATGTTGGAATTCCGCATGGCGATGAGACGATTACCGTTGAGTTGACCGTGAAGGAAGCGATTGCGCTGACAGGAATCAAGTTTCATGAACAGCCGGAATTGTTGACAGGCGCTAGACAGAAGTTGAAGAAGAAAGTTGAGAACAAAGTGATGAACTAAAGTTGGCTTAGGGACGCCTCGTGGAGAGCGTCCTTTTTTAACTTATAAGCGTTCTATTGTAACTTGATTATATTACACGCCAGAATTTATTAGTTTTGAGGGGGGAGTTCTTCTCCTCTTTTTGTTTTTTTGAAAAACGGTTCACACCTCCCTATGAACAGATGAGATCGGTCGAACTTGCGGGGAGTCGCAGGGTGGCAAGGTCGCGAGGAGTTGTGAGTGTATGATCAAAAAATGAACATGCGCTTGTCACAGTCGGTGCAAATGTTCAAAAAATGAACATGCGCTTGTCACAGTCGGTGCGAATGATCAAAAAATGAACATGCGCGTGTCGCGGTCGGTGCAAATGTTCAAAAAATGAACATGCGCTTGTCACAGTCGGTGCGAATGATCAAAAAATGAACATGCGCTTGTCACAGTCGGTGCGAATGATCAAAAAATAAACATGTGCACGGAGTGTTCGGTGCGGATTCGGTGTAAAGTGTGCGCGTATCGTCAGTTTATGAACATGCAGCGAGTCGTGAGGAGTCACGGTCGCACTGGGGAGTTGACGTATGTTCAAAAAATGAACATTCGCGTGTCGCAGTCGGTGCGAATGATCAAAAAATGAACATTCGTGCGGGGTGGGTGGTGAGGAAGCGGTGAGTGTTTTGTGCGTATCGTCAGTTTTTGAACATTCGGGGAGTCGCAGGGAATCACGGTCGAACCGTTCTGTGCGATTCACGATCAACAGGCCTACCATTCTAATAAGGAAAGGCGATTTTATTTTTTTAATCTCGCTTTACATTGACCTAGGGTTTAGGCAAAATAAGTCTATTATTGATTTTCGCCTAAAAGAAAGGAATATATGACATGCGTTTGCGACGTAGGGCAGGGACGAAAGAGCGGTTGGAGCAACTCGAGGAGCGCGTTGTGTTGCACCCAAAAAATTGGCGTGGCCGTTGGCACGTGCTGTTCGGCAACGATCACCCCATTCATGTTGAATTGGGGATGGGCAAAGGGCGGTTTATCAGCGAGATGAGCTTGCGATATCCCGCATGGAATTTTGTGGGTATTGATATGTATGATGAACTCATTCGCAAAGGTAGCGAGAAATCGGAACAACTTCGCGCGGCTTGGTCGGCGGCACATGGCGGGGAGCAACCCCCCAACAATCTGAGGATGGCGCTTGGCAATATAGAGGGAATCGAAGAGATGTTTGCACCTGCTGAAATTGAGCGCATTTATTTGAATTTCAGCGATCCTTGGCCCAAGACACGACATGCGCACCGACGGCTTACCCATCAAAATTTTCTACTGAAATACAAACAAATTCTCAATGCAGCCGGTGAAATCCATCTCAAGACCGATTCGCGATCGCTGTTCGAATTTTCATTAAACACGTTTGCTGAGTTGGAATTGATGATGCGTAACATATCGCTTGATTTGCATGCAGACGGTACCGCACCAAACAACGTGATGACGGAATATGAGGAAAAGTTCCACAAGCAGGGGTTGCCCATCTACCGTGCAGAAGTGATCCTCGGTACCCAGGCGATGGAGCGCCGTCGTCAGGCGTAAGGCTAATTCACGAATTGCAGAATTTCTAGCGAGCAATCTTCGGGTTTGTGCTGAAGCAACATCTTCGAGAGCATTACGCGCAACATCAGAACATCGTCATATTCATGGACGAGACGGTGGCACCAATAATCGATGGTCTTCTCGGACTCAAGATATTGACCGAAGCCATGGGAGGCAAAAAATTTAGCATTCTCTTCCTCTTGTCCAGGTACAGGCTTGTGGAAGAGCATGGGCAGTCCTTTGGACATCGCTTCCGTACAGGTCATGCCTCCCGGCTTGGTAATGAGCAAATCAGATACTTCCATTAATTTCGACACTTCTCGCGTGAATCCTAGCAATCGAACATTGGGATGGTTGAACGCAGGGTCTTCCGACAACTGCACCAACATCTTTCGATTGTTGCCTAGCACGAATATAAACTGCACGTGATCGCGCCACCGAAGCATGTAACGGATCAAATCCTCCTGATAGACGAGACCCCAACCCCCGCCCATGACCAGCACGGTAGGCATGGCACGAAGTTGGAATTGCGTGCGAATGAGATCGCGGTCATGGTTTTCCCAGAAATTAGGGTGAACAGGAATGCCTGTCACACGTATAATTCGACTCGGTACACCTCGGGAGATTAACTTTTCTTTCACTTCCGCTGTGGATACGAGATAACGGTTCGTACCGGATGAGATCCAAGTCGCATGCGCATCATAGTCCGTAATGACCGTGCACAAAGGAATATCCAGTCCGGATGAACGTTTCAGTCGGGAGACGACAGCGTTAGGAAAAGGGTGCGTGCATACAATCGCGCTCGGTTTCAAAGTTCGTATAATGTGCGCCGTCTGTGCATATAAGATTCGATGCAATGCAAGCTGGGACAATCGACCGAGCTGCTTATTATATTGTGAACGGTACATCAGCCCATACAATTTGGGTTGGGATGTCACGGTTTTCTTATAAGCGCTGAACAGCATGGAAAAAAGGGTAGGATGCAAGAACGAACCCAATTCCAGCACGCGCGTCTGTACTTGAGGCGACATTCGTTTCAAGCTGACGGCCAATGCTTGCGCTGCTTGTGTGTGACCCGCCCCAAATCCTTCTGATAGGATCAAGATACGCTTCTTTCGCTGCAATCGAATTCACCTAACCTCACCAAAGCTTCGTTAATGTTTTGTCCATATCTTATTGTATGCCTTCGCTAAGAACATTTTAACCAAAATATGCAATTGTAAATCCAGCCGTAGCACAACCGATCATACAGCCTGCTAACACATCGGTAGGATAATGCAATCCAAGATACATACGGGACATGCCCACGATCGCAGCAAGCGGCACGAGAATCAAGCCGACCCAGTGGAATGCAACCACGAACGGAGTAATAACGGAGAAAATGGCCGTTGTATGTCCTGAAGGAAACGAATGATCCTTCAACGGTTGCTTGCCTGTAATCGCTTCGGGTAGTGTTATATAGGGACGTAAGCGGGGATATATTTTCTTCATGATGATCACGGGTATATGACTTAATGCTAGGGAAATGAACGCCTGAAAGCCGATATGCGATATCATCTTAGACGCGAACGTCCAGATGCCAAGCGTAGCCACGATCGTAAAGGTTGCTCCGCCTAGGTGCGTGATGCGGCTCATGAATGCGCTGATCCAGTTGCGATTGAGTTTGTGATTCACAAAGAAAAACAAGCGTTGGTCATGATCTCTCAGCCAACTTAATACGCGACTCATGCTTTGCAATCCTCCTCTTGATTCCTACTCTATTGTAACGAATCATGAATGGAAAGGCTACTCTCTTATTATAGAAGTCTAGTGTAATCTCAATATTAAACGGACAGTTTACATCGGTTTAATATTCTTAAGTTACAATGGACAAAAGTGTTTTACAAGGAGGTATGCAGTGTGCGGGTCGCCTTATTTACAGAT
>JBILCM010000109.1:0-6219 GCA_044353165.1 Paenibacillus sp.
GCCACGATCGATTGTGAAACAAGGTACGTGAAGCCGACCGTGATCAGCGGGATCAACGGCGCCACCGCGGAACGAAACACGATAAACAGAATGACCAGAATAAAGACGAGTGTAATCCATTCTGTCTTCTTCAACCCTTCTTGGGAACTCAGGACGACATCCTCACCAATGAGCCAGTTGCCGGTGTAATAATGTTCCACGCTAATCTCCTGTAGCGCGGCGTATATGTCATCTTTGACTTCAACGAAATTGCGATCGCCAAAATCAATCTCTACCAGCATCAAAACCGTCGTTCCGTCTTCAGAAACCAATTGTTTCTCCAGATCCGGTTGATCATAATGCGATGTAATTGCGGTAATACCATGATCAGAAGCGCCACTTGGAATGGACGCGACACCTTCACGAATCTCCTTGTGATCCGCAGCCGTGAGACCATCGGGACGATGAAACACAAGAATGGTCGACGGCGAGCGACCTTCCTCCTCCGAAGTGTTCATGCGACGCATGATATCGCCTGCTACAGCGGATGAATATCCATCGGGAACGCTAATTTGGCCTTTCTCTCGCACGAGTTGCTCCATGTTGGGCGCCGTGATCATCAACCCGACAGCAGCTACAATCCATGCCATCAACACCAACCAACGCAGGCGCAGTATGTTTCTCATTCCTCGACCTCTCCCTTATCTAGTTCTTGAATCGATGCGATCTACGTTTGCGTGAGTACACCTGCAAGTTTCTCATACGTTTCAATAAATCTTATGGTTTCTTGCTCCTCAAAATGATTCAAATACAGCATCAGTACATCCTTAATCCGATCCCCAATTTCATCAGCAAGTCGCTCCCCTTCACGGGTCAGTTGCAAATAGATCACCCGTCTGTCGTGTCCATCAGGAATGCGCACAATCAAGTTTTTGTCACAAAGCCGTGTCGTGATCGCCGTAATGGAGCTCTTCCCAACACAGAACATATCTGCTAGCTCAGACGATGTAGAGCGATCCCTCTTGCGCAAATAACGAATGATCCAATACTGATCAATCGTCAATTGGGACGGTATGCGCTCACTGATGGCAGCATGCATCTTTCGCTCAACCGTCAACGAAGCTTCCTCATATCGTTCAATAATAGAACCTAGAAAATGGCGATCCATAGATATCACCCCTTGATGAAACATGATGATCCGTGAGACATAATTGTTCTACAGTAGAACTATTCTGCAATGAAACGATATCAAAAAAAATGGGCTTCGTCAATTGGAGACGGCCCAGAAATTTACTTATTCAATAGAAGGTTGGGATTCAGCGAGCGAAGGCTGCGCAGGCGAAAGTTCCTGGACATCGCGCAATTTGCGCTCGATGGCACGCGTACGCACAGCTGCCGTATCAAGCGTATTGGAAGCTTCCTGAAGCTTCTTCTGGGTTTTATCGAGAACATCCCCAAATTTGCCAAACTCGGCCTTTACTGTGCTTAGCACGTGCCACACTTCACTGGTACGTTGTTGAATTGCCAACGTCCGAAAACCCATCTGCAAGCTATTTAATAAAGCTGTTAAAGTCGTTGGACCGGTGATGATCACCCGGTAATCACGTTGCAGCGTGTCCCAGATGCCGGGACGCCGCAACACTTCCGCATACAACCCTTCCAAGGGCAGGAAAAGAATCGCAAATTCCGTGGTCCGTGGCGCATCAATATACTTATCGCGGATGGATTTCGCTTCTGCCTTCAAACGCGTTTCCAATTGCTTCATCGCTTCCGCCGCAAGCACACTATCGGCCTGCTCTTGCGCATCCACAAGCCGCTGATAATCCTCCAGCGGAAATTTCGCATCGATCGGCAACAACACATGTCGATGTCCATCCGTCTTGTCCGGCAGCTTGACGACAAAATCGACCCGCTCCGTGGACATGGCACGAATCACGACATTGCGTTCATATTGTTCAGGCGAGAGCGACTGTTCAAGCAAGGCGTCCAATTGGACTTCCCCTAACGTGCCACGCGTCTTCACGTTGGTCAGCACCTTCTTCAAATCACCGACACCGGATGCGAGCACTTGCATCTCGCCTAACCCCTTGTGCAGTGTCTCCAGACGTTCGCCCACCAGCTTGAACGATTCCCCTAACCGTTGTTCCAACGTAGCATGTAATTTCTCATCGACCGTGAGCCGCATTTGTTCCAACTTGATGTTGTTATCCGATTGCAAGGACACCAACTTCGCCTCCATGGCTTCTTGTAACGAAGACATCCGTTGTTCCATCGTGCTGCGGACCGCTTCCAACCGATGATCGGTTGCACTGCGCATCGTCTCCAACCGGTTCTCCGTGCTTGCAGATGACTCCGCCACCTTCGCCATCAGCGCTTGATGCTGCCGTGTGAGCGCATTCGCCAATTCTTCGCGCTGTTGCGCGCTCGTCATTAACCCTTCTTGACGGCTCCTCGCAAATTCATCACGAAATTGCTTGTCCGTTCGATCCACCGCTCTAAGAACAAAAGCAAAAAAAACCATATTAAGAATTCCTATGGCAACCGATACCCAAATCGCAATCTCATCCATGCGACTTCGCCCTCCCCAATTTTTAGCTTACAATTCATGCACAGTCAGTTCACTGCGAATGAGCAATCTGGCATTCAATTCAGCTTGACCTATGCCTTTGGAAATATAAAAGACGCCCCGCTTATCACGATGCATACCTTGATAAATGCCGCTTCGGGCTAAAGGCCCTTTGCGTTTCAACCAAAATAAGAAAGGAATACGGAACTGTCGCCCATGGAAGTGTCCGCACATCAAATAGTCATAAGATTGTTCCATTTGCATCGTTACGTTCGGATTGTGCGTGATGATAATTACTTTATGATCCTTCGGCACATTGTACATCGCCTTCTCAGGGTCAGATAACCCATTGTCCCAATCATCGATGCCTACCAGTGTAAATCCATCGGCCGCGAACGCTAGCGATGTGTTGCGCAGCACCGGTATATGATAGAAGGCAAATGCATCGAATAACGAAGCAACCTGTTCTTGTAACCGGTAATCATGATTCCCGAACACCGCATAGATGGGCACGCCCACTTTGCGCAATTCGCGCAAATAAATGGCCACCTTCGTTACGTGATCCACCTTCTCCGTGTAATCGCCGGTAAGAAGAATATAATCGGGTTGTTCTCGTGCAACCAACTTACGTAGCCGGTTTGGTCCCACACGCAATCGCTCCACGTGGAGATCGCTGATCTGCACGAACGTTCGGCCAAGACCAAGGGGTCGATGGATGCGCTCGATTTTGACCCATTGGGTAGGCAAAATCATCGTTGCATATCCAACTGCCGCAAGCAACCCCAAGAAGATCAACCCCATGGTCCAAGGCATCACCAACACCCCCTCTATCCACACATGTTCATAGGTAAACTTAGCTAGCTTCTGCACGACATTTTACCATACTTTCACTTTTTATGTTACAATGAGAGGCAACTTCTGGCACTGATGAGGGACTTCGATGCCACCGGAACGAATCAACTGTCTGCGATGTCAATTTTACTATGTGACCTGGGATCCCCAATTCCCCAATGGCTGCAAAGCGTATGGATTTAAGACGAGAGATCTGCCCAGTCGGACGGTGTACAACTCTTCTGGCACACCGTGTATGCATTATAAACCGAAGGGGCCCCCGCCATCTTCTGGCAGAGACCCCCGTGGGAGATAAGTTCGGTTATGCAGCGGGTAGACGCCGCTTGTATTGGTGGGTTGCCCAACCCGTAGCTAGCACACCGGCGATGATAAGTATCTTCATGATCGTGACCAAGATCGGCATGGATGCGAAGACGGGCTGAAGCAGTCTTTCGTCGGTGATCATCTTCGCTGCTGTCCAAGCCAACACCCCAGCCCCGGCATAAATAATCGCCGGCACTCGCTCGACAAGCCGCAAAATCAATGTACTGCCCCAGACGACGATCGGGACACTGATGAGTAATCCGAGCACGACAAGCAGCAAGTTGCCGTGCGCCGCACCCGCCACAGCCAACACATTGTCAAGAGCCATCACAGTGTCCGCAATCCATACGGTACGCAGCGCCTCAGCGAAACTCGCGGCCTCCTTCACATGGTGCGATTTCTCAGCTGCTAGCAACCGGTACGCAATCCACACGAGCAACAGTCCGCCCAAACCCATCAGGCCCGGGACCTTCAACAAATAGACAGCTCCTAGTGTAAGCACCGTTCGGATCCCGACGGCACCCACGGTTCCCCACAAAATCACTTTCCGCTGTTGTTCCTTAGGTAAACGTCTGGCCGACAATGCAATCACAATGGCATTGTCTCCAGCCAACACAAGGTCGATCACGATAATGGCCAGTAAAGCTGAAAAGAAGTTCGGTCCCATCCATTCCACAGTGTACACCCCTCCTTCTTAGCATGAGCAGAAAGAGGAATTTCATCCAGAGTTCTTTGGATTAGAACATAAGAAAAAAGGCTAAGTCGTATGGAGAGTTGCCTCCCATCATACCGCTTAGCCTTCGTTTAATAGAGGGACAATGCGATTGAATCCCGTTCGTTCACCGTGTGTAAAATCGCTTCAGATTCAACAATTTCGATACTGATTAATGTGTCGAGGGAGTGACGAATGATCCTTCTGCCATGAATGGCTTTCGATTCCAGCGCAGTCAACAAAAGTTTCAGTTTCTTCGTCCCTTGCGGTTCGTCTGAATATACGGGCACTTTCCGATTGTGAATTTGTATGTAGGTTCGCATCCCTACCATCTCCTAAATGGGTACATCCAATGATATACATATAATGTACACCATAAATCTTAAAATTACATGAAAAATTTTCAAAAACCAAGTTCTCTCCCTAGATTTACCCTCGGCTGACCGCATTCCGAGCGCTAAGGACGGCGAATGTAATGGTGATCCCGCACAAAATTGTAATTGCTAGAGCTGCCCTTAACAGCGGTGCCGCTTCCCAACCTACATTGAGCACGGAGCGCATGCCTTCAAAAATGTACGTCGTCGGATTGACCGCAGCGGCAATCTTCAACCAATTCGCTTCAATTAACTCCAAGGGCACGAAGGTGGAGCTGAGGAAAATTAAAGGAAAGAAAATGAATGTTCCCGCTTGCGCAGCCTGTGCATTCTTTGTCCGTAAAGCAAACCCTACCGAATAACCAGCAAACCCGAGCCCAAAACCTGCTGCGAGTAAAATCACAATCAATGCGCCGCCAAAACCTGCTGCGATGTTTAAGCCCAAGGCCATGCCCACCAACAAAATGAGAATCGTCTGAGCCAACAGCTGTACCATACCTGCCAGAATAGGACCTAACACGATGGCCAACCGCGATACAGGTGTCATCAGCAACCTAGCGAAATACCCTTTCTCTACATCTGAGACGAGCGCTTGACCTGCACCGCCCGATCCGCCAATCGCACCGCTGACGATCGATACCGGTAGAATAAACCCTAAGTAACTCGCCCCCGCGAATACAGGCATCGAGGCAATCCCGCTTAAGCCGCCTTGATACACCATTAAGAAAAACAGGCTGATCACCAAGTTTGGAATGAACGTGAACGGATTGCGGATGGTGGTCAGCAAACTGCGCATAAATAAATACCACGTGTCTCGTATAAATTTCATGATGCGTCTCCCCCTTCCTGAACACCTGCAGCCGCCGGTGTCGAAGCGTCCAGATGCTCCCCGGTCACGCGCAGGAACACATCATCGAGCGTGGGCGGCGCCAGATTGAGACTTACCGGCGGCAATGCATGCCGATCCAATACGCGAACCACGTCAGCCAAGGCATGTGCACCATTCTCCACGTACAATGTCAGCTGGTTGCGGGACACTACGCCCGTCTTAACCATCGATTCCAATGCTGTGTTCGCTTGCATGGCTGCCGCTTCGTCTGCAAACACAAGATCGATGACATCCATGCCGATGTTCTTCTTTAATTCCACAGCAGAACCGCTGGCAACGATCTCTCCTTTGTTGATAATGCAGATGCGATCGGCCAACTGATCGGCTTCCTCCAGATACTGCGTCGTTAAGAAAATCGTTGTGCCGAATTCGCGATTCAACTTGCGAATCTCCTCCCAAATGGCGATCCGATTGTAGGGATCTAGTCCCGTCGTCGGTTCATCAAGGAACAGAATATTCGGTCGATGCACAAGGCTTAGTGCCAAATCAAGTCTGCGCCGCATGCCTCCTGAATATTTACCGACTTTGCGATCCGCATCATCGA
>JBILCM010000010.1:0-50275 GCA_044353165.1 Paenibacillus sp.
CGTGTAGGCGTTCCATGGTATAACCGTAATGAAAATTACAATCACATGTATGCCCAAGCAATTGCTTACCTTGAAGTCGTCGAAGATCTTGCCAAAAAATACAATGTGAAAGCCCTTGTAGAGACTCACCATATGACGATTGCTGCGAGTGCTTCATTAGCACATCGATTGGTTCAGCGCTTTAATCCCAACTATGTAGGTGTGCTGTTTGATCCAGGCAATATGGTGTATGAAGGGTTTGAAAATTATCGTATGGGTCTGGAATTGCTAGGCGAACACTTAGCGCATGTGCATATTAAGAATGCAGGCTGGTTTCAATCTGAGGGTGACCGAGATAAACTTTGGAGTGCACGAGCGATGCCGATGGATCAAGGTATGGTGGATTGGAAACAAGTGCTTCACGATTTAAAATCTGTCGGTTATACGGGTTGGTATGGTGTGGAAGATTTTAGCGGATTGCATAGTTCGAAAGAGATGTTAGTTTTTTATACGAAATGGTTCAAGGCACTTCTCGAAGAAGTTGAAGGTTAAATGATAGGAACATACTTTGACGTTGGAGGCGTAAAAGATGGATCACGTTCGGCTAGGTATTATTGGGTTGGGGAATATGGGGTGGGGTCATGTACAATATTTGATGGATCAGAAAATTAAAGGCATGGTGTTAACGGCAGCGAGTGATACGGTGGCTGAACAAAGACAACGCGTCAATGAACGTTATGGCGAGAAAATCACCGTATTCGAAACACCTCAGCAGTTGTTTGCGTCAGGTTTGGTGGATGCTGTTCTTGTAGCGACCCCACATTATCATCATCCTGAATGCGCAATCCAAGCCTTCGAACATGGTTTACATGTGCTAATTGAAAAACCTGCAGGAGTTTATACGAAACAGGTTCGCGAAATGAATGAGGCCGCGGCCGCGAGTGGCAAAGTGTTCGGCATCATGTATAACCAACGCACGAATCCGCTTTACATAAAACTGCGCGATCTTATTGCATCCGGTGAACTTGGTGAAATTCGTCGCACGAATTGGATTATTACGAACTGGTACCGAACCCAAAATTATTATAATTCCGGCGGTTGGCGCGCAACATGGGCGGGTGAGGGTGGAGGCGTATTGATTAACCAGGATCCTCATCAGTTAGATCTTTGGCAATGGACGATAGGCATGATGCCTACACGCGTTCGTGCATTTTGTCATTTTGGCAAATACCGTAATATAGAAGTGGATGATGATGTCACGGCATATGTCGAATATGCTAATGGTGCAACGGGTGTATTCGTAACGACAACAGGCGAAGCTCCGGGAACGAACCGTTTTGAAATAACAGGTGATCGCGGCAAAATTGTGATCGAAGATGATAAAATGACATTCTGGAGACTGCGGGTTTCCGAAACGGAGTTTAACCAGACATTTAAAGGTGTATTTGGGCAACCGGAGTGTTGGAAGTGTGAAATTCCGATACAAGGATCAAATACGAACACGCAACATCAAGGCATTACACAAAATTTCGCGGATGCGATTCGTCATGGCACGCCTTTGATTGCTCCAGGTGAAGAAGGCATCAAGGGGCTTACACTCTCGAATGCGATGTATTTATCAACTTGGACGGACAATTGGGTGAACTTGCCGATTGATGAACAATTGTTCTATGAGCAGTTGCAGCGACGGATTCAACAGTCAACAGCCAACAAGACTGAATCCAAACCCGCAGTAGCAGATCTAAGCAATACTTATAATACCTAGAGAGGACTTTGATGATCTTGCAAAAAAGTGATGGAATGAATTATGCGCCTCAAGGAAAACCCAAACCGGTAGTCAAACCGCAAGAATTCGTTTTTGCTGCGACAGCGCTCGAACACGGACATATATATGGTATGTGTAACGGGTTGCAAGAAGCGGGGGGAACGTTAAGCTGGGTGTGGGATCCTGATCCGCAAAAGGTTGAAGCTTTCGTCCGCGCGTATCCGAATGTCAAGGTTGCGCGTTCGGAACAAGAGATTTTACAAGATCCTCATGTCCATTTGGTAGCTGGCGCCCACATCCCATCCGAGCGATGCGCCCTTGGTTTGCGTGTTATGGAACATGGTAAAGATTATTTTACCGACAAAACGCCGTTCACAGCATTGGAGCAAGTGGAAGCTGCACGCGTAACAGCACAACGCACGAAAAAAAAATATATGGTTTATTATAGCGAGCGATTGCATGTCGAGAGTGCTGTGTATGCAGGTCAGCTCATTCGAGACGGTACAATAGGCCGTGTCGTGCAAGTGATGGGATGGGGTCCGCATCGTTTGAATGCCCATTCTCGACCGGATTGGTTTTTTCGCAAGGCGCAGTACGGCGGAATTTTGTGTGATATTGGCAGTCATCAGGTGGAGCAGTTTTTGTATTATGCAGACTGTAAGGACGCAGAAGTGACGTCTAGTAAAGTTGCGAATTATCATAACAAAAATTATCCGGAACTAGAGGATTTCGGAGATGCCACTCTTATAGGAGACAATGGAGCAACACAATATTTTCGTGTGGATTGGTTAACGCCTGATGGACTTGGCACATGGGGAGATGGCAGAACACTCATCTTGGGTACCAAAGGTTATATTGAACTTCGCAAATATATTGATGTAGCGAGAGAACCAAGCGGCAATCACCTCTATTTAGTGAATCATGAAGGTGAACATCACTTGTCGCTTGAAGGTAAGGTAGGGTATCCCTTCTTCGGTGAACTTATTTTGGATTGTCTTCACCGGACGGAAATAGCCATGACACAAGATCATGCATTGAAAGCAGGGGAATTGTGTTTGCGTGCGCAATTAGCTGCTGTTCGGATTGAATAAAAATCAAATTAAATAGGATTTCATGTATCGCTCATCGGTAGCAAACGGTGAGCTTTTTTTGTCGAATAAGCGTAATATAAGATACAATATAGGCGTTATATGTAGATTTGAGTTGGAAGGAGCACTTGAGAATGAGGCCGGTCAAATTCAGTTACCAATCCACTCATCCACCCGAGATGGCATTTCATTCTCACCCAATGTATGAAATATTTTATTTTCATGAAGGACGATGCAATTATATTATCGGACCCCATGTCTATTCATTGCAACCTGGTGATTTAATCTTAATGCATGGTATGACGTTACACAGACCGAATCCGGATATGCGTTTACCTTATATTCGAAGCATCATTCATTTTGAACCTCAATTTTTATTGGAATACATGAATAAAACATATATGAGTCCCTTGTTAAAACCATTTGAGGAATTACGCAATTTTATATTGCGTGCCGGACCGATGAAAGAGGAGATCGAATTATTATTTTCACAAATGAGTTGTTTATACAATCGGTCTGATGAGCATCATTTCCAGCGATTTATGCTTCGGTTTGTTGATTTGTTGTATATTATGAAAAATATGAGTTCTTTACCTATGCAATCAACTTACCTTCCTGCGACGGATCGAGAGCGCCATGTACAGAATGTCATCCAATATGTTGAATTACATTACCATGAAGATTTTACAATGGTTGATTTAGAGCAAGAACTTCATGTCAGTCGTCATTACCTGTCTCGCTTATTTAAGGCTTGGACAGGTTCCACAATATATCAATTTTTGTATCATAGGCGTATCAATCAAGCAAAGACGCTATTTTTAATTGAGCATGATTTAACCGTGTCTGAAGTGAGTGCTCGCGTCGGATTTAAACATTTGCCGCATTTTAGCCGAGTGTTTAAGTTGTATGAAGGTTGTAACCCGGAACAATATCGCAAACGTATCGCCCAAATAGCAAAACAAGAGGTGCTGTAATGTTATTCGATATTACACCTCTGTGCGAGAACGCGGTCATTATCACGATGGCATCGAAGGATGTTAAAGTTCAATTTGAATTGATGAGAATCATCGAAGAAAAGACCTTTTGTGGATTCCAAGAGTGCGTGCCATTGGGAGACTCTCTTTGTGTTTATTATGATCCGTATATCACCTACCGGTGGCTACAATACAATGGCAATCAAGATGGGAAAACTTACAATTGGGTGTGTGAATGGATCAAGCAACATATAGATGAAGCTTTGATGTCCAAGGATATTAATGAACTCCAACAAACTTATAACACAATAAAAATCCCTGTATGTTATTGTTCCCGGTGCGGCTATGATCAAGCAGAAGTTGCCCGCAGTCTTCACTTGCATGTAGATGATATTGCTCATATCCATAGTTCATCCGCATATAAGGTGGCTATGATCGGGTTTATGCCTGGTTTTCCGTACCTGGATGGATTGCCGGAACGTTTGTGGACGACTCGATTGAACTCTCCTAGACAACAAGTCGCTGCAGGAAGTATCGGTATCGCAGGAAACCGTTGTGGTATTTATCCGCAAGCAACACCTGGCGGTTGGAGAATTATTGGTCGAACAGCTGCCACCCTATTTGATGAAGGAAGGTCCCAACCCAGTCTGCTTCATGCAGGGGACACCGTGATTTTTATCCGTGTTGAACATGATCAACAGCTAAGTGGGTGACATCATTGAGCATCATTATACAAAAATCTGGTTTGTTTTCTACGATTCAAGATGGGGGCCGCATAGGTTGGCAACATTCCGGTGTCCCTGTTAGTGGGCCTATGGACTTTCTCTCTTTTCGTTTAGGGAATATATTGGTCGGGAATCCAATGAACACCGCAGCCATTGAGATGATCACATCAGGAGCAACATTCGAGTTTCAATCAGATGCAGTCATAGCCATCACGGGTGCGAATATGCAACCTATGGTCGAGAATATCGAACTTCCGATGTGGAGACCGATCTTCATTCGTGCCGGTATTACCATTCGATTTAAGATGGGATTGAATGGATGTTGCACATATTTAGCGATTCATGACGGGATTCAATTGAAGAAAGTGCTAGGGAGTCATGCTTCAACTATTAATAGCGGTTTATCCGGTTATTTTGGGCGAAAACTGCAAGCAGGGGACGTCATCCCGATTTCACAACAAGTTACAACAAAGTTGCTAAATTGGAAGCATGGTCACACCAAATTCGATGGCTGGATTCAATTTCCGACTTGGTCACTCAGTTCCTCGTGGTTTTCACATGTGTTCATGAAACAAGAAGTTTATCATATTGCAATCATGAAGGGTTGCGAATGGGAGAAGTTTGAAGATATTAAGAGGTTACAACGAATTGATGAGGAGCTCCTATTTACGCTGCACCCAGCTTCCAATCGAATGGGTTATCGACTGATTGGCACACAGTTGCAGTTGAATACCACATTTGAGATGTCTTCATCTGCAGTGACCATGGGTACGATACAGGTGCCACCTGATGGGAATCCCATCGTACTTATGGCAGATCGCCAAACTACAGGTGGATACGCGCGTTTCGGTCAAATTTCAAGGGCAGACTTGCCAAAATTTGCACAAATAAGACCTGGAGCACAAATACGATTCTATGTGGTATCTATCGATGAAGCCGTCAAAAAATTAATTAAAATCGAGCAAGAAATGGAAAAGTTGCAGTCGGTGGTCAAATCCATTGTGTTGTAATAAGGAGGAAAAAAGATGACACTAACGATCGACATTAATTGCGATGTAGGGGAAGGTTTTGGAAATTACATTATTGGGAATGACGCTGAGATTTTACGACATGTCTCTTCAGCTAATATTGCATGCGGTTTTCATGCAGGTGATCCTGCAATCATGCGTAAGACGATCCGTTTATGTATGGAGAATCAAGTGGCGATCGGTGCCCATCCAGGGTTACCGGATATTGCAGGATTTGGCAGAAGGGTGATGAATGTAACACCATCTGAAATATATGATATTGTAATTTATCAATTGGGTGCGTTATATGCGTTCGTGAAGGCAGCAGGAGGCTCTATACAACATGTGAAGCCTCATGGGGCTTTGTATCATATGGCAGAAAACGATATACTGGTAGCAACGTCAATCGTCAAAGCTGTTGCAACGTTCGATAGAACATTGGCAGTGTACGGTTTGTCAGGTGGAAGAATGTTGCAAGCTGCTGATGAAGCAAACTTGATTGGATTTCACGAAGCATTCGCAGACCGTGCCTATCGCTTAGATGGCTCACTTGTTCCGCGATCCGATGTAGGTTCTGTTATTGTTGATTTAAATAACATTTCAAGACAAGTCATTTCGATGGTTAAAGATCAGTCTTTATTAGACGTGAATGGACAACGTGTGAAATTAGCAGTTGATACCATCTGTGTTCACTCTGATACGGCAGGTGCACCTGATATTGCCAAAATCGTTCGACAGACAATCCAAAGTTTAGGAGTGGAAGTTGCTAGTCCTAAGAAATTATCCCGCCTTATGAATCGCAATTTGTAATTGTTGCTTAATAAATTGTATTTTTTTGCGAGCAAAAAATTGTAAACATGTGCCAGATAATTGCTTGGGCAGTACGATTTCATTGGTTGCATTATTCATGATTACAACATGTCCATTCGGGTAAAACCGAAACGTATAATCCACATCTTGGTTTATATAACGATAATTTTGATAAACGTGTTCCATCTGAAGAGTCATCTCCTATATAAGAACGAGTGTTTGCATATAATATAGCAAACATAAGTTCTTGTGTAAATACAAAAATTATTTAAGACAAAGGTGAGATTCATGGGAAATGAAGTTCATGCTGATGAAATTATACGAGCCATGGGAAAGCAAGGATTGCGAATAACGGAACAAAGAAAAACGCTAGCCCACTTATTTGCCGAAGCGAATGGTTATTTGTCTGCAAAAGATGTGTATGATTTTATGGGGAAAACATACAGTGGTTTAAGTTTTGACACTGTTTATCGTAACTTGAGATTGTTGCAAGAACTTGATATATTAGAGCAGTTTGTTTTTGGGGACGGTGTAAAATTTCGTACTCATTGCCGCGAAAAAGGTCATCACCATCACGCCATATGCCTGCAGTGCGAGCAAACTTATCCTGTACCATTCTGTCCTATGAAAGCCGCTATTGATTTGCCAAAACAATTTCAAGTTGTTAAACATAAATTCGAAATCTTTGGTTATTGCTCAGCATGTAATGAGAATATGTTGGAACATAGCAAGGAGGCACCATGAGGGATCCTGCTCGATGGTTTTTCAAATTGCCTATTCAGTTCTATAGGAAGTTTATTTCACCCCTCAAGCCGCCAACATGTCGCTTTTACCCAACATGTTCAGCATATGCATTGGAGGCGATCGATGCGCATGGTGTGAATCAAGGAAGTTGGTTAGCTTTCAAACGCATTATAAAGTGTCATCCATTTCATCCTGGCGGATTTGATCCTGTGCCCCCCACAATTAAAAAGTGAAAATCATGTCGAATCATTAAGCAGCTGGAAGCGTGTTCTTGACTTTTGTAGTTATGGTCATTATATTTGTGTTAATTGCAATCGGCACAAAGGCAGTTTCAAGATTGTTTCGGAGCAGTCCGAAAAACTTGGGTGGCACCGCTTGAGCGATTTCGCTCTCGTCCCCTGATGGACGGGGGCTATCTTTATTTAATGGAGGGTCTTTCTCAATGAATGCCGATAAAACGACATTTTATATCACAACCCCAATTTATTATCCGAGTGATAAACTTCATATAGGTCATGCTTATACGACTGTGGCTGGTGATGCCATGGCTCGTTATAAACGTCTACGTGGATTTGATGTGCGTTATTTGACAGGGACAGACGAGCATGGACAGAAAATTGAACGTAAAGCGAAGGAAAAAGGGGTAACCCCAAAACAATACGTGGATGAAATTGTAAGCGGGATTCACAGACTATGGGAGAAATTACATATAAGTCACGATGATTTTATTCGCACAACAGAAGAACGTCATAAACTTGCTGTGAGCGCCATTTTTCAGCAACTAGTCGATCAAGGGGATATTTATCTCGGGACTTATGAAGGTTGGTATTGCACGCCTGATGAAGCGTTTTTTACCGAATTACAACTCGTGAATGGATGTTGTCCTGACTGTGGTCGAGCTGTTGAGCGGGTTCGAGAGTCCTGTTATTTTTTCCGGATGAGTAAATATGCAGATCGTTTGTTGGCATATTATGAGGAGAATGCGGATTTCATTCAACCTGAGTCAAGAAAAAATGAGATGATTAACAATTTTATTAAGCCGGGCTTAGAAGATCTAGCTGTCTCACGCACAACTTTCGATTGGGGCATTAAAGTCCCCTCTGATCCTAAACACGTCATCTATGTCTGGATCGATGCGCTCTCTAATTACATCACTGCGCTCGGTTATAGTTCTACTGATAATGGACTGCATGAACGATATTGGCCTGCGGATGTGCAATTGGTTGGTAAAGAGATCGTTCGGTTTCATACGATCATATGGCCTATTATGTTAATGGCCCTTGGCTTACCATTGCCTAAGAAAGTTTTTGCCCATGGATGGCTGTTGATGAAGGACGGCAAGATGTCGAAATCCAAAGGCAACGTCGTTGATCCTAATGTATTGATTGACCGCTATGGACTTGATGCTTTGCGATATTATTTGCTTCGTGAAGTACCGTTTGGAGCGGATGGAACGTTCACACCCGAAGGTTTTGTGGAACGGATTAATTATGACCTTGCCAATGATTTAGGCAATTTGCTGAATCGAACCATTGTGATGATCGATAAATATTTTAACGGTGTTGTTCCTTTTTATGTGCCGAATGCAACAAATTTTGATGAATCCCTAGTGACAACCGCTTCAAATTCGATTGTTAAGGTTGAAGAAGCATTGGACAAGATGGAATTCTCGATTGCTTTGGCTGCTATTTGGCAATTGGTATCAAGAACGAACAAATATATTGATGAAACACAGCCATGGATGTTAGTCAAGGATCCTCTAAAGCGTCATCAACTTGGTTCAGTGATGTACCATCTGGTTGAATGTTTACGAATCAGCGCAATTTTGTTGCGACCATTCTTGATTGCAACACCTGCTTCGATCCATGATCAATTAGGCTTAGACGCACAACAGGAAGCTTTGTTTACATGGGAAAGCGCGAAAAAGTTCGGTATGTTTCCTTCTGGGACCCGCGTGAAAAAACCGAATCCGCTATTCCCACGATTGGATGTTGAACAAGAAATTGCATTTATCGTTCAATCGATGAGTGGAGGAAATCAGGCCCAAGTTTCCGAATCACAAGCGACTGAAACCGTGGCTGAAACTCAAGAACCAGAAGGAGTTATTCAGATTGGAATCGATGATTTTTCCAAAGTAGATTTAAGAGTAGCCGAAATCATAGCAGCTGAGCCTATTCCTAAAGCAGACAAGCTGTTAAAGTTACAACTTCAACTAGGTGTGGAGCAACGTCAAGTGGTTTCAGGCATAGCCTCATTCTACAAACCGGAACAACTTGTTGGACGTAAGATTGTTTGTGTTGTGAACCTAAAGCCTGTTAAATTGCGCGGCGAGTGGTCACACGGTATGATCCTAGCTGCTTCTGCAGGGGATCAACTCTCTTTAATTACAGTGGATTCCGATCTACCCAGTGGGTCTAAAGTGAAATAAATCGCATCTGCCAAAGATGAGTTGACACTTGTTTCGAACTGCCGTATAATTCTTCCTAAATCGTAATTTTTACGATTAATGTAATTATATGAATTTAGGAGGAACTATGAACCGGTTTATTATCATTACTTTGTGTGTCCTGTTATTTGCATTCTCATTTTTAGGGTGTTCATCGTCCAAACAATCCATTGAATCTAGTTCTATATCCGATGAAAACCAGAGGATCCAGGTTGTCACATCATTCTTTCCACTTTATGATTTTGCCCGAATGATTGGCGGGGATCATGTGAATGTGACAAATATGGTTCCAGCTGGAGTAGAGCCTCACGATTGGACCCCCAAAAGTCAAGATATGAAATTGATTTCAGAAGCAGATGTGTTTATTTATCAAGGTGCTGGTTTTGAGGGATGGACTGATGATGTGTTAAGTGGAATCTCATCAGAAAATTTGTTGATCATTGAGGCGAGCAACGGAATCGAACTTTTACCGGCAACCCCTGAACCTGAGGAACACGAACATCATGGGCATGACCATGAGGAGCTCAAGAATGAACAACAATCAGAACTTCATGACCATGGAGCATATGATCCTCACACTTGGCTCAGTCCTAAATCCGCCATACGGATGGCAGAGAACATTTTCATTGGCATGAAGCAAGCTGACCCTGCGCACGCAAGTGATTACGATACGAATTTCAATAAGTTAAGTTTGGAATTAACAAAGCTGGAACAACAATACGCATCACAATTGTCGAATCTTACCAAGAAGGAAATCGTTGTTTCTCATCAAGCGTTCGGATATTTAGCGCGCGATTACGGTCTTGTTCAGATGCCACTTATGGGGATTGCAGCGGAAGCTGAACCAACAGCTCAAAATTTGAAGACGATCAGCGAATTTGTCCGTGAACATGATGTGAAATATATCTTTACAGAACAACTTTTATCCGATGCATTAGCCAGTACGCTTGCGGATGATCTCGGAGTAAATACGTTGATGTTGCATTCATTAGAAGGGTTAACTTCAGATGAAATGTCTCGTAATGAAACTTACATTTCACTGATGGAGCAGAACCTAAACCAACTAATGAAAGCATTACGATAATGAGAGGAGCGCTAATCATGCAAATTTCTGATCCTACCCTTATGAAACAAGAGTTTCCGGTGATTAGCGCGCGTAACCTTGAATACAAATATGACCTTACAACCGTTATTCAAGATTTAACCATTGATATCAAACAGCGTGATTTTGTGGGCATTATCGGCTCCAACGGCGCCGGAAAAACAACCTTCCTAAAAACAATTGTCGGACTGCTCAAACCTACCGCAGGGGAATTACGTTTATTCGGCACCCCGATTCGTGATTTTAAAGAATGGAACCGAATTGGTTATGTACCGCAGAAGAATGCGCTTAATCCCCTGTTTCCAGCTACAGTGAAGGAAGTTGTTCTATCGGGTTTATTCAATAAAAGCAAGATATTCCAGCGTATAACAGTAGCAGACCGACAAAAATGCGAGGATGCTTTAAACTCATTACAAATCGCAGATTTGGCGAATCACCGGATTGGGAAGTTGTCCGGTGGACAACAACAACGCGTTTTCCTTGCACGCGCATTGATTGGGAATCCTGAATTGCTTATCTTAGATGAGCCTATGATTGGAATTGATGCCCAAACACAGGAATCATTCTTCTCCATGCTACGACATATGCATGCACATCATAACATCACATTCTTAATGGTTTCCCACGATGTAGAGATGATTCGCACTTATTTAAGCGATAAACCTGTTGCTTCTCACGAAAAAATCAAATTTTATATTAAATCTATGAATAATACGGCATCTTGTAGGGAAACCGATTTGACACATGCGTTGAAGGATTGGCCAGGTGTACAGGGATACACACCGGTCTATCAATAAGGAGAGTCGGAAGTTCATGTTTGAAATCGTAATGTTCCCATTTTTTCAACGCGCCCTCATGGGCGGATTGCTCATTGGTGCTATGGCACCGTTACTAGGTATGTTTCTAGTGCTTAGACGATTATCTATGATGGGTGATACCATTGCTCACGTTTCAATTGCAGGCGTTGCGCTTGGATTTCTAGTCAATCTGTACCCTGTAGGGGTTGGGTTGGTTTTCGCACTGCTAGCTGCGGTCGCGATTGAATATTTGCGCCGAACTTACCGCACATATGCCGAATTGTCGATTGCCATCATTATGTCTGGTGGTGTGGCGATGGCAACATTCCTATTTACTTTGGGACAAGGTTTTAATATCAATGTCACGAGTTATTTTTTTGGCAGCATATATTCATTAAATACAGAAGATCTGTTCATCATTCTCGGTGTGATGATCTCGGTGATTATCGTTATTGTCACCTTCGCCAAAGAATATTTTTTATTGACTTTCGATGAAGATGCAGCCAGTGTTGGCGGGTTGCCTGTCAGAACCTTAAATCTTACCATGACAGTGTTGACGGCATTGGTGATTTCCGTATCGATAAAAATTGTAGGTGCATTACTTGTATCTGCATTATTAACAATTCCTGTAGCTTGCAGTTTGCTGATTGCCTCAAGCTTTCGGCATGCATTAATTTGGGCTATCGTATTTTCAGAAGTTGCTGTGTTGACGGGACTTGTTGCAGCAGGATTGTTAAATTTAGCACCAGGCGCATCGATTGTGTTATTATTAATAATGATCTTAATGGGTGTGTTGACGATCAAAAAAGGTTTTCGTTTTTAGGGAGTGAGTAAATATTGTCTGAAATATCGTTATGGGTTGCCTTTGCCGCGGGGCTCGCATCTTTTATATCGCCTTGTTGTTTACCTTTATATCCGTCTTATTTGTCTTACATTACAGGCATTTCTGTTTCTCAATTAAAAACAAACCGCACCAATGAAATTCGAATTCGAACACTTATTCACACGTTCTTTTTTATTTTGGGATTTTCGATTGTGTACTTTGCTTTTGGTGCGAGTGCGGGTCTTGTAGCCGAATTGTTTCGCACATATCAGACATTAATCGCAAAATTAACGGGTGTATTGCTCATCCTCGTAGGTCTTTTTTTGCTAGGTATTTTTCAACCCAAATTTCTGATGAAAGAGATGAAAATAAAAATTGACGCCAAACCCGCAACATGGGTTGGTTCTTTTTTCATTGGTATCGGATTTGCGGCAGGGTGGTCTCCATGCATCGGACCGATTTTTTCTGCGATTATTGCACTATCCGCCACGGAACCTGGATTATGGTTTCAATTAACATCGCTTTATACACTTGGATTTGCATTGCCATTCTTCTTGATGGCATTCTTCCTCGGATCAACCCGTTGGATATTAAAGTACTCCAATCGAATCATGAAGGTAGGAGGCGTTCTGCTGATCGTGTTTGGTGTCCTACTCTACATGGGCCAAATGTTACGCATTACGTTGTGGTTTAATCAAATTACACCAGATTGGCTAAAATTTTAACAAGATCACCGAAATGGGGAAGGGGATTTAACGTTTGGCAACACCGAGTATGGAAGATTATCTTGAGCGAATATATAAATTAATTAATGAGAAAGGGTATGCTCGTGTTGCAGATATTGCTGAAGGCCTTGCAGTTCACCCATCGTCCGTGTCAAAAATGGTGCAGAAATTAGATAAAGACAATTATCTTGTCTATGAACGATACCGTGGGTTGATACTTACAAATAAAGGTCAAAAAATGGGCAAGAGACTGGTGGATCGTCATCATGTGTTGGAACAATTCCTTAAAACCATTGGTGTTCAAGAACAACACATATACAGAGATGTAGAAGGTATTGAACATCACCTCAGTTGGGATTCAATCACTTGTATAGAAGCACTTGTTGAATTTTTCCATCGCAATCCAAATCAAACAGCAGAGTTGAAAAAAATTCTTGCTGAAATTGATTCAATTTCATAAATGAAGTCGTTCGTTTGCTTCCTTGCATCGAACGTCTTTTTTTTGCACATATGGACTTACTTGGTTTGCATACATACGACTATGTGGGTGTAAATTGAGGAGGATGAATGTATCGTGAGAGTGAATGCCGTTTTTGAAGGGGGAGGCGTAAAGGGTATTGGGCTTGTCGGTGCGGTAGCTGCTGCAGAAAATCTAGGGATTACTTTCAATCGCACAGCTGGAACGTCTGTTGGAGCGTTGGTGGCAGGATTACTAGCGGCAGGGTTCAATGCTGCTGAGATGCGTGATATCGTGTTGTCTACACCTTACCAGAAATTTACACAAGAAGACTTCTTTTACCGTATACCCATTGCAGGACCAGCGTTACGTTTATTTATCAAAAAGGGATTGTATTCAGGGGATTATCTTGAACGTTGGGTCGCGTTTCAACTTGCTCGTAAAGGTGTAGTAACGTTCGGTGATTTACCCGAAGATTCACTTCGCGTTGTTGCGTCTGACATTTCTCAAGGGAAAATGTTGTTGCTTCCAGATGATATTGCTCAATATGGGACGGACCCCAAGCGATTTTCTGTAGCGAAAGCTATTCGAATGAGCACAAGTTTGCCATATTTTTTTGATCCAGTTATTTTGTCAACAAAACCGAAATCAACATACTACATAGTAGACGGAGGGATTCTAAGCAATTACCCTCTTTGGATTTTTGATAAAGAGATGAACGACTGGCCACCTAGAATACCAATCGTGGGGTTTCAACTTGTAGGCAAGAAGCAGGCAGAACCTAAAATCATACGTGGCCCCGTTTCCATGTTTCACGCACTTTTTACAACGATGCTAGGTGCGCATGATGAAAGGTATATTGAAGAACATAATCGATTCCGTACTGTAAAAATTCCATCTGATATGGTACATACCACTGAATTTTCTATCACCAAAGAGAAAGCATTGGAATTGTACAACTCAGGTTACCAGGCGGGGGAAGTTTTCTTTCGTCGATGGAGTTATGCAAAGTATGTTGCAGAAATAGAAAAATGGAGTGATAAAATACGTCACTCCATGGATTAAGGTGCATCATATGTTCAGCATCTTCGATCCGCATCAAGCATCCTTTGGAAAGAGGCAATGGCAACTTCTACTTGGTCATCGGTTGGTTCCTTAGTCGTTAATTTTTGCAACCACAAACCAGGAAAACCTAAGTATCGCAATACAGGAATTTCACGGACGCTGTTCGTGAATCTTAACACTTCGTATGATATTCCAATAACAATTGGCAGTAACAATAGTCGAATGCCAAGCCGCTCCCAGATGGAATCCCAAGAAAACACAGGCAACGAGTAAAGAAAAATGCCAACGATGACCGTCAAAACAATAAAACTACTCCCACAGCGGTAATGTAGCGTATTATATTTTTGCACATTCTGAACCGTCAGTTGTTCGCCAGCTTCGAAAGTTGAGATGACTTTGTGTTCCGCCCCATGATACTGAAACAATCTTTTGATTAGCGGTGTTTGTGAAATGAGCAAAATATAACCTATGAGAAGCATCAACTTGATTAAACCCTCGATTAAATTGTGCAGAAACATACTCTCAAACGCTGCACCGAAAATAACTTCTTCAATTGCAGCAGGTACAAGCGTAAAAACGAGCTTTCCAAACAAAAACGATAAAACACCGATAACAGCAACACCTAATATCATGGTTGCATTATCGAGCATTGTTTTTCGTTCATTGCCTGGACTCTCATCTTCCGCATATGCCTCGGCTGAAAAATTGAGATGCTGTGAACCTTTAGCGCTTGCTTCTACCAAAGCGATAAGTCCACGGAGGAATGGAATTCGTTTTAACGATCCGACCCATCTTTTTTCCAGTTTGGGAGTTTCAAAAAAAGCGATGGTGTCATCTTTTTTTCTTACAGCTGTAATATTGACTGTTTTCCCAGCAAACATAACACCTTCAATCACTGCTTGCCCACCGTATGTGACCGATGGAGTTCCTTGTGACAATGCCGCTCACTCCTCAACCGTGATGAACTATATTTTACCGGATTCCGTTCTCGATTGCTACCGGTAGTATCCGGGATGCGTATTTCGTTTACTGCAAGCCTGAATGGTAAATACTGAGTTTACGTAATCAGGGAAGGAAAATACCTATTTATGAGAAGAAACAGCGAGTTCCATCTGATCCCCAAAATTGTTTATGCCATTAACATTGGTTTTTTTGCAGGTCTCATCTGGGGAAGTATTCGCATTGTTGCATACGTACTCGGATTTACTGAAGTTGTGCCTGGGTTTTTACTTGAACCTTTCTTTAAGCACAATTTTTTGTCAGGTTTAGGTGGATTTATCATTGGTTTGTTGGTATTTACTGTATTTTCGATTGTTGCTTCATTGATTTACATTCTCATTTTTTTTAGATTAAAAGGAGCATGGCCTGGTATTTTGTTTGGGTTTTTCTGGTTTATCATCATTTACATATCGATAGGTCCTGTTTTTCAACTCATTAAACCCATTGGGGTACTTTCCTGGAATTCAATTTGGACCGATGGTTGTATTTTTGTCATGTGGGGAACATTCATTGGGTATTCGATTTCGTTTGAATTCAATGATATGCGTGAACAAAAATAAACATATTCCATTCACAAATCATATTAAGATGTTCTCAAACAGGGGAAAGATATGGTAAAATTGCATTTGTTATTTAGAATGTCTGTTATGAGGTGGTGGTTTTATTTTAAAAACATACGAGTCTAGACTACTCCAAGTTAGAGATATACTGCGTGAAGAAGGTTTGGATGCTATATACATTTCACATCCAATCCATCGTAAATACATGACAGGTTTTACCGGTTCTGCTGGTTATGCTGTAATTAGTCTCGATGATGCATGGTTATTTACTGATTTTCGATATGCCACGCAAGCCCTTAGTCAGGTTACAACATTCCAGGTTATGGAGTATGGTCCATCGAACGCCTTTGAATTGATCGCAACAACCCTTCGTGACCACCGAATTCATCGCATGGGGTTTGAGCAAAACCATATTACTTATGGTGCATTTCATAACAGTTATGCAAATTTTTTTGGTCCACATTTCGAACTTGTTCCGACAGAAGGAATTATCGAGAAATTGCGTCGGATAAAGGATCCTGAAGAAATTACTTTGATCAAAAAGGCTGTTCAGCTTGCAGATGAAGCATTCGAACATATTTTGACAGTTGTAAAACCAGGGTTAACCGAGAAAGCAGTTGCACTTGAGCTAGAGATGCATATGAGACAAAGGGGAGCAACCCAAGTTTCATTCGAGACGATCGTTGCCTCTGGGCCGCGTTCCGCGCTACCCCATGGGGTAGCGAGTGACCGTCTCATCTGCAATGATGAGTTTGTGAAATTTGATTTTGGGGCACTATTTCAACACTATTGTTCAGATATGACACGGACGATCATGATGGGGAAACCTACAGAACAGCATCGCCAGATTTATAACATCGTTCGGGAAGCACAGGCTCATGTATTATCGCATCTGCGACCGGGGATGACAGGCCGTGAGGGCGATGCACTCGCACGAAAAGTGATTGAGAAGTATGGATACGGCGAACATTTTGGACACGGTACGGGACATTCGTTGGGTATGGAAATTCATGAAAATCCGCGATTGAGTCTTACCGAAGAGAGTATTCTCGAACCTGGCATTGTCATCACGGTTGAACCAGGCATCTACTTACCTGGCTTTGGCGGGGTGCGAATCGAGGATATTGTTGTTATTACAGAAAGCGGCTGTGAAATTTTGACGCGTTCGAGTAAAGACTTTATGAGTATTTAGTGGGTATTCATGCATGTTTTCATGCACACAAAATATAATATTTTAAAATTTTAGGGGGATTTCAGTTGATTTCAGTAAATGATTTCAAGACAGGGCTGACCATTGAGGTTGAGAATGATATTTATTCGGTCATTGACTTTCAGCACGTTAAACCTGGCAAAGGCGCTGCATTCGTTCGCTCCAAGTTAAAAAACTTGCGCAACGGGAATATCGTTGAGCGAACGTTTCGTGCAGGTGAGAACGTAGGCAGGGCAACTATCGACAATCGAGCCATGCAATATCTTTATAATTCTGGTACAGAGTACACTTTTATGGACACTGAAACATATGATCAAATCACATTAAGTGAGCAACAATTGGAATGGGAAAAGAAATTTCTCATCGAAAATATGATTATTAATATTGCATCTTACCAAGGTGAAATCATTGGGATTAATTTACCCAACAGTGTAGAATTGAAAGTAATAGAGACTGAACCTGGGATTAAAGGAAATACGGCTACTGGTGCAACAAAGAATGCAAAACTTCAGACAGGTCACAATGTTCAGGTTCCTTTGTTTATTAATGAGAACGATGTATTGTTGATCGATACACGTGAAGGGAAGTACATCTCTAGGGCTTAGAATCATTCAACTAAACAAGCATGCGGGGAGTGAGCACAACTTGGCATTAATTGTGATGAAGTTCGGCGGTAGCTCCGTTGGGGATTCAGAACGTATAAAGCGGGTTGCCAACCGTGCAATCCAAAGACATAAGGAAGGGAATCGCATTGTCCTAGTCGTCTCAGCGATGGGGGATACGACTGATGATTTGATTGAGTTATCACAACAAATCACACAATCCCCGCCAGCGCGGGAGATGGATATGTTATTGACTACAGGAGAACAAGTCTCTGTAGCATTATTATCCATGGCCATCCAATCGTTAGGTCAACAGGCGATTTCATTCACAGGTTGGCAGGCAGGAATTCGTACCGAAAAAACATATCGTAAAGCAAGAATCACGGATATACAGCCTGATCGTATTCATGCGGTTTTGGACAATGGAAGTATTGCTGTTGTTGCAGGCTTTCAAGGAATTACAGAGGATGGAGAAATCACAACTTTAGGACGCGGAGGTTCAGATACAACGGCCGTTGCACTGGCTGCAGCTCTACATGCAGATTTGTGTGAAATATACACTGACGTCGATGGCATATACTCTACGGACCCACGCATTGTGAAAGTTGCCCGAAAACTGAAAGAAATCTCAAATGATGAGATGCTTGAATTAGCCAATTTGGGCGCGGCTGTTCTTCATCCTCGCGCTGTGGAGTATGCAAAGCATTATAAAGTGCCTCTCACTGTAAGATCAAGTTTTAATCATCATGAAGGCACTATTGTGAAGGAGGACGCAACTATGGAGCAGGGTGTTGTCGTTAGCGGTATTGCATACGATAAGAATGTTGCTAGGATTAGTATTCTAGGTGTGACGGATCAGCCAGGACAATTGGCTAAAGTTTTTACTGCGCTAGGCAAAGAAGGCATTAATGTCGATATCATCGTTCAAAGTGGTGTTCTTCATGGGAAAGCTGACTTTTCCTTCACGGTAAACTCCAATGAAGCTGAGACTGCAGTATCTATCATTCGTCAAATTCAACCTGAGGTTGGCTTTGATGATGTGTCCAGCGAATTAAATCTAGTAAAAATTTCAATTGTGGGTGCAGGGATGGTTAGTAATCCTGGAGTCGCTGCAAAAATGTTTGAAGCGATCTCAAACCAAGGTGTCAGCATTAAAATGGTGAGCACATCCGAAATAAAAGTATCTTGTGTTATCGCACAAGACAAGTTTCAAGATTGTGTAAAAGCTCTCCATACGGCATACGGATTGGATACTGAACAACAAGCGTTCATTGGGGGACCTAGTGAGCGGCGTTAACATTATTTCAATTTGTCAAAAACGAATGAGAATAATTTTAACAAGAATGCAGTAATTCCTGCAGCCATTAGTGGCCCTACAGGGATACCGCGCATAAATAGGATTCCTAAGATAGACCCGATCACCAATCCCACGATCAACTCAGGATCCACTTTCAGCAAATCTAGACCTTTTCCGTTCATATAAGTAGCTAATGCACCTCCGGCTAGTGCAAGAATACCGGGAGCACTTGTGAATACGGTTATGATTTCTTTTGTTGAAATTCTTTCCGAAGCAAAAGGAACCAATACGCCCATAGTTAAAAATAAAAGGCCGAATTCTAGGCCTCTTCGTTCAATCATCGGTAAATAGCGATCGAGTGATACAAGTTTTACAATGAGCAGAATGCACGCTGCTGTAGTAATAATGTGTGAACGTCCCACCAAACCAATAATAATCAATATGACCAATAATAATTCGCCGTTCATGAAGAGGACTCCTCACTTTGTTGGGTTCATCCCTAATTTATGAACGGCATTTTAATTTAGAACAAGCCTTGTTATTCCAATGGAAGCATCATTCCGTCACGCAAAATAGGTACAATATCCAATGTATTTTTTTGCGAACAAAATTGTACGTCATCTTTCAGTCCTAATGCAGCAAGTCGAATGCCTCCTTCACAAGATAGAAGAGTATCTTCAAGTCGATGTGAGCAACCTTCATATGCTTGTTCCATAGCCATGGAAAAATCGCTAAGGTGTAATGTTTGATCTGAGATCGCGCGAATTTCAGAAATAATTAACCCTGCACATACCCCATCTTCAAGGGCAAATCGTTCTTGCGTTCCAGCACATAGTAAAATCAGATCACGACGCAGCGATATAACCGCCTTTGCACAAGCTTTTGCATTCACAATAGCCCCAGCTAATAAGAAGGATGCATCGGTAGCGCTCTGAATGGCACGGGTTCCATTCGTTGTGGTGAACACAATTTTTTTACCTCGAACTTCCTGGGCTGAAAATTCGACAGGAGAATTACCTAAAGCAAAACCAGGAATTTTCACACAAGACCTTTCGCCTGCTAGCAGATCTTGTCTTGTTGCGATCTGCAACGCTTCTTCTATCGTTTCCACGGGAACAATGCCTTCTGCTCCATGTCCAAGCAGGGAAACCATGGTGCTCGTTGCTCGCAGCACATCGATTGCTATGACTGTTTTTCCTTCCACATCCCAATGTTTCATTTCCTTCAATGACGCGATACAATCTATGTGCATTCTATTTATTCCCCCCTGCCATACAATATTTGATGATTCTGATCCATTTGCAATGTATCCGAACGTAGACCTCTTCGGAGTGACTCTAAGGAAAAGACGTCTTCGGGCGATATATTCCCAAGATTTAGATCTAACCCAAACCGTTGCAATAAGTGAGCTTGTTGTGATTTAAGCGGAGCCTCCCACATTAGCTTTGTTGCATCAGGAATGAATTGAACAATAGATTCGATGTCTTGCTCTCGGAGTGCACCTTGATCATCAAATATGCCTACCCCAACGCCTGATTCCCTTGATTCAATCGTCACGAATGCTGCGCCCAACTCTGTATCAATGACGAACGTTTCCAGCAGTTCATCTGTATTCACTGTAGAACCTTTACTCTTTTTTCCGTATTCTGTCACAACCGTTAGCCCTTCGTCAATCCCTCTTACGATTAAAGAACTTCGCAAATTTCGGCTAAGTGATATTGTTCCATCAGAAATTTCAATTGCACTAAATTTCAAATTTTTCATTTCCTGAAAGAACGTATCTACTTGTTGTTGCATAATCGCAACTTCAAGGAATGTTCCACCCGGCATGATCTTTATATTGTGTTCGTGGGCCAACTCAATTTTTTGTTTTAATACGTCCCGAGGATAAAGGACAGATGTGCCAAAACCAAGCTTGATCATATCCATATAGGGCGAAGCGATAGAGAGTAAATCTTCATATGCCCGTAAACCCAATCCTTTATCAATGATCATCGTTAGTGCATTTTTTCTTGGTTTTTGATTTCTCATTCCGATCGGATCATGAAGTTTTGGATGCCATTGTGTATTTGCAACATATTCCATTCAGCGAACTCCTTCGTTATTTGGATTCAGTTCATGCTGAGAGCAATATATGCAAATTTCAGACTAGGTGTGCCCAGTATGCTAAAAGAAGACGAGCCTGCATATAGTCAAAAGAAGGGAGGATGACACGATCCAATGTTAACAAAAATCGTAATAAGCATGGCAATACTTCGTATACTGTCAAGTTTCATTGAGCTGATTGCAGCAATTCTGATTTTTCGCTCCAACAGCGTCGAGAAAGCATTGCTGATTAATTCGTTGCTTGCCTTGGTCGGTCCTCTTGTTTTTATTTCGATCACCACGATTGGCTTGATAGGAATTGCAGACAAATTATCATTCCAAAAACTCATTTGGATCATAGTGGGTATTTCTTGTTTATTTATCGGAGTTTTGAAGAAATAATCCGATGCATAATCAGCATGACCAAGCATACATATTTGAGTAAGTGAAGGGGGGACATACCTTTGTGGACTGCCGTGCTGGAATGTTTACCATCAACGATTCGGCCCATTTTAGAACCACTGTCGCATGAATATGCCAATAAAGCTGAAGAAATTCGTATTCGCATTAATCGACCACTTGAGGTTGCATATCAGGGCGGTTTTACATTCGTAACACCTCTAGGACATCCAACGAATGATGCTTCTATGGCATTTTGTCCGACAAAAGAAGACGGGTTGCGACTGCTTGACCGTATCGCAAAACACTCCCTATACACGATGGAGGAGGAATTACGCCGCGGTTATATCACAATTGGGGGTGGGCACCGCATCGGTTTGGCTGGAAGGGTAGTACTTGAGAACGGGAATGTAAGATCGATTAAAAATATTACAGGTTTTAATGTAAGGATTGCAAGGGAAGTCCATGGCACAGCAGAACAATTCGCGCACTTTCTACGTGATTCTAAGACTTCTTTATTTTATCACACGCTTATTATTTCACCGCCTCAGCGAGGAAAAACGACATTTCTTCGCGATCTTGCAAGACATATTTCATCTAATAAAAATACAACACAACCCAACGGTCAAAAAAAACGTCACGCATTCAAGGTGGGGATTGTTGATGAACGTTCAGAGATTGCTGCTTGTATAGAGGGCATACCCTCATTCGACGTTGGATCGCGAACGGATGTATTAGATGGATGTCCGAAAGCAGAAGGGATGATGATGATGATTCGTTCATTGTCTCCAGAGATTATTATTGTTGACGAAATCGGACGCGTTGAAGATACTTCTGCAATCATGGAAGCTATCCATGCAGGAATTACAGTAATTGCAAGCGTGCATGGTCGAGATCTTAGCGATGTACAAAAACGTCCTTCATTAGCCCCACTATTTGGAGAGCGAGTCTTTGGACGATTTGTCATTCTCAGCAGTAAAGGCTCTGTTGGCCAAATATCGGAAATTTGTAAAGCGGATGGAAGTCCCATCTATGTTTCCGCAATGGCAAAACAGCTCGAACGGAGCTGATGCAATTGTTACAGTGGATGGGATCATTATTGGTTTTAATATCAGGAGCGGCATTAGGCTTGGTTCAGGCATCCCGATTTGCGAAACGTCCCAGAGAACTTAGACATCTGATCCAGGCATTAACTGCGTTGGAGACAGAAATCGTATACGGGGTATCACCGTTGCCAACCGCATTTGTTCGTATTGCAGGCACCTTACCAAATCCGGTTGCTAAAATTTTTTTTGAAGCTGCACAACGAATGAATTTTCAAACATCTGAACGCTCGGCTGGTATATGTTGGATTGAATCTGTTCATGCGGTATGGCCGCATTCAGCCATGCGAGAGCGAGAAAAAGAAACATTAATGGCGCTGGCATCAACGTTGGGCATTACCGACCGCAATGATCAGTCCAAACATATACGATTAGCCATTCAACAACTTAACATTGAAGAGTCATTAGCAAGGGATGAGCAAAACCGATATGAGAAAATGTGGAGAAGTCTTGGCATATTAATCGCAGTGCTGATTGTCATTTTAATGTATTGAGGGTGGTGAACGTATGAACGAAGATGTCAACGCTATATTTCAAATTGCAGCTGTCGGCATCATCGTTGCCATGATTCATACTGTGTTAAAACAAATGGGGAAAGAAGATTATGCACACTGGGTAACATTGATTGGATTTGTAGTTGTTTTATTCATGGTTATTCGCAAACTAGACCAACTTTTTCAAGAGATAAAAACGATCTTTTTGTTTCAATAAGATGGTGGTGCCATGGATATTGTAAACATCGTAGGTATTGGTTTAATAGCAACGCTACTCATATTAATTTTGCAGGAGCAGAAAACGGTTGTCACCTTTTTACTTTCATTATTTGTAGGCATCGTTATTTTTTTGTTTATTATAGGAAAAATCGCTGAAGTGATTGCTATGCTGCAACGACTCGCTGATCAAACCAAAGTCAACGCCGTGTATTTCCAGACGATTTTGAAGATCATGGGTATCGCATACGTTACGGAGTTTGGTGCTCAAATTGTGCGCGATGCAGGTCAAGAAGCGATCGCTTCAAAAATCGAACTCGCTGGTAAAGTTTTAATAATGGTCCTAGCTATTCCAATTATTACGGTTGTGATTGAGACAGTGGTTGATTTGTTTCCTGCAACGTAATCGTTATTTCATATGGGAGGTGATGAACATTCATAAAAAACGAATTCATCCAAGAGACCCAACCCGCCGAACGGGTGTGGGAACAACTAAAGACCGAAACCGTACAAGCTGGTGAAATTGAACAATACTGGAACACCTTAATGCAACAATATGGTGGATGGTTTCCAGGAGGGAATCCAACGTTCCATGAATCCATCCTTGCCAATGGAGATGGATTTTCTGTATCGAATGTGATGCAAGGGATGTTATCCTTTACGATTCAAGAACTTTTGGTGAATTCAAAATTAATGGCATTAATCATAATATTGACCGTTTTCAGCGTTGTTCTGGAGACGATGCACAGTGCATTTGAACGGACAACTGTGAGCAAGGTGGCGTCAGCGGTCACACATCTCGTGATTGTTGTCATTGCGATCAATAGTTTTCGTATTGCAATTGGTTATGCGAAGGAAGCAATATCCGAGATGGTTCATTTTATGATGGCGATGATTCCACTTATTCTGACCATGTTGGCGTCACTAGGGAATTTGGCAACAGTCTCGATTTTGCATCCTTTAATCGTGTTTATGATTCATACGGTGGGAAATCTCATTCATTTTTTTGTTTTTCCATTGTTATTTTTTTCTGCTGTATTATTTTTGGTTTCCTCTTTATCTGATCAATACAAGATCACACAATTGGCAAATTTGCTTCGTACGGTTGCCATTGGAACATTAACGATTTCTTTAACCGTTTTCCTTGGTGTAATTTCTGTGCAAGGTGCAACAGGCAGCGTAACAGATGGTGTTGCACTCAAAACAGCTAAATTTTTAGCCGGAAATTTTGTCCCTGTTGTAGGACATATGTTTTCGGATGCTACAGATACGGTCCTAGGTGCTTCATTGTTGATGAAGAATGCGATTGGGATTGTTGGTGTTCTAGTGATTTTGTTACTCAGTGCATTTCCTGCAATAAAAATATTAGCGTTAGCAGCGATGTACCATTTTTGTGCGGCAATTCTACAACCTCTAGGAGATAACCCTATTATTGTGAGTTTACAAACGATTGGGAAAAGCATGATTTATGTGTTCGCCGCTTTGGCATCTGTAGGGTTAATGTTTTTTATGGCCGTCACCATTATCATTGCTGCTGGGAACATTACCGTGATGCTTCGATAATTCACGCTAAGGAGGACGTTTCCA
The DNA here is from genome assembly GCA_044353165.1 of Paenibacillus sp. Lineage (GTDB taxonomy): Bacteria > Bacillota > Bacilli > Paenibacillales > YIM-B00363 > JBILCM01. The sequence continues at coordinate 25,060 of JBILCM010000010.1, forward strand.
TCAATCATGAGCATGTTATCGGAATGGTTGAAACAAATCGTTATTATCGTATTAATTGCCTCTTTCGTGGATCTTCTATTGCCCAATCGGTCGATGCAACGTTATGTCAAACTCGTCATTTCGTTATTTGTTTTAATCTCGATTCTGAATCCATTGCTTCAATGGATTGGAGTGAACACAACATTAAGCTTTACGGATGCAACGATTTTTACTAGAGACTCAACCTTTCACATGCCGCAATTGAATGAAGTATTAACCAAAGCAGATAAGTTAAAAGCAGGTCAAGATGAACAGTCCATTCATCTAGTAACGAACCGGATTGAAGCCATGATCATTGAACAAGTTCATCAAACATACGGTTATCAATCGGTGGAAGCCAAAGTCAACTTGGAAAAAATGAATGATGGGAAAGTCATGTTGCAGCAAATATATATTTTGATTTTAGACAATCCCAATGAAAATCTTCAGGAGAACCAACATCAACAATCGATTGCAATTGACCCGATAAAAATTAACCTTGATGTGAAAATAGTAACGCATGAAAGTAAAAGTTTCTTTATTCGAGATACGAATCAGTCCGAACAAATTGCAATTTCGGATCGCATAGAGAATACCATCGCTCAACAGTGGATGATGCCCGCCGAGAACGTAGAAGTACAATTTAAGGAAAGGGGGTGATGATGATTGGCAAAATGGTGGGAGGTGCTAGAAACGCTGATGGGCGGAGGTTCGCACGCGGGTAAAAGAACGAATACGTTGCGATGGTTGTTTATTCTCGCTGGTATTGGAATGGTTCTCTTAATCCTGAATTCTTTCCTGACGGTGAAAGAAATTCCAGTTGAACAACCGTCGTCAATCACCTCTAATTCCATAGCCAATCAAACTGAAAATCAACCCGTTTTTCAGAACCATCCCGGCCGGAACACAATTTTTATAGAACTTGAAACAACCTATGAAAACAATTTGAAAGAAATTTTACAGAAAATCGTTGGCGTGGGATTTGTTGAAGTGCTTGTAACGGTTGAATCCACCGAAGAAATGATGGTTGACCGTAACACAACAGAATCCAATCAAACCACAGATGAGAAAGATAAGGATGGAGCGACACGGAAAATTAAACAAACCACGCGAAGCGGTGAAATTGTAATGAACAGTTCATCGGGTGATAAAAATCCTGTCGTTCGCAAGACGATCAAACCCACAATTCGAGGTGTGTTGATTGTTGCTGAAGGAGCTGAACAAGCGACCATCAAGAAACTTATACTTGATGCCGTCCATCGTGGACTCGGAGTGCCTCCACACAGAATTTCGATTGTGCCTGGAAAGCGCTGAATGAAATCAAACAACTCATAGGAGGAATTATGTATGAATGCGAAAAAACAAACAATTTGGCTCGTTTCGATGTTAGGTCTTATGGTCATTCTATCGGCGTATTATTTATTCACTGAGGATCCTAATCAACTGCCAAATGCTATAGAACCAGTCACTTTGGAAGACATCGAAGTGGTTGGAACGCAAACAACAGATTCCCAAGCAGATGCACTGATCATTGAACAACTAGAGTCAGATCTGCAAGGTAATGATGCCATTACAACGATGCAGATGAATCGGAACAGCGACTTTTCACAAAAACTAGAGGACTTAACAGCAAAAATATCTAGCTCAGATGCAACGGAACAACAAATAGAAGAGGCACTGAATAAACATGATGCACTCATTGATCTAGAGACGAGGCTTATCGCTTTTGAAGAAAAATTACTTACGGATTATGAGAATGTCGTTGTTACTTATGATGAGGATCATAAACATTACACTGTGAATGTGTATGCGACCGAGTTGCAAAGAAACGAAGCTGTTTCGATTGTTCGGCAAGCGTTGGATGATTTGAATATCGCGGTTCATCAGATCAGTGTTCGTTTATTTCGATAAAAAAAAGGGCCCGGCCAAACTGGGCTCTTTCCATTTGTTGCATTTATGATATAATCAAAACGTTGCTTTTGGCAATTATCAGCGCATATTGATTGCTTGAGGAGATGAGTGTTTCGAAGATGTACAAATTAAACGAAATTAAGGAATTAATTAAATTAGTGGATAGCACATCAATTCAACAATTAGAAATCGAGAATGAACATGGGAAATTGAGCATACGCAAACCTGATATTGCACAAGTGGTTTCACCAACACCTGCAACAACGGTATTCGCGGCACCGGCCATGCCTGAACCCATTTCTGCACAACCGGCAAAGAATATTGTCTTACCGGGTTCGGAGGCAATTTCAGTTGACCCTGTGTCGAATGGATCTCAAGTTGATTTACTGAAAATTGTGTCACCTATGGTCGGTACATTCTACGCTGCGCCATCACCTGATGCAGATGCTTTTGTAAAAATCGGGGATCAAGTGAATGAAAAATCAGTCGTTTGCATCGTGGAAGCAATGAAATTAATGAACGAGATTGAAGCTGAAATTTCTGGACAAGTTGTTGAAATTTTGGTGAATAACGGTCAGTTGGTAGAATACGGTCAACCGCTCTTTTTGTTGAAACGTTAATCGCGCCTGCGGGAGGAATTACGAATGAAGTTTCACAAAGTGCTGGTGGCAAATCGAGGAGAAATTGCCGTCCGAATTATTCGTGCTTGTCGTGAGCTTGGCATTGACACCGTTGCCGTCTACTCGGAAGCAGACAAAGATGCTTTACACGTGCGGTTAGCAGATGAGGCTTATTGCATTGGACCCGTGTTATCGAAAGACAGTTACTTAAAACTTACGAACATTATGAGTTTAGCTACTTTGACTGGGGTCGATGCGATACATCCGGGGTACGGGTTTTTATCTGAGAATGCTGACTTTGCAGATATTTGTAGACGATGCAATATTGTGTTTATCGGACCGTCCCCAGAAGCCATTTCCAAGATGGGTGACAAATCTGTTGCTAAACAAACTATTCGAGAAGCTGGGGTTCCAACGATTCCAGGTTCAATCGGATTAATTGATACCGTTGAGGATGCAATATCGCTTGCTCGCGATATTGGTTACCCCGTTGTCATTAAGGCTACAGCAGGCGGCGGTGGCAAAGGAATTCGTATCGCACACTCCGAAGAAGAACTTATGCAAGGAATTACAGCTGCACAACAAGAAGCCAAGAAGTCATTCGGCAATGATGGCGTATACTTAGAAAAATTTTTAACCGGAATGAAACATGTAGAAATTCAGATTATGGCTGATAATTACGGGAATGTTGTTCATCTTGGCGAACGTGATTGTTCTGTCCAACGTCGACGCCAGAAGTTAGTCGAAGAAGCACCTTGTTCTGTGTTATCTCCTGAAATTCGCAACCTGATGGGGGAAGCTGCTGTGCGCGCGGCGAAAGCAGTACAGTATTCTGGAGCAGGCACTTTAGAATTTCTGCTAGGTACTGATGGGCAGTTTTATTTTATGGAGATGAATACAAGAATTCAGGTGGAGCATCCCGTAACCGAAATGGTTACAAGAATTGATTTAATCAAAGAAATGATAAGGGTAGCTGAAGGGCATCCACTGTCATTCCGACAAGGTGATGTTTCAATTGAGGGTCATTCCATTGAATGCAGAATCAATGCTGAAGATCCATTCAAGCAATTTATGCCGAGTGCTGGGAAAATTCAATTTTACTTGCCCCCTGGGGGCGTTGGCGTGCGAGTTGATAGCGCAGCTTATCCAGGGTATGTCATATCCCCTCATTATGACTCAATGATTGCCAAGTTGATTGTTTGGGCGCCTACACGGACAGAGGCTATCGCCCGAATGAAAAGGGCATTAGGAGAATTTGCTGTTGATGGTATTCACACTACAATACCATTCCACGTGAAATTAATGGATCATCCTAAATTCAAACAAGGTGATTTCGATATTAAATTTCTTGAGGAGAACGAGATTTAATTCATTATTTGTCTTGTCATAAATCGAATGGTATAGTAAACATCATAAGACAAGGGGATTGACAGTAATGGATAGATTGGCTTCAGAATTTACGAGAACTGACATTGGCAGTATTCAAATTGCCCCTGAAGTAATAGAGTTTATTGCTGGACTCGCGACGATTGAATCAGAAGGCGTCGCCGGGATGAGCGGAGGTTTTGTTAGTGGTGTTGCTGAATTGCTGGGCAGAAAAAATTTCTCTAAAGGGGTTAAAGTTGAGGTAGGACAGAAAGAAGCTGCGGTTGATGTATCCATTGTGATTGAATTTGGCAGACGCATTCCAGATGTGGCCCAAATCATCCAAGACAATGTGAAGCAAGCTATAGAATCGATGACTGGCTTAGATGTAGTCGAGGTTAACGTTCACATTCATGATGTATTTTTTAAAGAACAAGACAAAAAAATAGATGAAGAATCCACACATGTACACCGTGTGAAGTAAAGAAAAGCATTTATTTTTACGTTTAAATCTATGCACATATCCCCCAACGCAACCGTTCGGGGGTTTCATTATATTTTCTAGTTTTAAATAGATGAAGGAGGAATGGTTAATTTGGGAAAAGTGGTAGATAAGTTTTTATTGTTTTTGTACAGCCTATCTATTTTTGTCGCTTCGGCTATAGGCTTCATGATTACATTCGAATGGATTCCGATTGACTCGGCAATTCAAATCATGAGTTCCATTTATACAAATTTAACAGAAAAATATGTTTCGATTATTATGTTTTTGGTATTGTTCTTACTGTCAATACGTTTCTTATATTTAGCATTAAAACGTGATCGCGATCGGACCAATTCGATTGATCAACGTACAGAAATTGGTGACATACGAATTTCTATAGAAACGGTGCAAAATTTATCACTTAAAGCAGCGGCACGTATTCGAGGTGTTAAAGATTTGCGTGCAAGAGTAAAAGTGGATGACAGTGGATTAGATATCCAATTGCGGGCAGTTGTAGATGGGGAAACATCGATTCCATTTTTAACTGAAGAAATTCAGCGCACCGTAAAGCATCACGTTGAGGAAATTACGGGTATCCCCGTATCTTTCGTAACTGTGTATATTGCGAATGTTGCACAAACCCAAACTTTCAAGTCTAGAGTAGAGTAGGTGAGGGGTATGTGGGATAACCTCGCTCGAACTATAACCGATTGGATTCGTGAAGGACGTATTTGGCGAGTGATTGGAACGGTTGTAGGCATTATACTAGCATTTATTTATCTTATCTGGGGTTTTTGGGACATGCTTGCATTCCTCATCATTGTCATTGCAGGGTATACCCTTGGATTAAAATCAGACAATCGGGAAAAATGGTTCAATATCGATGCTTTCAGTCGATGGTTCCATGATAAGTGGTATCGATAAATTTTCAATTTGGAAATGACTATGTTTTCAATTGTAGGAGGATTTGATGATGAAGCGAAGGTCCGCAAGGATAGTCGCAGTGCAAAGCTTATACCAAATAGCTATGAATCATGTTTCACCTGAGGAAGCATTGCAGACGGTGATGGAGGAAGCGTTGAATGAGAACGAATCGGAAACCGATTTGACAGACGCTGATTCGATATTTTCATTCGTCAAGAATTTGTTACTTGAGATAACGCCGCTTCAACCGCGTCTTGACCAAATCATTGGTGATTATTTACAAGGTTGGCAGGTCGATCGTCTCTCGCGTGTTGATCGAGAAATTTTGCGACTAGCTGTTTTCGAAATGTTGTATCGAGCAGATGTACCTCCCAAAGTTGCTGTGAATGAAGCAATTGAACTTGCCAAACATTTTGGCACGGAAGAATCAGGGAAATTTGTGAACGGGGTTTTAGGAAAAATGATGGGCCAGTTGCAAGAACTGAACAAATAATTTCAGACGATACAGAACTAAAGGGGAAACGCTTGTGTCAGCATTAATCATTGATGGGAAAATGGTTGCCAATCAACTCAAAGAAGAATCGTTAATGAAAGTTGAACAACTAAAAAATACAGGATTTCAACCTGGTTTGGCGGTCATTCTTGTAGGTGATGACCCCGCATCACACGTGTATGTCAGAAACAAAGAAAAAGCTTGTATGGCGTTAGGTATCTTTTCACAAGTCCTCCGGCTTCCACAAGAAACTTCACAGGATGATTTGATCTTACGGATTAAAGAATTCAATCAAGACACGCGTATTCATGGTATTTTGGTTCAAAAACCATTACCTAAACAGATAGACGAGAAGAAAATTATTGATACAATCGCGCCACAAAAAGATGTCGATGGCTTTCATCCTATGAATATGGGGAATCTACTGATAGGCGATCATGGTTTTGTACCATGCACCCCTGCGGGTGTGATTGAAATGCTGAAAGCATACAATATCCAAATCGCAGGAAAACGAGTTGTTGTCATTGGTAGAAGCAACATTGTCGGAAAGCCGATGGCCGCATTACTCATCCAGGAACATGCTACCGTAACTATATGTCATTCTCAAACACAACGGTTGCAGGAGATTTCTAAAGAAGCGGATATCGTTATTGCTGCTATCGGGAAAGCACAGTATGTTAATTCTGACTTTATCAAGAATGGTGCTGTTGTGGTCGATGTAGGCATGAACCGATTAGCGAATGGAAAGTTGGTTGGTGATGTTGATTTTGAATCGGTGAAGAACATCGCGTCATATATTACACCTGTTCCTGGCGGTGTTGGACCCATGACGATAGCGATGCTCATGAAAAATACAATTGAAGCAGCTTCACAGGTGCTTCATTCGTAATTTAGGCGGTGCACTGAGCATGGAGACAAGCACGAAAATTTTATCAGTATTGGATTTATCGCGATATTTGCGAATGAAACTCGATGCAGATTTTATGCTGCAGAACGTTTGGGTACGAGGAGAAATATCGAATTTTACTCATCATTCTTCAGGTCATTTCTATTTTACATTGAAAGATAAGGACAGCAAAATAAAGTGTATTATGTTTGCCCGGCAAACCTCGAAGATAAATTTTGTGCTTAAAGATGGACTGGGTGTTATTGCGAATGGGAGTGTGACCATCTATGAACGTGACGGGCAATATCAATTGTACATCAGTTCGTTACAACCAGATGGTATAGGGAATTTATATTTAGCATTTGAACAATTGAAACAAAAACTTGAACGAGAAGGATTGTTTCTTCACTCACGAAAACGACCGATTCCCTCGTTCCCTTCAACTGTCGGTGTCATTACATCGAAAACCGGAGCTGCTATTAGGGATATCGTTACCACGTTGCATAGAAGAAATCCTGCTACATCCATCTTGGTTTACCCGATAGCCGTGCAAGGTATTCATGCAGCGCCTTCCATTGTGAAAGCTATCCAATTTATGAATGAGTTGCAAACCGCTGATGTTCTCATCGTAGGTAGAGGTGGAGGCTCATTAGAGGAATTGTGGAGCTTCAACGAAGAAACTGTGGCAAGAGCGATTGCAAAATCCAAAATTCCGATCATTTCAGCAGTTGGGCATGAAACAGATGTGACCATTGCTGATTTTGTTGCGGATCTTCGCGCAGCGACACCGACGGCCGCAGCGGAACTAGCAGTGCCGAATCAACAAGAATTGATCAAACAATTAAGTCATTGGAATCAGCGAATGGTAAAAGCAATTCAATCGATACTCTCAACGCGAATTGATAAACTTACACGCTTCAAACGATCCCCATTTTTTATAAATCCCAGGATGCAACTGATGATGCAACAAGTTTCAAGATTGGAGCGATACCAAAGTGAGTTGCATCTCCAAATCAATACAGTCACATCGAAATCAAGGGAACGTTTATCAAAAATAGATCAAAAGTTACGTGAGGCAAACCCCATAATATTTATTCACCAGTCAAGAGCGAACATTCGTGTCCTTCATCTAAAACTTGCTCAATCCATTCAAACCATTAAAACAGAACATTACCATCACTTCATGTTAATTTTACGGAAACTTGATGCACTGAGTCCCCTTAAGGTGATGGAAAGAGGATACAGTCTCGTATACGGGAATCAGAATAAACTTATCCGATCGTTAGGTGAAGTGGCAGTTGACGATGAAATAACGATCCGTTTATTGAACGGTTTTCTTGGGTGTAAGGTGATCACAATGAAGGGGGTTCAGGAAAATGAGTGAATCGGAAATTGGTTTTGAACAAGCAATGGAACAGCTAGAAGAGATTGTAACGAAGCTCGAGAAAGGAGACCTGCCACTTGAATATGCGATTGATTTATTCCAAGAAGGTATGCGTCTTTCGAGGTTGTGTAATCAAAAATTAGAGAGTGTTGAACGTAAAATTGATATTTTACTAGAGGAGGAAGGTGCTTGGGTCAAAAAACCATTCATCTCCCCAGAAGAGAAAGGTGAAAATACGTAATGCAAGATCCGGAATCGTTAAAACAATTCATTGCGGATGTGGGCCGTATGATGCATGAAGAACTCTCTCTTGTTCTTCCGTCGAATTGGGATGTTCCTGAGACGTTACGCGCATCGATGATGTACTCTCTTCTTGCGGGAGGGAAGCGATTAAGGCCGGTGTTTGTTTTGGCTGCTACCGAGGCAATAGGACACGACCACAAAGACGCGATTTCGATTGCAAGTGCAATTGAACTCATTCATACATATTCTTTGATCCATGATGATCTTCCTGCCATGGACAACGATGATTTCCGTAGGGGTAAACCAACAAATCATCGTATGTTTGGGGAAGCTATGGCCATTCTTGCTGGAGATGCCTTACTGACACATGCATTTTATCTTGTTTCAACAACACCTGATCGTTGTCCGAATGTATCTCCTGCGACAGCATTGGCAATCACGAAAGAATTATCGATCTTTGCCGGGGCTATGGGAATGGTTGGAGGACAAGCGGCAGATATACTTAGCGTTCAGGGAGAGACAGATTTAGAACGGCTGGATTATATCCATACGCACAAGACAGCTGATTTAATTGTTTTTTCACTCCGCGCCGGCGGGTTGATCGGAGGTGCTCGACCACAACAATTACAAGCATTGGAAATTTTCGGACAATCCATTGGCTTGGCTTTTCAGATTCAAGACGATATTCTAGATATTATTGGCGATCAGCATAAACTTGGAAAAAAAACAAAAAGTGATGAAACACAGAATAAAGTAACATATCCTTACTTAATGGGTCTTGATCAGAGTATTCAGAAGGTAGAACAATTGACACGTTTAGGGAAGGAGGCTTTGCTTGATGGGGCAATTCCTCAACCGCAAAGGCTACTTTTGTTAGCTGAGTACTTAATGTCAAGGGATTTCTGAGCGTTGCAGTAATTGAATTGAATACCTTCTTACATTGAGACTCATTTTTGAACTGTGTTATAATGCCAGTAGGAATTATACGTATTCAGATTAGCACAGCTTCAACGGAAAGTGAGGGATGCAACGTGTGGCTCGAAACGATAAACCAGCCCAAAGATATTAAACATCTTTCGATTGCGGAATTGGAACAATTAGCCTCTGAAATCCGGCAATTTTTGATTACTTCTCTATCCAATACGGGGGGGCATCTTGCTCCAAACCTTGGTGTTGTAGAATTAACAATCGTCATGCATTATTTATTCGACAGCCCGCGTGATAAATTTATTTTTGATGTTGGGCACCAAGCTTACGTACATAAGCTGTTAACAGGCAGGATGGACCGATTTCATACATTACGTAAATACAAAGGTTTGTGCGGTTTTGTAAAACGAAACGAATCTGAACATGATGTTTGGGAAGCAGGCCACAGTTCAACATCATTATCAGCAGCCATGGGTATGGCTATCGCACGTGACCTTCAAGGATTGCAATATAAGGTTATAGCTATGATTGGGGATGGCGCATTAACAGGCGGCATGGCATTCGAGGCACTGAATCACATCGGACATGAGAAAAAGAATTTGATTGTCGTGTTGAATGACAACGAAATGTCGATTTCCCCGAATGTAGGTGCTTTACACCACTATTTAAGTAAGGTAAGGTCTGGAAAAACATATAAGAAAACGAAAGAAGAAATTGAACATTTGCTAAAGAAAGTACCTGCGATCGGAGGGAAATTGGCAAATTGGGCAGAAAAAGTAAAAGACAGCCTAAAATATCTCGTGGTATCTGGTGTTTTATTTGAAGAATTAGGCTACACATATATTGGTCCTGTCGATGGACATAATATTCCATTACTTTTAGAAACATTCCGCCAAGCTGAAAAAATGACGGGACCTGTTCTAGTTCATGTCGTGACAACCAAGGGTAAAGGATATGCTCCTGCAGAGGCGGATTCATATACATGGCACGGTTTGGGCGCATACAAGATCGAATCAGGACAAGTAGTAAAGTCCGCAGGTCCACCCATGTACACCGAAGTGTTTGGCAAAACCCTCATTGAATTGGCAGAGCAAGATCCACGTGTTATTGCTGTAACTCCGGCCATGCCTGGCGGCTCTGGGCTTTTGAAGTTTGCGGATCGATTTCCTGAACGCATGTATGACGTGGGTATTGCAGAACAACACGCAGCTACTCTTTGTGGAGCCATTGCGGCGGAAGGGTTGAAGCCCGTTTTTGCTGTTTATTCAACGTTCCTCCAACGTGCTTACGATCAAGTTGTCCACGACATTGCAAGGCAAAATTTAAACGTTATTTTTGCCATTGACCGTGCGGGGTTTGTAGGTGCAGATGGTGAGACGCATCAGGGAGTATATGATATCGCTTATTTGAGACATGTTCCCAATATGACCCTAATGATGCCCAAGGATGAGAATGAATTAAGGCATATGTTATTTACGTCACTGCACTATAATCAAGGACCTATTGCTGTTCGTTATCCGCGCATTCAAGGGTTAGGTGTTACACTAGATCCTGTTTTACGAAAAATACCGATTGGTGAGTGGGAAATAACCCGCGAAGGCAATGATGTAGCTGTACTTGCTGTAGGCACGATGGTTAGGATTGCAGAATTAACAGCTCATGAGTTGGAGAAAGAGGGCATCTCTGTACGCATCATTAATGCACGATTTATAAAGCCGCTTGATGAACAAATGCTCTTAACGATCGGTGCTGAGGATTTGCCAATCATTACAATAGAGGAAGGTGCGATTCAGGGCGGTTTTGGAAGTTCAGTCTTGGAGTGGTATGCACTTCATCAAAAATACAATATGAGAATTTTTCCTTTAGGTATTCCAGATATATTTGTGGAACACGGAAGTATTGATGAACAACGATTGGAAGTTGGACTTACGACAGAACATCTTGCTGAACGTGTGAGAAGCATACTAAATCAGAATATGCCTTCGTCCTCTCTAATCAATAAATAAAATGGAGTGTAAGGTATGCCTGAAAGTAAAGAGAGAATCGATCTATTACTTGTAGAACAAGGTTTTTATGACAGCAGGGAAAAAGCGAAGGCCGCCGTTATGGCTGGCCTTGTATTTTTAAATGGGAATCGTTTGGAGAAAGCAGGTATGAAAGTCCCTAAGTCGAGCGCTTTTTCTATTAAAGGTCAGATCCATCCTTATGTAAGCAGAGGAGGATTAAAACTTGAGAGAGCGATTCATCATTTTCACTTGCAGCTTGAAGGAATCGTTATGATTGACATAGGTTCTTCAACTGGCGGATTTACGGATTGTGCACTTCAACACGGTGCATCGTACATATATGCAATTGACGTAGGAACGAATCAACTCGATTGGCGGCTTCGTACACATCCACACGTCTGTGTGATGGAAAAATTCAATTTCAGATACGTGAAACCAACGGATCTCAAAGGACCTAAACCCAATTTCGCAGCTACTGATGTTTCATTCATTTCATTAAAACTAATTTTTCCACCACTTCTAACTTTATTAATGCCTGGGGATCAGTTTGTTGCACTTATTAAACCTCAATTCGAAGCAGGGAGAGATGCGGTTGGTAAATCTGGCGTTGTCAAAGACGATAAGTTACATCGCGAAATCCTCTTAAATCTGATAAAATTTGCAGAATCGATAGGAATTGTGCTTGAGGGTTTGACGTACTCCCCAATTACAGGAAGTGAAGGGAATATTGAATTTTTATCTCTTTGGTCCTTGGGGGCTGGGCCAATGTTAAATGATTGTGATCCAAACTCTAGACATTATGAACTCGTTGCTAAAACCGTAGATGAGGCACACAAAGTTTTATATTCATAGAAGGTTAAACCGTATCCTCGGGGGTGAATAGGCATAAATAGTGACATTATTGTGCTGTTTCTTGTATTAGCGGTACTCTTGCTCTGGTTAACCGTTGCGTTTCGCCGTTGGTTGTTTGTAAACCCTCACATTCACGTACTCGAATCGACGATTTCTCCTGCGATGAACGATAAAATTGTTGAATTATTGATCGAGCAAGGTTATAAGGCAATCCATGGTAAGAAGAAAATTAACATCCGGATTCATCTTGATAATCAACAGCTTGGGAGCCATGTTTTTGTTGATTTTTTTGCTCGTAAAGCAAATGAGGTATATCTTGTTAAGGTAGCAAAACCACGAAAACAACTGAATATCAACGCGGGTAGCGCAATCCGGGAAGCTTTATTACCATACGCTCTCATTTACAAGGAAATTGCGGGTGTGCTATACGTAGATCCATTGTTGCGAAAAGTATATAAAATACAATTTGAGTTGGAGTTGTGATGATATGAAAGGGCAACGTCAATTGAAAATCCGTGAACTCATTACAACTCAAGACATTGATACGCAAGATGAATTGGTGGCCGCATTGAGAGACCATGGATTTCACGCGACACAAGCGACAGTGTCACGCGATATTAAAGAACTGCAGTTGGTGAAAGTTTCACGATTGGACGGGCGTTACAAATACTCTCTTCCTTCGGACCCCAGATATAACCCCCTGCTGAAGCTAAAACGAGCACTGCATGACTACTTTAGTTCAGTGGATTATGCGAACAATTTGGTTGTTCTAAAAAGTTTGCCTGGTACAGCCAATACATTAGGTGAACTTATTGATAATTTGAATTGGCCGACTGTGATGGGAACCATATGTGGAGACAATACGGTTTTGATTATTTGTAAAAGTTCAGAGGCTAGCGCTCAGGTTATGGAAGATATTCTTGGGATGTTATCGTAAGGAGGAAAAATATGCTCCTGGAGTTATCTGTTAAACATTTGGCAGTGATTGAAGAAGTACAACTCTCGTTCCGTCGAGGATTTCACGTCTTAACAGGGGAAACAGGAACAGGTAAATCTATCATCATCGATGCATTAAGCTTAATCATCGGCGGAAGAGCTTCTTCTGACCTTGTTCGCCATGGTTGTGACAAGGCAGAAATTGAGGCTCTTTTTGATCTTCCTGTCCATCATCCTGTATTTACTTTTTTACAAACTCAAGGGATTGACACAACAGAGGAATCGACAGTGATCATACGTCGAGAAATCACATCTAACGGCAAAAGTACCGCAAGAATCAATGGACAATTGGTCATGTTGGCTACTTTAAAAGCAGTTGGCGAAATGTTGGTTAACATCCATGGACAACATGAACACCAATCGTTGCTTCGCGTCGATCGACACTTGGAGTGGTTGGATGAATATGGCGGCGAAAAATTACTTCAGAAAAAAAAGACGTATCAGATGGTTTACCAAAAATTTAAAAAGATCTCCAATGAAATTGCAGTTCTACAAGACGAAGGCAAAACAATGATTCAATTTGCAGATTTATATCGTTACCAGTCCGATGAAATTCAGGCTGCCTCATTAAAAGTTAAAGAAGAGGAAATGTTAATTGAGGAAAAGCAAAAATTGGCCAATGCAGAACGATTGTATACTGCTGTGAACGAAAGTTATGAAGCATTATATGGAAATAAACAAGGGTTGGACTGGATAACAAAATCGAAACAGCGTATTTCAGATGTAACAAAATTTGATCCTGTTGCACTAAATCCATTGTTGGATCAATTGCAGTCTGCTTATTTTCAATTGGAAGATGCTGCTTATCAGCTTCGGGATTATCGCGAAAAGATTGAATTTAATCCAAATAAACTCGATCAATTGGAGCAACGGCTACAACTTATTCATTCGCTAAAGCGAAAATACGGTGAGACTGTTGAAAAAATTATTGAATATGCTGCATCCATTCGTGTAAAAGTGGACAATCTAGAACAACAGGAAGAACGAATTGCTAGCCTTACCCATGAGAAAAATAAAATTGAACTAGAATTAAGGGAAGTTGCAAATGCATTAACTGCGATTCGTTTAGTAACTGCAAAGCAATTATCAACCTCATTAATGGAAAATTTAAAAGATTTACATATGGACAAAACTATTTTTACCGTTGAACATGTTTTAACGTCAGGCCAATGGCCATCAGAAGGGGTAGATCGCATGGAATTTATGATTGCCCCTAACCCAGGCGAACCACTGAAATCGATTGCGAGGATTGCTTCAGGTGGTGAGTTATCGAGAATTATGCTTGCGTTGAAATCATTATTTGTCGCTGTTGATCATGTGCCAGTGTTAATTTTTGACGAAGTAGATACGGGTGTGAGTGGACGAGCTGCACAAGCGATTGCTGAGAAAATGGCCGCATTAGCAAAACATGCCCAAGTATTCTCTGTTACACATCTACCACAAGTTGCATGTATGGCTGACCATCATTATGCAATTGAAAAAAGGGTGCATGTAGATAGAACATACACGCTTGTTACGCCATTAGAACAGCCAGACCGAATAAATGAATTAGCACGTATGCTCGGAGGTGTAGAAATAACTGAATCTGCAATTCAACATGCTCAAGAAATGCTGAACTTGGCAACTGTTCATAAAGCGAATTGGAATGAAGGTAGGTAAAGTTTTTCGAGTTTAAAATTGAAGGGGTGGGGATACCTTAATGATACGTTGTTAGGCGATCACAATCGCCCAATGCGTGAGGAACGTAAAGGAGCGTGGTTTTCTTGATTTACAGGAAAGCTCGGAAAATAATTGGACTGATGCTCGTCTTTGTTGTTTGTCTCCTTGTTGCGTCCCCGCCTTTTCAATGTTATGCTTCATTCCCCGAAAAACTGCGGTTTTTCAATGGAGAAAAAACTGAACTAAGACTCAATATGCCAGTACATGCACAAGTGATTGTTCAAGACCCCAATATTATCCGAGTGAATGGGTCTTCTCAAGTTTCATCTGAACTTGATTTGCAGCAACCATTCTCGGTTCAATCACACACGGCAGGTCAAACTGTTATGAAAGTCAAATTATTTGGAAAAATTCCTTTAAAAACCGTGAATGTGAATGTTATTCCGGAGGTTTCAGTCATTCCTGGAGGTCAAACCATTGGGGTAAAGATCAAGTCCAAAGGTATCCTTATTATCGGTCATCATTCGGTCCATATTGATCAGCAACATAAAAAATCTCCAGGGGAAGATGCTAAATTAATTGCCGGCGACTTAATTTTACAAATGAATGGTATTAGAATGAATGATGTAAGCCAAGTTTCTGACATTGTCCAAACTGCCGGGAAATTGCATCAAACCATCGATTTACTTGTATTGCGACAAGGAGAAACTTTCCAAACTCGAATTCAGCCGACCTATGATGTTTTAGATAAAGCCTACCGAATAGGTGTTTATATCCGAGATTCTGCAGCTGGTGTAGGAACGTTAACTTTCTATGCCCCAGAGCATAAAAAATATGGAGCGCTTGGTCACGTTATTACAGATATGGATACACAAACTCCCATTATTGTTGGAGGCGGACAAATCGTTCATTCTAACGTTACTTCGATCGCCAAGAGTCAACACGGTGAACCAGGTGAGAAGCGTGCTGTTTTTATCGAAGAAAATAAAGTGTTAGGAAACATCCAAAAAAACACGGATTTCGGAATTTATGGAACCATAAATCAAACACAATATTTTGATAATTTACAAAAGCCGATTCCTGTTGCGTTCGCAGATGGAGTAACTGAGGGTCCGGCACATATATTAACAGTTGTAGAAGGACAGCGGGTAGAAAAATTCAATATTGAAATCGTACACGTTTCAAAACAAACTTTCCCAGCCACAAAAGGTATGATACTAAAAATTACAGATTCACGTTTGATCGAAAAAACAGGTGGAATTGTCCAAGGTATGAGTGGTAGTCCCATCATTCAGAACGGGAAATTAGTTGGCGCTGTTACACACGTATTTGTGAATGACCCTACAAGTGGTTACGGTTGTTTTATTGAGTGGATGCTTCGCGATGCAGGTGTATTGACAGAATCGCAAACACAACCTAAGGCGAGTTAATTGCCTTGGGTTTTTGTGTCGAAAGAAAAAACATTTTCGACAAAGGATTTTTTGTTTGCACTGTCGAATCCATTATTAACCAAATCAATAGATTGTTCCCAAGACAGTCAAGGAGGATATTTTTTTGCAAACAATTAAGGTTTTACTAGCAGATGACAATCATGAATTTACAAGTTTATTGTCTGAATATTTAAATGATCAAGAAGATTTTTCAGTTGTTGGCGTTGCTCATAACGGGGAAGAAGTACTCGATCTTATTATAAATCAAGGAATTACTCCTGACGTTCTTATATTGGATATTATAATGCCGCACTTGGACGGTTTGGGTGTGCTCGAAAGACTGAAGTTGTTGCAATTGCACGTAAGTCCAAAAATCATTATGCTTTCTGCTTTTGGTCAAGAAAACATTACGCAGAAGGCTGTACAACTTGGTGCAGCATATTATGTTCTTAAGCCATTCGATTTGGATTTACTGGCAAACCGGGTACGTCAACTGGTATCGTCCTCAGTCGCTGTTCATGCTGCGAATGTTGTCGGTTCAACTCTTCATTCACAACAGAGTAAGCGTCCTCCGAGCCTTGCACAAAAAAACCATACAAAACCGAATTTAGATGCCAGCATCACCAATATTATTCATGAAGTAGGGGTTCCGGCGCACATTAAAGGGTATCATTATTTACGGGATGCCATTGTTATGGTCTATAACAATATTGAAATGTTAAGTGCTGTAACGAAGTCTTTGTATCCAGCAATTGCGGATAAATATCGCACCACTCCTTCACGGGTTGAGCGTGCCATACGTCATGCCATTGAAGTCGCTTGGACTCGTGGTAATATCGATTCGATCTCACATTTGTTCGGATACACAATCAACATATCTAAAGCCAAGCCAACTAACAGTGAATTTATTGCAATGGTTGCTGACAAACTTCGAATCGAGCATAAAGTAGGATAATGACATTCTCTATGCAACGTATGCGCAACTCCGGCTGAGGACAAACTATAATTTATACTTTATATCCTATAACTTGGGGGTCTATTCGGATATGAACGCAATGTTGCAGTGGATTATTCGTCTAAATTTGTTTCTCGCTTTCCTCATTTTACTTGGTGCTCATGGACTGTTGTATTTCAGCTTAAAGAATGGCGATTGGTTTTTTCTTGCTTTGTCAGCTTCGCTTGTATGGACGGGCGTGCTTGCATTTGTTCAACTCATGGTCCGTGCTCGACTTCGGTCAAAGTAATAGTTAAATGGTGTCTTCTATGGATGTGCGTGGTTGTGGTGCTGACGTGTTTGGTAAGTGTGGAACAGGCTCTAGCAACCACCCCGGACGCAGATGCGGTGGCAAATCTGTCCGTACATATTTATGGATATCCTCTCCTAAATATTTACGCATACGCACCTCCGTCTCAGCCTTTGCTAAATGCCATAGCATTTCAAAACTTGCCTTGTACCCGCGGCACCAGTAGACGCATCCCACCCCGCTTTTATCACGTCGTTCATCGGTAATTTTAATCCCTCGCTGCTTTAGATGATTTTTTAACAGAGTTAAGTCTTGTACAATTCCCTCGATTGCCCGCTGTATAAGATCCAAGTACGGTTGCTTTGTCCTAAGCGGGCTGTGTTCAATTATTTTGCTGTCACGACTGAACACAGCCAATACCAAATTCAGCACGATGATCTCTTTGATACTGCCTAGTTCTTCAACAGCGGTTACGGCTGGAGTAACCGGAGAATGTTTTTGTTTCACCGTTATCTGTCTCCACAATAAGAATATATGTTCTTATATTATCCTTCATTGGATAATTTGATGCAATAGGGTTTCCCCATTTTCTTTTTTTATTGGATATGTTATATTCAAAACGTTCAAAAAATTGCCATGTTCCTGATAGTTGAAGATAGCCGAAACCGTGTGAGAGACATTATAATAAGAGTTACAAAGCATGAGGGGGAAACTGAATTATGTATAAGTGGGTCGTATCTGTGTTGTTTTTCGGAGCTTTTGCTTTAGGTGTGGGCGTGTTGTTTAGCGAAATGCCCCAACCGCCATCCGAGGAGGAGCTCGCCGCAGAAGCGAACACGGTCGAAATCATTGCAAGCAACTGGAAGTTCGATCAACCAGAGTATACGGTTGAAGCCGGTTCAACGATGACATTGCAACTCGTGAACGAACAAGGCTTACATGGCATCGCTATAGAAGGGCTTGGAATTGAGTTGCAGGGTGCTAATTTAGAGAAGGAAGTTACCTTTGATAAGCCTGGTGAATATAACATTGTGTGTACCGTACTTTGTGGCCAAGGTCACGCCGAAATGATTTCTAAACTGATCGTAAAATAAAAGTAACAGCCGCCGGGAAACCCGATATATGTGGGGTTAACGGGGCTGTTTTTGTTTTTTTTCCCGAAAACGGGGAGCTACATAGTTGCGCTTGCGATCTCTATAAAAAATCCAACCGCCTACGAAGGCAATACCGAGCCCGAACAATATAAATCCAATGATGAATTTTATCCAAGGTAATGTTCCAGGGCCGAACGCTTCAAAAACAGCATTCTTCATGAGAAGAAAACCATATGTAGCCAAAAGTCCGGGAATGACGAGCAGAAGCACAGCAATAAATCGCGAAAATTTTGCAGACAGCATTCACGTGCCTCGCTTTCTAGTTTGTATGTTTATTTATTAATTAATTTTACTCTATCTCTTGTGAAGTAAAAAAGGGTACAATGTTCAAGAGTGTAACAAATTCATGAACATCGAACTGAAAATTTATAGCGAAGTATAGCATGGCAGGAGGAACCAAGATTGACGCACACTTACGATATCGTAGTCATCGGCGGCGGCCCGGGCGGGTATACAGCAGCAATCCGTGCAGCGCAATGGGGCAAATCCGTAGCGGTAGTAGAGAAAGCATCATTAGGCGGAACTTGTTTACATAAAGGGTGTATACCAAGCAAAGCGTTATTGCGAAGTGCCGAGGTATATTCAACATTGAAAAATAGTGCAGAATATGGCGTTCAGGTGGATTCGTCCCAGTCTATTTCCATCGATTTCAAGAAAGTGCAACACCGTAAGGCAGGGGTCGTTAATCAACTTCATTCGGGATTGCAAGCGCTCATGAAGAAACATAAAATAGCAGTCTTTCAAGGAAAAGGGAGACTCATTGGACCATCAATCTTCTCGCCGCGGAGTGGGTCCGTTGCAATAGAAATGCCTGATGGAGAAACCATTACATTAATGAATGAGCATGTCATTGTAGCTACAGGTTCCCGCCCGCGATCATTCAGGGATCTAGACCCTGATGGTCAGTTTATATTTACGAGTGATGAAGCGTTAGAGTTGTCAACACTTCCGCAGTCACTGTTAATTGTTGGTGGAGGCGTTATTGGCGTCGAATGGGCCTCAATGATGAACGATTTTGGAGTTGCGGTGACATTGATTGAAGAAGCAGACCGGTTGTTGCCATCCGAAGACGTTGATATTTCGAAAGAGATGTCTGAACTACTAAAGAAACGGGGCATTCGTATTATTACAGGAGCTCGAATGTTGCCGGATACCGTGATTAAGCGCGTTGTGAATGATGAGACACAGGAAATTACGTTTGAAATCATACAACATGGTAATCCGGAGGAAGTATCTGCAGAAATGTTGCTCGTTGCGATTGGACGAGCTCCTAATGTGGAAGGGATTGGACTTGAAAATACCGATGTTGTCGTTGAGCGCGATGGGATTCGGGTGAATTCATGGATGCAGACGAGCGAATCACATATTTATGCCATAGGAGATGTCGTTGCTGGCATGAGGCTTGCTCATGTAGCCATGCAACAAGGTGTAATTGCGGTAGATCATATATGTGGTAAAGCAATTCGACCTTACCAGAGTATTGACATGCCGCGTTGTGTGTATTCACATCCCGAAACCGCCTCGATCGGCATGACTGAGCGTGAAGCGATCGAAGCAGGTTTACAAATTAAAACAGCTAAATTTCCTTTTCGTGCGAATGGGAAAGCACTCGTCTACGGCGATGAATGTGGCTTTGTAAAAATGGTTGTTAATCAACAGACGAACGATGTCATTGGTGTGCATATGATTGGCGCAAAAGTGACAGAGTTGATTGCAGAAGCTTCGTTAGCCCGTTTATTGGAAGCAACGCCATGGG
This sequence comes from Paenibacillus sp., assembly GCA_044353165.1. Taxonomy (GTDB): domain Bacteria; phylum Bacillota; class Bacilli; order Paenibacillales; family YIM-B00363; genus JBILCM01. The sequence goes on from JBILCM010000010.1 coordinate 45,412, forward strand.
AGATTAGCGCTACGGTTCACCCGCATCCAACGCTTTCTGAAGTTATGGCAGAGGTGAGTCAGATAGTTGACGGGCGTGCAGTCGGATTGTAAGATGGGTTTAAGACCAGGTCATAATACTCGGTCCTAAGGAGGCGATCCTGTTGGTTCATGAGCAAGACTTGAAAAAAAATCAAACATTACATGCGCAGAGCGGTTTGACTGATCAAGACACGATTCGAATGTATGAGCTGATGATGACAGCTAGAAAATATGATGAGCGTGCATTGTTGTTGCAACGGGCAGGGAAAGTGCCATTTCATGTATCAGGCATCGGACAGGAAACAGCTCAGGTGGCAGCAGCATACGCATTATTGCCGGGCACAGATCTGTTTTTTCCTTATTATCGAGACTATGGTTTCATGCTAACAATAGGCATGACTTTGAAGGAACTCATGCTGCAATTGTTTCTAAAAGCGGAAGATCCGAATAGCGGTGGAAGACAAATGGTAGGTCATTTTGGTTCGCGTCGTCTTGGCGTATTTACGGGTTCAAGTCCAGTAGCCACTCAAATCCCACATGCAGTAGGTGCTGCATATGCAGCTAAATTACGCAAAGAATCATCTGTTTCACTCGTTACTTTCGGGGAAGGGTCTAGTAATCAAGGTGATTTTCATGAAGGTTGTAATTTTGCTGGTGTCCATAAATTACCGGTTATACTCCTGTGCGAGAACAACCGATATGCGATATCTGTCCCAGAGCATCAGCAGGTCGCTGGCCGAGTTGTAGATCGTGCACTTGGGTATGGATTTTCAGGTGTTCGGGTAGACGGAAATAATACATTCGAGGTGTATGCAGCCGTAAAACAAGCAAGGTTGCGTGCACTAGCTGGTGAAGGACCTACTTTGATAGAGGCGATGATGTATCGTTTGTCACCGCATTCTACCGCAGATAATGATTTATTATATCGAACAAAAGAAGAAATCGAAGAACATCGTGCAAAGGATGGAATTCATCAACTTCGCACATATTTATATGAGATCGGGTTGCTGGATCGCAAGAGAGAAGAAGCATTGATATCCAAAATTGATGAGGAAATTCATGAGGCTACGGAGTATGCGGATCGCGCATCTTATCCAAACCCAGAGGATACATTGCTGTATGTTTACGGGAATGATACGCAAGGAGGTTGATAAGCAGTGGTTGTCATGAAGTATTTGGAAGCGATTCGGTCTGCAATGAGCGAAGAAATGGGCCGCGATGAGCGTGTCTTTATATTGGGTGAGGATGTGGGCAAAGGTGGAGTTTTAAACGCCACCAAAGGATTGCGAGAGTTGTATGGATATGAACGGGTACTCGATACCCCGTTGTCGGAATCTGCCATAGTGGGAGTTGCTATTGGGGCGGCCATGCATGGTTTGCGACCGATCGCCGAGATGCAATTTGCAGATTTTATCTTTCCAGCCACGAACCAGATTATTTCTGAAGCGGCCAAAATCCGATATCGTTCCAATAACGACTGGTCGTGTCCGATTGTGATTCGAGCTCCATATGGGGCTACAGGGGGAGGTTCACTCTATCATTCACAATGTCCAGAGTCCGTTTTTTTTGGCACACCGGGTTTAAAAATGGTCGCCCCTTCGACACCATCAGATGCCAAAGGACTCATGCTTGCTGCCATAAGGGACCCTGATCCAGTACTTTTTTTCGAACACAAAAAATGTTATTTGTCCATTTCTGGTGAAGTGCTTGCTGATGAATTTATCGTGCCTATCGGGAAAGCAGACGTGAAAAGAGAAGGAACAGACATTACCGTGATTACATATGGAATTACAGTACACTTTGCGTTAAGTGCAGCTGAAGCATTGGCCGACGAGGGAATTAGTTCTCATATTCTCGATCTCAGGACGCTACAACCGCTTGATCGTGAAGCCATATTATCCGCCGCCGCAAAAACGGGCAAAGTGTTAATCGTACATGAAGACAATAAAACAGGTGGTATCGGCGCAGAAGTTTCGGCAATCATTGCAGAAGAGTTGTTGTACGATTTGGATGCTCCGATCATGCGTTTGTGCGGTCATGACGTACCTGCCGTAGGTATGAGTCCAACGGCAGAGAAATACTTCTTGTTAAGTCCAGATAAGTTAAAAGATGCCATGCGCAAACTTGCATTATATTAGAACGTTTTTGATGGAGGTTGGCAACTTATGAGCGGCATGACGGAATCTAACACCAAACTAGGCACAATGCCTGTTCTGGTTCCGCATCTAGCGGAGAGTCTCGTATCTGCAACAGTTGGCAAATGGTTGGTCACTGCGGGTACACCCGTGAAGCAATACGATGTGTTATGTGAATTAATTACGGATAAAGTCACAACAGAGATGCCCTCGCCATTCGAAGGGATTGTTTCTGAAATTTGTGTTGCAGAAGGTGTGGAAGCTGCTGTAGGCGAACCGCTCTGCTTCGTTAGCAATTCGACAAATGCTATGCCACAAAACAACCATATCGTCTTAGAGAAAAAGGCCCAAACGCAACAAGACGGTATTATGCGACATCAAACTTCCGAGAATGACGATTCAAAGCGGCGACGTTATTCACCGGCTGTTCAAGCGTTGGCAAACGAGCATGGGATTGTACTTGACCGAATTCATATTGTGGGAAGCGGATTAGAGGGACGCATTACGAGGAAAGACATTGTTGCTTATATTGAATCTGGTGCTCATAAGACAACAATGACAACTGTTAATAGACCCCTTAGAGCAGTCAATTTTCTTGAAACGCCGAACACGGTTGAGACATCGGTGCGGTCTACCGGGATGCATTTATCTAATGAGCCTAGAACGCCTACGATCGAAGTCGAACATGGGGATAATCGAGAATATTTTATAGACATTACACCTATTCGCAACACAATTGCAAGCCGGATGCGTCAAAGTGTAACAGAGATTCCGCATGCCTGGACAATGATTGAGGTTGATGTGACCCAATTGGTTAACCTAAGAAATAAAGTAAAAGAAGATTTTTTCAAAAGGGAAGGTTTCAACTTAACTTATTTGGCTTTTGTGCTTAAAGCCATCGTAGGCGCGATAAAAGATTATCCGATGATGAACTCTGTATGGGCTGTTGATAAAATCATTGTGAAACGTGATATTAATATATCTTTAGCTGTCGGGACCGAAGACAGCGTATTAACACCCGTCATTAAGCAAGCAGACCGCAAGAATATTGCAGGGCTGGCACGAGAAATAGACGAATTGGCGCGAAAGACACGCAACGGCAAACTTTCACCTTCCGATATGACCGGGGGAACGTTCACTGTGAACAACACAGGTTCTTTCGGTTCGATCTTGTCGCAACCCATTATTAATTATCCACAAGCTGCCATCGTAACATTCGAGTCTATCGTGAAAAGACCGGTCGTTATTAAAGATATGATCGCTGTTCGCTCGATGGCGAATATGTGCTTATCGTTGGATCACCGAATTTTAGATGGCGTCATTTGTGGAAGATTTTTGCAACGGGTGAAAGAGAACCTTGAATCATTCGATGAAACGACGAATTTGTATTAGGCAACGACAAATTGAATGCCTAGCAACAACGTTGATATTAGCATGGATAACAAAGTTACCCATACGATGATTTTAAACCAAAGTCTGTTCCCCATGATGACTCGAACGCTCCTTTGTTGATAAATAAGTAATTTTATTGTAACTCAAAAACTTTGTTGGAGGAAACCTTTACATGGTCATTCAACAGCGATTATTGAATGAATTTTTCGAGTTGGTGCAGATCGACAGTGAAACTAAATCGGAAAGAGCCATTTGCGATTTTTTGATTCGAAAATTCAAAGAGCTTGGTTTGGAAGTTTTTGAAGACGACTCCACGACCGTAACAGGTCATGGTGCTGGTAACCTGATCATTCTATGGCCATCAACAGAAGGTTGTGAAGACGTAGTTCCATTATTTTTCACATCCCATATGGACACAGTTACGCCAGGCAGAAGTATAAAACCCAAACTTGATCCTGATGGTTATATACGTAGTGATGGGACAACAATTTTAGGAAGTGATGATAAGGCGGGGATCGCCGCCATCTTGGAGGCGATACGTATTGTCAATGAACACAAAATACCACATGGCGCCGTGCAGTTTGTTATAACTGCCGGTGAAGAAAGTGGTCTTGTTGGCGCGCGTGCGCTCGACCCCAAAACTATCGTTGCAAAATACGGATATGCGCTCGATTCTGATGGTTCTATTGGGATGATCTGTACAGCGGGTCCAACACAAACAAAATTAAAAATTACGGTTCATGGTAAAGCAGCGCATGCAGGAGTGAACCCAGAAAAAGGGATAAGTGCCATCGCTGTTGCGGCGAAGGCTATATCACGTATGCCGCTTGGTCGTATAGATAATGAAACAACGGCTAACGTTGGTCGATTTGAAGGTGGCGGTGAGACGAATGTTGTTGCTGATCTAGTGGTGATTACAGCAGAAGCTCGAAGCCTAATTCAGTCTAAGATGATGCAACAGATTTCACTTATGCGAGAAGCATTCCAATCCGCCACTGAAGAATACGGTGCAACTTTCACATTCGAACAATTTCATCTTTACCCTGCATACAACTGCGAACCCTCTTCGACCGTAGTACAGATTGCAATGAATGCTTTCTCATCATTGGGAATATCCGGTAGCACGTTCAAGTCTGGAGGAGGGAGCGATGCCAACATATTTAACGGCATGGGTATTCCAACAGTAAACCTAGCCATCGGTTATGAACACATTCATACGACAAAAGAACAAATCAAATTACAAGACATGTCAGATACGGCCCGCGTTGTCGTTGCCATCATTCAACAGTCCACAAATGTAAAGAAATAATGTTTAAT